>NZ_JAAHIH010000006.1:0-304902 GCF_010671925.1 Moorena sp. SIOASIH | reverse complement strand
TGTTAGGTTTTAGCGAATTTTCCACGAAGGTGCAAGGTTTTTGAGCCCAACGATTTAATTTCCTGGCACTTTAACCCGGAAAGCCCTAATCAAATCTTGACTTATTACTTATTACTTCAAAAACCGAGTCAATGGACTCGATAAGGCAAACCCTATTCCCTATTCCCTATTCCCTATTCCCTATTCCCTATTCCCTATTCCCTATTCCCTATTCCCTATTCCCTGTTCCCTTCTTAAAAGTAATATGAAAATAGCCTTTGCTGATTATCCCTACATACCAGCAGAACCCCCGAAATCGGGAGCTGTTCGTCTCGTTTCCTATGCCTTGGCTCGCCGTTTAGTTCAGCTAGGGCACGAAGTGCTTTTTTATGGTGCTAAAGCAGCTTATCATCAAACCGATGAATCTGTGGAAGAAGGGATCCGATATCGGAGAATCACAGCCGCCTGGATTGATTCGGTGTTAGAGCCTCTCAACTACCTCGATCAGTGGAATGTATCGAATCCTCAACGTCCATTCTACGCTTCAAAATGGTTTTACTGTGGTGCATATCGGAAAATGTCTCGTGATATGCAGCAACAGCAGTGTGAGGTGATTCACTTGCATATTGCCTTTCAATTTGTGCCGCTGATGCGTGCTTTTAATCCTAAGGCAAAAATCATTTTCCATGCTCACAGCGACTTACTGCCACAGTTCGATCCACCATTTGTTAACCAGTGCCTCAGTTCAGCAGATTTAGTTCTCGGATGCAGCGATTATATTACTAATCAAGTCCGACACTATCTCCCTCACATTCCCTGTCAAACCCTTTACAATGGTGTGGATTTGCATCGGTTTACAGTTCAATCCCGATTAGATCATACTCAAACCCCTAAGCAAATTCTCTTTGTGGGCAGAATCTCCCCAGAAAAAGGGGTTCATGTGTTAATCGATGCCTTTAACCAAGTGGTGTCTCGTTATCCCAACGTCCAGCTTAAATTAGTCGGACCAGAAAATGCCATGCTACTCTGGTATATTCTTGACCGCAATGACCCAAAAGTGCGATCGCTCATGCCCTATTTTCGCGGTCACTATCGGGAGTTATTACAACAGCGAATCTCAAAAAGTGCCGCTAACAAGGTCTTTTTTCTAGGGAAAGTTCCCCACGAAGAGATGATCACATACTATCAAGAAGCTGATCTATTTGTCTTTCCTTCGGTTTGGCAAGAGCCATTTGGAATGCCCATTGTAGAAGCAATGGCGATGGAATTACCAGTAATTGCGACTCAGGGTGGTGCTTTTCCGGAATTGGTAGAAGCAGGAAAAACGGGAGAATTGGTAGAGCGAGGTGATGCAGATAGCTTGGCTGAAGCCATAGTAAATTTACTGGAAAACAACGACTTGAGGCGATCATTCGGTCAAGCTGGACGACAATGGGTTGTGGACACATTTTCTTGGGACAAGTTGACCGATGATCTTCTCCATTACTATCAACAATTATAACCTAAAATTGGAAGTAGATAAAGGGTTGATGCAGGGATGCAACCAAGGGTAAAATAGCTGATACACAGAGTCCATAACACGTTGCGAAACTCCAATTGGGCATGACACGCCACCAGTTAACAAACCAGTTTTTGTATGCGGCCCAGTGGAGTAAAACTAAAGGGATAAACAGCCATGCTGCCTGAAGTGCTAAATTTTCTGTACCAGAAGAATTGAAGAAAACAAAAGATTTGACAATGGTTAAACCACTCGAAAAATCTTCACTGCGAAAAAAGATTCCAGAGGCACAAAACCAGTAAAAGGTTAAAGGTACACCTAGAGCATTCCGAATAGGGAGTAATTTCTTGTAGGGAGACAGCCAAGTTGACCATTCCCGATGCACCGCTAAAGCGATGCCATTTAATCCTCCCCAAATCACAAAGTGCCAAGCGGCACCATGCCATAGTCCCGTTACTAGCATAGTAAAGATCAGATTACTATAGGAGAAAAGCTTGGTTCTCTGTTTTTTTTCTCGCCTTCTCATCAAAGGTACATAAAGGTAGTCTCGGAACCAACTAGACATGGTAATATGCCAGCGTTTCCATAGTTCTGTGATGTTGCTAGCAAAGTAGGGAAAGTTGAAGTTTAAAGGTAATCTATAACCGAGTAAACCAGCACAGGCGATCGCCATATCTGAGTATCCGGAAAAGTCACAATAAACTTGGATAATAAAAGAGACTACACCAATCCAGGCACTCGCTACTGTATAAATCTCTGGATTCGCAAAATACTGGTCTACTAGAGGGGCAAGATTATCAGAGATACAGGCTTTTTTGAAATAACCCACTAGAAACAGCATCAAACAGCCTCTAACATCTACGTGACTAAAAATTTTTGGGGTCAATAACTGGGGTAAAAAGATGGCAGCACGAACAATTGGTCCGGCAACGAGTTGGGGGAAAAAGCTGACAAACAAGGCAAAATCCCAGAAGTTTTTGGTGGGTTTGAGTTTACCTCGGTAAATATCTAGAGAGTAGCTGAGGGTTTGAAAGGTATAGAAGCTAATGCCTACAGGTAGAATAACTTGTAGAATGGGAAAGCTGATGGGTAATCCCAGGAAATGGAGAAAATTAGCAGTAGAATCAGTGAAAAAGTTGTAATATTTGAAAACGCCTAAGATACTAAGATTACCCACTAAACTCAAGATTAGCCATCCTTGACGTTTTCGGGTGCTTTGGGGTTTGGAGAGGATAGTATCCCAATCGAAGGGTTTAATTTCCTGACTTCCTTGAATTTTATCATCTGGATTAGCCTCATCAAGTTGAGGTCTAGACAGCATCAAACCCACGATATAATCAAGGACAGTAGAAGCCAACATTAACGATAAAAATCGCCAATCCCAAGCACCATAAAAAATATAACTACAAGCCAGTAACCAAAATTTACGATGGTGATGTTTCCGTAATATCCAATAGACACAGAAAACAGTAATAAAGAAAAATAGAAAGCGAAACTCTGTAAAAATCATCGCTAATTTTTAGTATAAATGATATAGCAATACTAAATAAATTGTGAGAATTTTTGTTTCCTGTGACCTACTCTATACTGCCTACTCCCTGTTCCCTGTTCCCTGTTCCCTGTTCCCTGTTCCCTGTTCCCTGTTCCCTGTTCCCTGTTCCCTGTTCCCTGTTCCCTGTTCCCTTCCCAGATATTGAGCGAATTCTTGTGCTAAAGAAGCTGTTAACTCTGTTGCCCCTTGGTGATTTAGATGTAAAAAATCAAATCTGCGGTCAAGTTGGTATAAATTGGGGAAAGCTTCAGGATCGTTAAAGGCAAACAGGGGTGAAATATCTCCCTGTTTATATAAGTTATTTGCTGTCGATCCTCTTTCTTGTACAATTGGAGAAATAAAAAGAATTGGCTTGATTCCATAATCGTTGATGTACTGACACATCTCTTTGAGAACCTTTAAGCTATAGGGTTTTATTGGTGAAATATTGCCTTGCTTTAACTGCTCTACATCTTGATAGTAATCATCTTTTAGATTATCTAGGAAAAATTGATGCCAAGACTTATGTCTCTGTAAGGTTTGCAAATCATGAGCGTAATAGCCAGACTCTTGTGCTAATCTTGAATAGTCTGGAATTTCATCTAAAAATAATTTCATTCCTAATACCTTGACTTGCCAAAAATTAGCAAATCTTCCCATCCAAAACGTTCTAATTAGGCAACTTTTTAAGGTAGCATATGCGGCAAAAAACTTATCTCTTAGGTTTTGTTTTAATTCCATAATTAAGCGAAAATCTAATAAAGTTTGTCGAGGTGTATGCCAATATATTCCCCTGGCGGAATTGGCATTTTTATTAATATATTGCTCTAACGTCCGCTCTGGGTATTCGACAAACAACCATTCTAAATTAGCGGGTTTTAAGGCTATTATCTTTCTTAAGTAAAAATCCGTCTCTGCTGCTATTGCGCCATTGATTCCAAAGTTAAAGGATTTAATTTCTCGGTTTTGTTCTGCCATTAACTGATCGAATACATTAGGGACTATACCGCGATAGGTCGTACTAGGACCTAGAAAAATAGCATTGTATTCATCTTTGTGTTTAGCAAAGTATTCTAGCTTAAGACTAATTAAACCAAGATTATCCGGGATGTTGGGATAAGGAGCAATTAGATTGGCAATTACAAAAACTGCCGTTAATGTAATGGCGAAGATACTACTGTAAGCAGTTGTTGGTAATAACTTAGAATAGCTCCAGTTTTTCCAGATATCAAATTTAGTGATTAAATTCATGAAAATATCCTATATCAGCTATCAGCTGAATGCTTAGACTCCTAAGAAACACAAGGGAACAGCGGATCTGGGAACAGGGAACAGGCAAGAGGGAGCTTCGGAGTGTTTCTTTCATTCGTTGGGGGAGCGAAAAACGCGCCCCTTGGACGCTCACATCTTGCACTATGGATCATAAATACTTAATAAGGTCAGGCGTGAACAATCAATTCCAATGCTGAAATAGTCAAATCTTATCACTGTTCCCTAATTCCCTGTTCCCTGTTCCCTCCCCTTGCCACCAGACTTGTTACTTATTCTCCCAAGCCCTACATCGCACTGTAGCCGCCATCTACCATCAAAATTGCCCCAGTTACATAGGACGCTGCTTCAGAAGCCAAGAAAATCACTGGCCCTACTAACTCCTCCGGTTTACCCCGTCGTTTCATCGGGATAACGGTGTTCAAGTGTTGCTGGTCTTCCTCTGGGGGGCGACGAAAGCTTTCAGTACCCTCCATGATATTGTCAATATAGCCCGGGCCAAACCCATTGACTCGGATATTGTACTCAGCCCACTCCAATGCTAGGGACTGCACTAGCAAATTTACCCCCCCTTTTGAGGCTGTATAAGCTGCTGAACCGGCAATTCCCACCACACCGGCGATGGAAGAGTTCATAATAATTGAACCACCAGTGCCTTGTTGGATCATTTGTTGAGCGGCGAGTTGAGCACATTGAAAATAGCCTTTAAGATTGGTGTTTATAATATCATCCCACTCCAGCTCCTCTAATGCAGCCGCTGGTTTGATGATATCAATGCCTGCATTACAGAGCATAATATCTAATCGCTGATAATGGGCAACGGTTTTCTTAATTAGGCGATCGCATTCTTGGCGCTTCCTCACATCCGTGGGAATGGCGATCACCTCCCCGCCAGCCTCCTGAATAGCTTTTACAGTGTTTTCGGAGTCTTTTGCCTTCATATCAGCGACAACGATTTTCGTTCCCAATGCTGCTAATTCTTGAGCCAACACACGACCAATACCTCGTGCAGAGCCTGTGATAATGGCGACTTTACCTGTTAAGTCAAAAAGGGATGATTTCACAATTGCTTTTCTTTCTTGAGCTATAGCACTAAACCTTCTCTAAATCATAGTAGATCTGAGTCTACTATGGGCAGGATACCCACCCCAATTTTAGAGGATATCTGAAAAGTTTTTTTATACTGAATTTTGCCCCCCTAGCCCCCCAACTTTGGGGGGAACAAGAGTCAATTGGCTTCTAAAAGTCCCCCGCCCCCCTAACCCTTTCAAGGGTATGTTTTTTACAAAGACGTCAGGTGTGGGGTGTGGGGCGTGGGGTGTGGGGTGTGGGGGTACAGACAAGCGATGCAGCGCGGTCTTGGGGGTTTCCCCCACTCGCTATTGCATCAAGACAATATACTTAATTTGTCGTTAAAAATCATCATTTGTTCGTTGTTTTTCTTTTCCTCTCCCTCTGGCTTGTCCTATGTTTTACCCAAATGTAAAAAACCTACCCCTGTGAGCCCCCCTAACCCCCCAATTCTGGGGGGAATTAGCGGATGCTTCGCTTTTTTACAGATGGGGATTTAGGGGGCTTGGATGTAGCAAATGAGACTTCTCAGACAACCTCTTAGTCATTCCTTGATTCACCAATTCCCTAAAATTCACAAATTATTAGCATTATCCAATTTTAGTTCATTGACATTCCAAAACGGACTTTGTAGAGCAGAGTGTTTCACTCCTTGAATTTGATCTCGCACTGCTACCATTGATAATGAGTTGACGAGATAAATAAATGGTAAATACTCCTGGCTAAGTTTTTGAGTGGTTGCATAAATCTGCTTACGCTTGGTTTCATCCCAAGTTGTGCTTCCTTCTAGATAGAGATCGGTAATTTTTTGCTCCCAACCAGGGACTAAACGTCCTGTTACTGGTGTTTGTTGGCCTTGTGGCTGGCGATTAAAAAAATGCCAATTACTCTCTGTAGACCAAAAGTTAATAGTATCATGGGGTTCTATTGCCATCGGAAAGCCGTTAAATATTTGGCACTCCCAATCCATCGTATTCATTAATTTGTCTACAACTAATGTTACCGCAATCGGATGTAAATTAACTTTAATTCCAATTTTTTTTAAATCCTGCTGAATCAAGGGAGCCATATTCTGTAAAGTTCGATGAGCTACATTATAGGTAAGGGTAAATTCCACTCTATTGCTGGCTGAATCCAATAACTGACCTTGAGAATTATATTGAAACCCTGCCTGAATCAACAAGGCTTTTGCCTGATCAATATTATAGTCATAGACTGGCAAGCCTGCTTCCGGAGAAAGATAGTAAGGACTTTGCTCGGCAATGGGAGAATTTTGGAGTGCCCCTAACCCTTTAAATAGCGTGTTAAGTAGACGCTGGCGATTAATGCTATAAGCAATAGCCTGGCGGAATTCAACAGTATTAAACCAACGGGATTTAATCGGGTCTACTAGAGGTTTACCATGACGCTTTCCCGTATTTAAGTTAAACGTTATCACTGTTGTTGTTGTTTGCTTTCCTCCATTGTAAATCGTAAAATTACCTTTATTTTCCTCTTTTTTTAACAAATAAAAAGAATCGATATTGACTTTAATAAAATCTAGCACTCCAGCCCGAAATTGAATTAATGCTGTGTCATCATTAGAAACCGTTTGCTGAATAATTCGCTGAATATAAGGCTGAGGGTTACCCTGATCATCTTTACGCCAGTAGTGGGGATTTTTTCTAAAGGTTATTCGTTCGCCGGGAATATAGGATTCTAATTGATAAGGACCGTTACTAATAATTTGTTCTGGGGGTGTATCTGTACTCCAGGCAGAGAGAAATAAAAGCCTACCCCCAGGGTCTTTTTTGTGAATCAATGATTGCAATACGTGGGCAGGTAATATTTCCATGCGAGTGATCCGCAAAAAGGGAGAAAAGGGTTCAGGTAGGGTAAACTCAACACGCCAATCATCCAGCTTCTTAACGGTGGGAAATTCCCGATTTTTACCAATTTTTAAAAAATCCCTAGCATAGGCATTAATTTCAGGATTTTTGTAAATATCATCATAGGTAAATACAACATCATTTGCTGTGAGGGGTTTGCCATCTGACCACTTTAGTCCTTTTCGGAGGGTAAACATAATTTTCCGTCGATCCCTAGAAAATTCCCAGGATTCAGCCAGTGCTGGTTCAATATCACCCCGCTCATTTTCTCGTACCAATCCTTCGTACAAGTAAGTTAAAATTCCCGCTCCTTCTTCCATGAGTTGAGGATTAAAGGTATTAGGTTCTACAGAACTACTAACAATGATTTGAGACCCTAGTGCTGGTTTGTGAAGCAAACGTGGTTGAAGACAACTAACCAGGGCAATTGCCAGGATAAAACAGATGAATATCCTATATCGATGATACCTATGTTGAGTTAGGGCAGTTAATCTTTTCATAACTATAACAATAGGAAACCCAAGGAGTATCTCACTTTTTGAGGTGGTTTAAACAGATCCTAATCTCAAGTCCATGATTACATTCGCCATCTCAGCAATCGTGGGATACTCAAATAGTGTGGCAATTGGAATCTCTACTGAATAGATGTCTTGAATTTTTGCCACCACTTGTAGGAGTTGGGTTGAATATCCTCCCAACTCAAAGAAGTTGTCGTTTGTACTAATTGTTTCGAGTCCTAATACCCCTTGCCATATCTTGAGTAAGGTAACTTCTGTAGGATTTGTCGGCTCTCCCCAAGGTTTAGATTCCAGGGATTCTTCAGTAGCAACTTTAGACTGGGGTATGGGTTCAGTTGTTTGTTCTATAAATGAGCGCAGTTGTACCAAAGTCCGATCCGGATCAGTCACGACAGATTCTAACAACACCTGGAATTGCTTAACCATTTTGGTAATGGTTGTAGCGGCAAACAAATCTGTTCGATAGAATAAACTGCCTTCAATTCCTGCGGAAGTTTCTGTCAGATATAGATTCAAATCAAATTCTGCAATATCTCGCCCATCACTTTTTTCCAGCTCTAAAGGTTGAACTGTTAGATTCGTTAAACTTAACTCTTGTTCTGGTAAATTGAGCAAGACAAACATGACTTGAGTCAGTAGGGTATAGTGACGATCTCGAACAGGTTGGAGTCCTTCCACCAGCTTAATAAAGGGCATCTCCTGATGGGCGTAGACGTCGATAACTCCCGAACGCACTTGACGCAGCAACGTTCGGAAACTGGGGTTTCCCTTAAAATGCGTTCGCAAGGGTAACAAGTGAACGAAAAAACCAATCGCTTCCCTAATTTCGGATTGCGTCCGGTTGGCAATGGGACTACTAACAATAATATCTTCCTGACCTGTATAGAAAAATAATAGGCTTTTGAAAGCTGCCAATACAGCCATGTACAAGGTAACGCCTTCGGTTTGACAGAGTCTCTTGAGCTTAGTGACCAAAGCTGATGAAAACTTCACCGTTTCCCCACTTCCGGTGAATGTGCGACGAGGCGGACGAGGATAGTCTGTGGGTAGTTGGATCACTGGTGGTGTCACACCGAGGTGCTGTTTCCAAAAAGTCAGTTGATCTGCCAACCCTTGCCCTTGTAGCCATTGTCGCTGCCAAGCTGCAAAATCAGCATACTGTAAGGGTAACTCTGATAAGGTCGAAGACTGACCTTCACAGAAAACAGTATAGAGAGTAGACAACTCTTGCAGCAAGATGCCAAATGACCAGCCATCAGCGACAATATGATGGGTCGCAATTAAAAATACATACTCTGTTTCATCCAGTTGCCAGAGTTGACTCCGCAGAAACGGCCCTTGGGTAAAATCAAAGGGGTGTTGAATGGCGGCATTAGCTTGTTGTTTGGCTTCAGGTTCCCGCTCCTGTGGCGGTAATTCTCGCAAATCGACAACTGAGAAACTATAGACTGGCTCTGGTGCGATCGCATAGATTACTTCCCCATTCACACAGGCAAAGCTACTCCGCAAGGTTTCATGCCGCCGGACAATTTCTCGTAGACTTTGCTCCAAGGCTGTGACATTGAGTCTTCCGGTGAGATGATAGACTAAGTGCAGATGGTAAAGTTGATTACCTGGATATAACTGCTCAAAAAACCAAAATTCTTGCTGTGTATAAGAAATTGGCTCCCTGCCTGATTGTACAGGTCTAGGTTGCAGCGGGGGTTTATCTAGATGGAGTGACTGATGACTTGCTGTTTCTAGGTGTTGGGCAATTTCCGCAATGGTTGGCGCTCCAAAGAAATCCTGTATTGATAATTCCCCTTGGAGTGCTTTCCGACTAAGAGCGATCGCCTCCATTGCCCGCAAGGAATGTCCTCCCAAGTCAAAGAAGTTGTCGTGAATCCCAACCCGTTCTAAACCGAGTACATCCTGCCAGATCCCTGCTAAAATCTCTTCTGTGGGGGTGCGCGGTGCCACAAAGGCTTGTCCCAGTGAAGGTCGCATTGTGGTGGGTTCCCTCAAGGCACGACGGTTAACCTTACCATTCGGTGTCAGCTCAAAAGACTCCATCTCCACAAAGACTGATGGCATCATATAATCAGGTAACTGGGCTTGCAGAAACCGCCGTAACGCTTCGACCGTTACCGTTTGTTTTTGTTGAGGAATAAAGTAAGCAACCAAATACTTTTCTCTGGCACTTTCTCCAAAAACCTGAGCCACAGCTTGACTGACTTGAGGATGTTTACTCAAAGCCGCTTCGACTTCTCCGAGTTCAACCCGAAAACCTCGAACTTTAACTAGAGAATCAATTCGTCCTAAAAACTCAATGTTACCATCAGGTAAATAACGGGCTAAATCTCCTGTTTTATAAAGGCGAGAGTTGGCATCCACACTGAAAGGATTAGCAATGAACTTCTCGGCTGTGATTTCGGGACGGTTGAAATAACCTCTCGCCAAACCGCCGCCACTAACGTAAAGTTCTCCGGGAATACCAATGGGAACGGGTTGCAGTTTGCTATCTAATATGTAAACGTTGACGTTAACAGCCGCTTTGCCTATGGGGGGATAGACTGGCCAGCTTTCTGGGCGATCGCTAAACCGATAGGCTGTCACCAAATCCGCTTCCGAAGGGCCATAAAAGTTGTAGAGGGTACAATGGGGCAAACCCTTGAACATTTCGACCATCGGTTGAGTAATTTGCAACTGTTCCCCGCAAGCAATTGCTTCTCGAAGATTAGCAAATAGATGGGTTTGTGTGCCGTATATTTCGGCAATTTGTTGCCACAATACAACCGGAAGAATAACCTTTGCGATGGGATGATTTGCTAAAAGCTGAATGAGTTTATCAATATCTTTGCGTTCGGCTTCTGAGGAAAGATAGAGCGTTCCCCCAAACGCCCAAGCTGCAACAATTTCGTGATAACTTACATCAAAACTGAGGGAAGCGAACTGCAAAACCCCAACAGCTGTTGCCATTTCCCCTTGATGGTGTTCAATTAAGTTGATCAAGGAGCGATGAGGAACCGCAACACCTTTCGGGGTTCCCGTTGAGCCAGAGGTGTAGATAATATAGGCTAAATCTTCGGGTTTGACTCTACTATCAGGATTAAGATCAGATTGTGATCCAATTTTGTCCCATTCCTGATCTAAGGTGAGGAGATGACAGGGGTAATTTGCCTGAAAATTAACCGTTGACTGGGTTAACACCACAGGGGGTTGACTATCTGCTAGCATCAAAGCCAAACGTTCTGGGGGATAGTTAGGATCGAGGGGAACGCAAGTCCCCCCAGCTTTCAAGACAGCCAGGATAGCAATTGCCACTTCTAGAGAACGTTCGCAGCAAATGCCAACAGGGACATCCGGTTTCACCCCCAAATCTTGCAGATAATGGGCTAACTGATTGGCTTTTTGGTTTAATTGTTGATAAGTGAAGTATTGATCTGCATAAACGACAGCAGTGGCATGGGGATTGTGTTCTGCCTGTTGCTGGAATAGCTGATGAATGCAGCCTGTAATTGGTTGTGAACTCTCGGTTTGATTCCACTGCACTAAGAGCAATTGTTGCTCAGATTCAGTCAGAATCGGTAATTCTGTCGGGTTGACTGCTGGATAGGTCACCATTCCCACCAGCAACGTTTCTAGATGTCCCAACATTCGGTCAATGGTGTCTGCATCAAAGCGATCGCCATTGTATTTAATTCTTAAACTCAGCTGTTCCCCTGGAATTGCTACAATTGTGAGGGGATAGTTTGTCAGTCCGATATCTTGAAGATCGGTGATGTACAAATTATCCGGTAGTTTTCGCTCCGTAGTAGGATAGTTTTCAAACACAACAATACTGTCAAACAGTTGTTGTCCCGCAGGAATATCACTCCAACTTTGAATATCCACCAAGGGGGTATAGGAATACTGTTCCCGTTCGATATGCTGTTGTTGTAGCTCCTCAAGCCAAGACTGGGTATCGGTTGTGTCGGAAATTGTTATCCGTGCAGGCAGAGTATTAATGAATAACCCCACCATCGATTCTACACCAGCTAATTCAGGAGGACGACCCGATACGGTCACCCCAAAAACCACATCTGACTCCCGACTATAGCGACTTAGTAGCAAAGCCCAAGCTGCTTGCACTAAAGTGGAGAGAGTGAGATGATTTTGTTGGGCAAAAGACTTTAAACGCGCGGTTGCTTCTGTTGAGAGATCACGAAGCCCCATTAAACAGGTTTGGGTCTGTGCCAATTGATCTTTGCTGTAATTATCAACTACTAAAGGAGTTGATGCCGTTAACCCTTCCAGGATTTTTCGCCAAAATGTCTCAGCTTCAGACAGGTCTTGTTGCTGTAACCAAGTAATATAATCCCGATAGGGGCGAGATGGAGTTAAGGATAAGGGGGAATTGTTCTTAATCGAATCATAAAATGCCCAGACATCCTTCAGTAAAGTTGGCCAACTCCAACCATCTAAAATAATGTGATGAAAACTCCATACAAATTCGTACTTTTCTTCGGCTACCTGCATCAGAGCACATCGCATTAAGGGTGCTTTCCCAAGTTCAGCCCCTTGTTGTCGATCACTGTCTATAAAAGCATCCATCCTGGCTTTTTGGGCTTCAGGAGATAGGGTTTGCCAGTCATGATAAATCCAGGTTAGCTTGACTGTTTTACGTACAACTTGAACAGGGTGCTTACGGTTTTTCCAAACAAATAATGTTCGCAAAACTGGGTGTCGTTCTACAAGTCTCACCCAAGCCTGTTCAAAGACCTTCGGATTCAGATTTCCGTGAATCGTAAACTTAAATTGGTCGAAATATAACCGATATTCAGGGTGATACAGTGTCTGAAATAATATCCCTTTTTGCGTCGATGAAAGGGGATACATTGCTTCAATATCTTTAATTTTATTTTGCGCAACAACCATTTTTGGGTATTTATTTATTAATTAAATATTTTTATATTAAAAAGCAGCGACAGATAATCCCCCATCAACTGCTATTGAAATTCCGGTGATATAGCTAGCACATTCTGAAGCTAGAAATGCCACTAAAGTACCAACTTCCATCGCCTCACCTCTACGACCCAAGGGAATTTTATTATCCATTCCTGCTTTAATTTCATCGGCAGTTTTATTACCAATTTTAGAAAATAGTTCTAAATAGTCTTGATGTCTTGGTGTATCAATGATGCCAGGGTTTACACAATTCACGAGAATATTATACCGCGCTACTTGGTTAGCAACTGCTTTGGTGAAATTGACTAATCCTGCATTAGCAACTCCTGATTTAATCAGCGTACCAGAAGGCTCTTTTCCGGATGTCCCGACAATATTAATAATTCGCCCCCATTTCTGAGTTTTCATGGTCGGTAACACCAAATTTGTCATTCTAATATAGCCCAGTAACTTCCCTTCAAAAACAGTCCTCCAATCTTGATCAGACATTTCTTCTACCTCATTTTTAGCAAAATTAGCCCCGGCTGAATTGTTCACCAATATATCAATTTTACCAAATTTACTTAGTGCTGAATCCACTAACTTTTGAGAATCATTAGGTTGTTGAACATCTGCACAAATGCTAAGCATTTCTATTCCCGCAGTTTGGAAAACTTGTTCAGCTTGTTTTAGGCGATCGCGATTTCGACCACAAATAATTAACTTGCATCCTTCCCCAGCGAGTCTATCAGCGATAGCATAACCAATCCCTGCACTCGCCCCTGTTACTAAAGCAATTTTTCCAGTTAATCCTAAATCCATTGATTAGATTCCAATTTAGATCCCAATTTCAATTAAACAAACGTCTTGGTTAGATTTATTGTATCCACGATAGGGAATTTCAGTCGGTGCGTAATAAATTTTTCCGTATTCTAAAGTTTGCTCTTCTTCTCCAACAGTCATCACCAGTTTACCATTGAGAATAATCCCCATTTTATCACGAACTGATTGGTTGACAGGTAGTTTTCCATCTGGGGGAATTTGAGTAATTTTGAGCTCAAACCACGATCCGGTTCCCCACTGACAATCAAACCCCGTTTCTTCATCTTTAGTAGATACAAGTTTAAAAATTTTATTCTGAAACTTATCATTATCGTCTATCTGTTTGTTTCCCTCAGGAATTAGACGCTTGACATCAAAACATCGAACCGTTTCTGAGGTCGTATTAACCGAACCATGGGGAACATTTGCATCCGCCACATAAACATCCTGCAAGGGAGTCAACATGGCTTTTTCCCCATTTATATTCATTTCTAAACCTTGATTAAATACCATACCCATCTGACTTTCCTGATGGTGGTGTAAATCGAAGGTCGCACCTGGACAAATCTCAGCCAGTTGCACAACGGTATCCTGACATTGAAATGCTAATAACTCTACAGATGATTTTACTTTTATCGGTTTACCGATTGGGAAAAATACTGACATATTTTTTTTATTTGTTATACTAATTTTAGTATAGTCATGATAGTTTGATTAATCCAAGACTAATAAGTAGTTATATTTTTTTTTGGAAAATTGACCAACTCATTTTAATTTTACCATAAGTTTTAATAAACTCTAAGCCGTATTTGTCAGCCGCTTTTTCATTCGTGATTGCCAGTTCTGCTAATCCTTCACTGACCTCTTTTGCCGCTACACTAGTGGAATCTACTAACTTAACTTTAATGGATTTTTGCTGCTCATAATCTGGCAATAGATAAGAGAGCAATGGTAAGGGAGCTGGATGAGTTAAAATCGTACACTTATTTATGTCAAATTGGTTGATTGGCTTCTTAGCTAATCCATAACTAGGTGTTGGATAAATAAAAATGAAGCTCAGTTCAAAACTCGGCTCCATATAAAAGTCATTAATGTTATGGTAAGCATGAGGAACAAGAGCAAGATTGACGTCTTCTGACACCAAAGCCTCTTTTAATTGGCTAAAGTTATCAAATAACTTCGTGGTAATTGAAAGTTCTTCTAATTGTAATTGCTCAACGACATATTCAAGTGCCTCTTCACTACTCGTTCCGGCTGGCCCTAAAGTCCCGACAACTAACGTTTTAGAAGTCGGTATAGAATAATTAAATTCAATGGCGAACTTCAGCATGATTTGAGTAAGAAAAGCTAAAGGTTAGTTATCGGTTGTAGCATCCCAGAACTTTTGAGAGATGCTAAATTTGAGTTACCGGTGCAAAATGTTGAAATATTCATAAGTTCAAAAGTTTAGGGGGTTTACGGGGTGAAGAAGTCACTGGAATATTCATTTGAACGGCTTCCTGAAACTTCGCTACATCCCACTCAGCAATACTGAAAACCCCCAGTTTTTCAAACAACTGAGATGATACACTATCCTGAGTAATGTAGTTGACTCGAATATCCTCTTGTAACGATTCTGCTAAGAGTTGTATGTTTGCCAGTTGTGCCGCTTTAATCACCTCCGCTTCCGCAGGGTTTGGTGGCATCCGATGACCATAACTGCGAACATGAAAACGAGATTCACGGGGTCCCCCAGGCACGATGGAAAAGGTTTGGACGTGTTCAGGGAAAACGCTCAAGGAAAAGGGCATGGGCATTTCTTCTTGGGCGGCCATTGAGCAAAAGGCAGAATAACACAAGGTTTCTGGTAAAAACTGGTGTTCTGCGGCGAACCGCTGGAGTTCTTTCTCCCGTTCCCAGTCATGTCGTGCTAAGGTCTTGGCACAGTCATAATATTTCCGTTCAACTGGGTTTAACTTGGGCGAAGCGGGGTCTCGCATGGGGATAATCATGCCATTAATCCCTTCACAATCACTCGATACCCCAAACCTTAAGGTCAATCCTTTGTGCATCATCGGGAAGTGGTAATCTTCTAAGAAGTTCTCCCACAGCAGCTTGTAGTCCACTTCCACGGAAATATCATACTGACCCGATCCACCAATGGGTTGCATTTGTTCGAGTTTATAGGGGTCGAGTAAACCAGGTTGATGCCAAATCTCTTTGAGGCTTGGACCTTGTCGCAGCAACCGGATAAAGACAAAGCCATAAAAGACCTCAATATCAATGGGGTCTAGACCATAGTCCCTAGGGCCCTCAAAGTCAGGCCCCTGTTGTCGCCCATCAATATGCTTCAGTTTACCGGCAAACAGATCCCCGTTGGCGGTCCGAATCACATAAGCCCGTTCGCCCACAATATCAAGCCAAGTATATTGATGGGGTTGGGGAATTTCGTTAACGTGGCAGACAAATTGCCAAGTCGGTGCAATTAAATGCTTTATTTCCAAAGCAAACAGATCCCAATCCCCATAAGTCCAAATGGGTAAAGCGATTCTTCTATTTTGCTCGGGTTCATCTGTAGTTGCCTCAGAAGAAGATAACGAGGATCCATCAGCTTCTACTCCAAAACACAAATCTGAAATCTGAGTGTGTTTGACTTCCTCGATAATGTCTTCTAGCTTCAAGGATATCGTTTCAGCTTCTACCATCAAAATTGCTTGTCGGAGTTCCCACATCACCGACTCTAGCAAGAGGTCGCGATTGGGGTCAGGTTCTGTGTTAAAGTCCAAGTTCACAGATGACAAAACGGCTTCAGGAGTCAGACCCTGCCGTTGAGCAATACCAGCAACCAGGTGTTTCAGTTGCTCCCCGAGATAGCCAATCTTAATCCAGAGGCGAATAGGTTCAGGCAGGCATGGGATGATTCCCTCGGTATAGCCTGGACTGACATCTTGTAGGAGGTTTGCGATCGCTACTCCTATATTTTGTCCATTGACCTGGATATCTGCTGGCGGCATGGTTGTGATGGGTTCGTCTCCATCTCCATTTGCCATTAACCTGGCAAATACCCCTTGGTTGCTATCGATGCGAGTTTCAAATGACCGTAAACTGTAATCTTTTAGGTCAAAATCTTCCCCTAATTCTCCTCGGTTTGCCCCTGGTGCATTGGTGCAGTGTCCATCTTCACTAAAAGCCCAACCATGATAGGGACACAACTCTGATTTACCCCCTTTGATGCAACCGTTTCTTTCAAACACCAGACATTGGCGATGGGGACAAACATTCAAAAACACTTGGATCGAACCATCCCCTTGACGGATTACAACCACAGGTTCTTGAAAAATCTGAACGGTTATAAAATCACCGGGGTTGGGGATTTCTGTCCCATCACAAATAAAGTACCACTGATTTGCCAGTGCTTCGGGTTCTAGTTTAACTGCGCGAACCACTTTAGCCACTAGATAATATTGAACGGTTTCTAGAGTAACCGTTGGACTTTGGTGTTGATTGTATAGTGCTACAGCTTCTGTTAACGGGCGCTGCACCCCCTCAAAGGCTGTCCCATCCGTCAACAAACGGGCAACAAATTCATACCAGCCTTGCTGGGACTGGCGAGCGATGGTGCTACCCTTCGTCACCAGGGTATAAAGCTGTTGTCCAATTTCAACAAATTGCTGACTGACTTCTATTGGATTCTGGTGATTCATCTGGTGTCTTTTAGGATTACACAGCAGGTCTTACAAAGTAGCTTTTGCGTTTTTTTATCTTGCCATTTTCAAAGAAATACACATCCGCAAATCCTTATTTAAAAAACGTTTGGCTTGACCTTTGGCTTGACCTTATAGATTCTAATTTTCAAGAATAGGTTCCGGTACAACTGGAACGGGATGATCCAGACGATAAGCTTCCCACGCTTTTCCAAATCGTGATTTCCTCACGTCTGAAAGTTTTTCTAGTTGCTGATGAAATAGGTGTTCGTAATAGTACAAATCTTGCTTTAAATAGTATGGTGCTGTTTCTCCATACACCTTAACAAACATCCGGTATGTGTTGTAGTGTTTAGCCTCTACATCCTCTTTGTATGACATCAAATCGTCTTCAATGTCATTCAGGACTTCCAAGGGCCACATCAAGCTTAACTCTTCGTTTAACTCTTCTTGGCTGTAATTTAACCCCAACATTTTCAGTAGGGTACAATGGAGGACGCGATAGTCAGACGAGCGTAACTCAGCGGCCTGGGTAATCAAAGTATGAGTGACATGACTCGTCATCAATAATTGGCTTTCTAATTCAAAGTATTCCCCTAACTTATTCAAGTAGTATTCTACCTTAAAGTGCCGCAAATTATGTTCATCTAACACCGACAAAATAATTTTTTCCTTAGCTTTCCAAGGGGAAGCTTGATTGGAGTTGTAACCGCTTTTTTGAATTCTCTCCACTTCTTCATCAATTTCGTACACTAGAGCTTCAATAAAACTCAGGATGGGCGAAAACTTAAAGAAATCGTTTATGGAGAGATTATACAAGGGAAAATAGTAAAGGACAAACTCCCGCAACACTCGACATGACCTATACATACTTTGATAGGAAATGCAAGATATTTTGGCAGCTTGTTGTTGATTTTGCCGACTTGGATTAAATAAATCAACAACTGATTCTGATGATTGTGTTAAGGATGACACAACTGAAGTTCCTCTCTAATTAGCATTCAGCTGTCAGCATTCAGCTGTCAGCCAAAAAGCTGATAGCTGAGGTGCTGATATCTAATAGATAATGTTGATTTGCAACTCTGGGATGCTCTCCCTAATCATACCTGCAATTCATCATTATTTTAAGTCTTGTTCTAGAATTATAATTCTGAAAGAATTTCATCTAATTCGGCTTGATTCATATTCAGTTCTGGAAAATCAGAAGGGGTATAACCATCTGCTTCTGGGGATAGGCAGTGGGTAATTAGTCCATCTAAAGCTGTCATGTAAGCATTGGCGAGATCCTCAATTGTTCTTGTTCGATGAATGTTCTGGCTATAGTTCCATTCCAGCTTTAATCGACCTTCCGCGACTAATCCGTTAACATTCAATAGATGGCTACGTTGCCCAAGAGGACTGTGAAGATCACCGCTATACTCTTGAGTATATTGCCATCCGGCTGCTAACTGAGTGGGGTCAAACTGTCCTAGATAGTTAAAGCTGACTTCTGGAACTCGAAGCGATCGCAATTTTTTGGGCACCTCTCCATCGCAACTGAGATAGCGTAAAATACCATAGCCAATACCCCGTTGTGGAATTTGTCGCAGTTGTTCCTTGATGAACTTGAGAGCTTCTCCAGGATGATCGATTCCGGTGAGATTTAATAAGACCGGAAACAGACTTGTAAACCAGCCAACTGTGCGAGATAAGTTAGTGCTTGTAAACAAATCCTCTCGTCCATGCCCCTCCAGATGCACCCAGAATACTGAACTGCCAGTCCACTGAGCAAAACTCTGTACGAGCGCTGTTAACAGCACATCATTAATTTGAGTATTGTAAGCTGAGGGCACATCCTGTAATAAAGCACGAGTTTGTTCTACGGTTAAGGTACGAGACACGGTGGCACGGGAGGCTACAGTATTTGCACCAGCAACGACTGGATAATCTACTGGCAAGGACACGATGGGTACTGCAGGACGCAACCAATAGTCCAACTCAGAATAGAGTTGTGAATCTTGGGCATATTCTTGTAAACGAATTGCCCACTCTTTGAAGGAGGTTGTTTTAGGGGGTAGTGCGATCGTTTTTCGGTGTTCTAACTGTTGATAAGCCATCGATAAGTCTTCTAGCAAGATTCGCCAAGAGACACCATCCACCGCTAGGTGATGAATCACCACGAGTAAACGTCCAGGGTTATGGTTTCCCAATTGGAACAGCATCACCCGCATTAACACGCCTCGAGACAGATCAATCGCCCGTTGTTCAGCATTGCCATGGTCTGCGATCGCCTTTTGCTGTTCGGTAGCAGAATGATTCGATAAATCAACGACTTGGAAAGGTACCGTTGCATCAATATCACCATGACGCTGCTGCCATTGTCCATCTTGCTGCACATACTGTAGCCGCAAGGCATCATGATGGAGGAATACTTGCTGAACCGCCTGTTGTAAGAATTCGGGTTGAATATCTGCTGGGACTTCCAACAAAACCGCTTGATTGAAGTGATGGGGTTCCGGTGAATCCTGTTCAAAGAACCAATGTTGAATGGGCGTCAGGGGAACCGCCCCAGTCACGACTCCTTGTTCGGCTTGAGTTACAGTTGTGGTGACTGCGATAGCAGCCAGTTCCGCAATGGTTTGATGGGCAAATAGCTGTTTAGGGGTCAGTTTGAGTCCGGCTTGATTAGCCCGCGCGATAATTTGAATGCCAATAATTGAGTCTCCGCCTAACTCAAAGAAATTATCATAGATACCCACTTTTTGCAGTCCTAAAACATCCTGCCAAATCTTGGCTAATATGGTTTCATTCTGAGTACGCGGTGCAATTGTTTCTGCATCTAACTCGATTTCGGGTACAGGTAAGGCACGACGGTCAACTTTACCATTGGGTGTAATCGGTAGAGTTTCCAGAATGGTAAAGGATGCTGGTATCATATAATCGGGTAGTTTTTCCTTCACCAACTGTCGCAAGTCCTTGGCGGTGAGTTGTTGGTCTGGTAAATTTTCCAGCACAACATAGGCGGCTAACCGTTTAACACCCGGTTGATCTTCCCTCGCAATCACCACTGCATCACGAACCTGAGGTAGTCCTGTCAAAATGGCTTCTATTTCCGCCAGTTCAATGCGGAAGCCTCGAATTTTGACTTGGGTATCCGCACGACTATAAAACTCCAAATTCCCATCGGGCAAATACCGAACTAAATCCCCGGTTTTGTAGAGTCGTTCTGTTTTAGAATCACTCCAGGGATGGGGAATAAATTTTTCCGCATTTAAGTCTGGGCGCTTCCAGTAACCCCTTGCCAGTCCAGCACCTCCGGCATATAATTCACCCCAGACGCCAATGGGTACAGGTTGCAGATGAGGATCTAAGACATAAACTGTCGTATTGGCAATGGGACGACCAATGGGAATTGAACGACCGAGAGGCGTTTGGGGCGTGATCGGGAACCGAGTCGTAAAGACGGTATTTTCAGTAGGGCCATAGCCATTCATTAACTGGCAATGGGGAAGTTCCCGCAATACTTTTTGGGCGTGGGCTACCGATAACACGTCTCCGCCCGACATTAGGTAACGAACCGGTTCTAGGTCTTGCACCCGCTCATCTACCATAACATTAAACAAACTGGCTGTTAGCCACAGAATTGTGACGTGATGCAGTTGGATGGCGTCACCCAACTCTTCCAAGGATGGCTTTTGACTGGGTATCAGAACCAATTTCCCACCATTCAGCAAGCAGGGCCAAATTTCTAAAGTTGAAGCATCAAAAGACAATCGACTCAGTTGTAAAAATACATCTTCGGGGGTGATTGTGGCATAATCTCCTTTTGCCAGTCGAACCACACCGCGATGGACGATGCAGGTTCCCTTGGGTTTTCCGGTTGAACCGGAGGTGTACATGATGTGGGTGAGGTGGTCTGGCTGGACTGCTACCTGTAAGTTTTCTTTGGACTGCTGGTTAAACAGAGATTGATCACGATCTAAACAAATGACCTGGGCTTGATGGGGTGGCAGTTTGCTTGTTAATTGTTGTTGAGTCAGGAGTATCCGGATGTTGGTATCTTCAAACAGATAAGCCAAACGTTCTGGGGGATAAGTTGGATCGAAGGGAACGTAAGCCCCTCCGGCTTTGAGAATGGCTAAAATGCCCACTATCATATCGAATGATCGTTCTACACAGATCCCGACTAAAGTTTCTGTTGTGACTCCCAAGCTTTGGAGATAATGAGCTAATTGATTTGCCCGCTCGTTTAATTCTTGGTAAGTTAGGGTTTGGGCTTCGTAAACAACAGCGATCGCATTAGGGTTTTTTTTGACTTGCGCCTCAAATAACTGGTGAATACATTGGTCGTCTGGATAGGGACGCTTTGTATCGTTCCATTCCACTAATAACTGATGCCGTTCTGCTGCCGTCAATAACGCTAACTCACCAATTCTTTGTTCTGGGTCAGCGACAATTCCCCCTAACAAGGTCTGGAAATGCCCCACCATCCGGGTAATGCGATCGCTGTCAAACAAGTCGCTATTATATTGCCAGAACCCTTGAAGTGAGATGCCCTGGGGTGTTTCAACTTCCCACAACATTAGGGTGAGGTCAAATTTGGCTCGTAGATTTTCCACTGGGAAGGGGGCGATGGTCAATCCTGGCATTGACAACGGCTTCATCGGGGCGTTTTGGAGGGCAAACATCACCTGAAACAGGGGCGAATGGCTTAAACTCCGTTCAATTTGTAACTCATCTACTAATTGCTCAAACGGCACGTCCTGATTAGCATAAGCTGATAAGGCTACTTGTCGCACATGAGTCAACAGTTCAGTAAACGTGGGATTTGACTCTAGCCGCGTGCGCATCACTAGGGTATTGACAAAGAAACCAATTAATGGTTCAAGTTCCTGGTGATTTCGGTTGGCGATGGGTGTTCCCACCAAAACATCCTCTTGACCACTGTAACGGTAGAGTAATGTTGTCAAAACCGCCAACAATGTCATAAACAATGTCGCCCCCGACTGTTGGCTGAGGGTTTTCAGTTTTGCCGTTAAGTCTGAGTTGAGTTCAAAGGAAATACTGCGACCCCGGAAGGTTTGCACTGGCGGGCGGGGTCTGTCTGTCGGCAATTCTAACAACGGCGGTGCATCAGCTAACTGTTGTTTCCAGTAATTGAGTTGTTGCTCAAAGCGATCGCCTTTTAACCATTGCCGCTGCCAAATGGTAAAATCCGCATATTGGATTGGTAGCTCTGGCAAGGTCGAAGGGGAGTCTGTTAACAAAGCTGGATAAAGCTTAGACAACTCTTCAATCAACACACCTAGAGACCAACCATCGGCAATAATGTGGTGCATTGCCAGCAGCAGGATGTGAGATTGTGAGCCTAACTTTAGCAAAGTTGCCCGCAGTAACGGACTTTGTTCTAAGTCAAAGGCTTGGAGTTGCTCTTCCCGGACTTTCTGTTCGACTATGGCCGACTGTTCGGTAACATTCTGCAAGTCTATCACTGACAGCTTCAGCGTTAACTTTGGTGCAATCACCTGTCGAGGTACACCATTAACGGTTGTGAAGGTCGTTCGCAGGATTTCGTGGCGGCGAATAATTTCATTGAGACTTCGTTCTAAGACCGTCACATTCAACTGACCTTCAAGGGTGACGGCTTCAAACATATTGTAAAACGGACTGTTTGGTTCTAGTTGAACCAAAAACCACAACCGTTGCTGAGGAAAGGATAGAGGAAAGGATGTCTGTCCTTGTATTTCTTGTAATAAGGGAATAGCCTTAGTCGGACTGCTGTATCCTAGGGAATTTGCCAGTTGCCAGGTTTGCTCCCCGAGGAAGTCAAAAACATAGTCTTGCTGCCAACTTTCGGCGACTTCAGGATTAATTCCTTGGTGTTGGTGAAATTTAACATCTCCTACCATCCGAGAGGCATCAGTAACTCCATCCGTCATGCGTTGTTGTTTGTCTGTGTAGAGTTCTAGCATTTCTGGATGGAATTCTAAACCTAAGAATTGACAGAGGTTTTCTACACTACTTTGGGGTTGACGAACTAAATCTTCAAATTTAATCTGGTACTGACGCGCTGGGGGAATGTGTTGTAAGAAGGCTATAATATTTTGATGAGCAAGCTGCCAAACAACTTCTGCTAGTTCTCGCCCAGAGAAAGGATGGTCTTCAACAAAAAATACCTGTTCTAGTTTAATCTCTTCGCAAGAGCGAATCACACCATAAGGGTGACGTTGCAAGTGAATGTAAAGGGGATTTTCAAAATCTCGTTCTGCCCGTTCTAATGTTTCGATATCTAGGGCATATGAGGGGGTTTTGTCAACCAGAATACCATCACTTTGATTTTGCAATATTTGATTTTGCAATAGATGATAGAACTGTTGGGTGGTTGTTCCCGAAGCTTCTAAGTTTTCCATCATCCCCATGGCTTCAGAAGCCCCACACCCTTTAATTTGCATTAACGCCCTGACTGTGCCTTCGAGCCAAAAACGATACCGTTCTGAAAAAGCAGCTTTTCTTTGCTGTAGGGTATCGAAGGCTAATAGTTCTAATTCGGGCGGTGCAAATAACTGGGGATGTCCCCCTAAGATGACCCGCAATAAGGTTGAACCACTGCGATAGGGAGACAGAATAAAAATGGCTTGAGGGTTTTTTTCAGTGTGGCCTGTGGGATAATTTTTTCCTCGTTGCAGTTTAGCCCTAACCCGATTCTGGAAATCCGCAATATGCTCACCATTGATTTTTTGCCGAGGCACGGGTTTAATTGCCGTCTTTACAGGGGCATTTTCTCCCAATAGTTTGGTAATAGCTTGGGGATAATGCTGTTCTAGATAAGCAGTTAGTTTAGCTACCGTTTTCTGCTCAAGCAAAACCACAAAGTGAATAATTTCATTCAGTTTTTTCTGGAGCTGATTGATTAAAATTGCACCGCGAATTGAGTCTCCACCCAGTTCCAAAAAATCATCTTTAACTCCCACCTGGTTTATGTTTAGCACTTCAGAAAATAGTTTAGCAACCCATTGTTCTAAGGCAGTCCTGGGCGCAATAAATGGAGTCTCTATCTGTGGACGGTGACGATAAAAATTAGCTTGAATTTGCTTGATAATATGTTCGGAATTGTACAGGGTATTAGCAATTTCTTCAAAGGGAATATTGGAGACTAAATTTTGAGGGTTGTTATTAGTATTTTTAATCGATTCTGTTTCTACGGGCTTCGACGGAATCTGACTGGGATTAAAGGTGATAGTTGTTGCTACTACAGTCGGCAATTTAAACCGTATTTTTCCGGCATTTTCCTGCTTAAATGATGCCGCCACACTCTCCAAGAAATCTAGGGCTGGTTGATTTTTGGCAGTGGGTTGATAATTCACTTCCACCCAATCTAATCCCCGTTGTTGGGCAATTTTACCCAATTGGGCTAACATTTGATGTTCGACACCACGACCGAGCACTCGACAACTGAGTAAGAAACTATCAGATGCGATCGCATCTGACTGGGTTTCAAACAGCAGTAGCCCCACCAGACCATAATCTCCGAAGCGGTCTTTAACCTGTACCACCCTAGCTTCTAAACCCTTGGCGTTACATAATTGTTGAATCTCTGCTTCTGAGCGTCGGATTGTGGTTAAATTAAATTGATTTGTGCGTTGGGTTAGTTGTGCAACCCTTGGGAGTTGGTGGGGTTTCATGGGAGAAATGTCAACGTCTAACTGGAGTCCAGCTAAGAAATCCTTAAAAGTTAGGGATTTTTCCTGAAAACGCTGCCGTTGAACATTCTGTTGATATAATTTAGTCCGTTGCTGATCGGCTTGGGTCACTTGCAGTTGGTCAAAGGCCCAAATATGCTGCAAGAATGAAGGAATGTGGTCGTCTTCTGGAGGCAGTTGCAACGTCAAGACTTGCGGACAGTTTGCCCTCACCTCCATACATTCCACGGGGTTATCGTCAATAAAGATAAAGCTATCAAGACCTAAATTGAGTTCGGTAGCTAAGGCTTTGAGGTTTTGAGATTTGGGTTGCCAGTTAATCCGCCAAGAAACGAGGTGATGGCGTTGCAGCGGCATCTGATCATGATGATTGAAAACTGCGAAGACATCTTCTTCATTATTTTTGCTACAAAGACAGATCAGTTTTCCGGCTTGCTGCTGCCTAACAATGAATGACTGCAATGCCTGACGAGATTGATCAATTTCTACCCCGGTCGCCCCATCTTCTCCACAAACCCCTTTCCACAGGGTATGATCACAGTCGAGAACAATCACCTTGTAGGGATTACTAATAATAGCCTGTAGCTTGCGGACAATTCCTGTACCCAGGGCGGCAAAAAAAGTCGGGGTATAAGGGATATGACCGTTGCCATCAGGTGCTGCATAATCCGCAACTGGATAGGTTGTGGCTAATTCTGAAGCGGTCAACCAATGTAAGCTGCTGATTCCTTTTAATTCTGAGATTAATTGTTCTTCGAGTCTCCGATAGAAGGAAAGTTCCCCATCGTTGCGGTTAGGGGTTGGACACAGACAAACCAAGTGGGGAGTTGTGGAACGTTCAACGGCGGTTTTCAGGGCTTCTCCCAGTTCCCGGACGTTCTGTTCCATCTGAGTTTCATTTTTGCTCAATGTCCTTGGTGGGGAAGATTGCTGACCTGGACGAGTCGCATAAATATTGTATAAGCCAGACCCTTCTAGCAAGGTTTCTTCTTCAACAACAAATTCAAACCCTTTATCCTTCAGCAATTGAGTCACACAACCGAGGGTATTTCCGCCTTGGTCGTGTACTTCCATCACAATTTGTTGAATTCTCGACCAGTGTTGTGGTTCAATTCCTTCGAGAATGCTTAATTCACTTTTTTCAGCATCCAGTTTGAGTAAATCAATTTGCTCAATGTTATAGTCATCAATAATACTAGAAAGGGTGCGTAACTGAGCCTTATAGGTTTGCTGTTCCAGTCTTCCCGCGAGAAATTCATCGGCGACTTGATTAAGTGCTACTTCGTCTAGAGAATTGTATCGCCGCAACATATTTAGAATAATTGCCCTCAGGGCTTTTTCATCTTGGGTTGTATCGGCGTTAAAACTGGAAAATACCGACGAATTAGGATAAAATGTGAAGGTTGCTTCTTGATTTTGATTGCCTAATCCACAGTTGAAAACCGTTGCGTCTTTACAATATAATTTTGCGTTCGCTTGTAATCTTTCAAAGGCATGAATGGCGGGTTCAAAGCTATAAATCTTGGCTTGGTAACAGTGATGTTGGACAAATAAGGTAAACAATCCGATGTTCGCCCCGATGTCAATCACACAAGCATCATCATTTAGGTTAATACCATGTTTTAAATATGCTTTGTCAATAAAAATTTCTTGATATAGATACTCAGTTTCGTAGCGATTTAAGTGAGCAATTTCTATGTTATTGGGAAGTCTATGGCAAGGGAATGGATCAAGTATTGCTTCTTTTTCTGAGGCTTCTACAGTCGCTCTCAATCTATTTTGATGATTTTGCCAATCCTCTAACCTGAGCAGAATGATATTGATTCCGTCTTGGTTGGTGCTTAAGAGACTACTTGGGTTCAGGAGTTCTTGGAAAACTTGGTTGTATGGAGCAAACTGAATTTGTAGTCGCCAATCTAATTTTTTACTCCAAAAATATAGAGATTCTTCTATGGGTTCGCTCGTAAACGTAGCCGCGAGGGCTAACTTCATAAACTTACTGGACTGCATTATCTTTTTGTCCATACAGGCAATTTAGCATATCCAACTTTACACTATATACCAAGTTATTCTACAGGAAAAAAAATTTTACAAAACTTTATTTTTTTTTGATAAACGCAGTATCAGGTGATTAGAGAGTAATTTATTATTGTATCATAGTAAGTACCGCGCGCCGAATTAATTACCTACTATAATTATCTGTAACCCTTGAATTAAAAGAGTTTCAGTTTTTGAAAATTTGTAATTAATTTTGTGTACCTGCTTACATTTGAAAAACTGTAACAAGGTAAGCATATGCGCTACGCGCACGCTACTTGAGGTGCGGTCAGCGTTCAGCCGTCAGCTTAAAATAAACACTGCTTGGTGGGATTAGCAGTGGTGGCTTTCTAATTAGCTCAATAACAAACTAAACAAACTCACGAAACAAACTTTTTCCGCGCTACCTGAGTAGTTTCAAGGATTTTTTCCAGACTCGACCAATCTCCCTGTTCA
This sequence comes from Moorena sp. SIOASIH, assembly GCF_010671925.1. GTDB lineage: Bacteria > Cyanobacteriota > Cyanobacteriia > Cyanobacteriales > Coleofasciculaceae > Moorena. The sequence goes on along the minus strand of NZ_JAAHIH010000006.1, from coordinate 277,586 downwards.
ATCACCTCAATCATCTGGTCAAGGCAATCGCGATACTGTAAAAGCGATCGCATTATCGACTCCTGATTGTAACGAGCCATCATTACTCCCAGTTCTGGATTACCACCCCCGACACGGCTAGTATCACGAAAACCAGAACTAGCTAACTGTTGGGCTAACCTCAACACCACTGGGTCAGTCTCCTGCATACAAGCATCAATCAAACTCCCACTCACCATCACCGGTAGATGAGAAATCCATGCTACCGCTTGGTCATGGTTTTCCGGGCTTGTGATGTAAACCAATGACTTAAGCGATCGCACAATCTCCTCCACCTTCTTAAGTGCTGGTGGTGGTGTCGTCTCAATCGGCGTAAGTACGTAAGGATTTCCTGCAAATAGATTAGACACCGCAGCTTCCACACCCCTGTGTTCCGTTCCTGACATCGGATGACCACCTACAAAATTTTCCCACAGGGGAGCTATTTCTCTAACTACTGGCATTTTGACCGAACCAATATCAGTGATTACGGTATCCTTGTTAAGATAGTTGACTAAATCCTTGACAGTAGAGGCGATCGCGGCTATTGGGGTGCAGATAAACACAACCTCTGCTGTGGCTAGGATACTTAAGTCAATACTCGCATCATCAACAATGCTGTGATCAAGTGCGAATTGACAGGTTTTTGGTTGACGAGAGACTCCCAAGACCTGGTGACCTTGTGCTCTCAAGTCCAATCCTAGGGATCCACCCATCAATCCCAGTCCTACAATACCAATTTTCATTGTCTCTCAGCGGGATTCAGCCTATGCCATGATAAATATTAATTTTTGTTATACTGTAATGAATGTCAGGGAAATTATCCAACAATATGCAGCAGGTGTAAGAGATTTTACGGCTGCTGATCTTACGGAACTTAACCTAAGCGGCGCTACTCTTAGTGGTGCCGACTTGAGTGAAGCTAACCTGAGTATAACTAACTTAAGTGGTGCTAACTTGAGCGGCACAAACCTTAGCCGAGCCAACTTAAACGTTGCTAGACTTAGCGGTGCCAATCTCTCCAAAGCCAAGTTAACACAAGCACAGCTCAATGTAGCAAATTTGATTCGGGCTGATTTAAGAGGTGCCCAACTGATTCAGGCATCACTGATTCGTGCTGAGATGGTTCGTGGTTCCCTAAGTGGAGCAAATCTAAGCGCAGCAAACCTCTCGGGTGCTGATTTACGAGAAGCCACCCTCAGACAAGCCAATCTCACCCGCGCTACCTTCAATGAAGCCAATCTAGCGGGGGCAACCTTTAGTCAAGCAAATTTGAAGGGAGCGCACTTAAACGGAACAAATCTGCACAAAGCCGATTTCAGTGGTAGCAATCTCAAAGGGGTTGAAATCAGACAAGGAAATCTCACCTGTGCCAATTTTAGGGGAGCTGATCTCAGTGGGGCAAATCTACGCTGGGCTGATTTAAGTGGAGCAAACCTCAGTTGGGCTGATCTGAGCAACGCTAAATTAAGTGGAGCTACCTTAGTTGGGGCTGATTTGAGCAATGCTAATTTAGTTAATACCAGTTTAGTACACGCTGATCTTAGTAAGGCAAGGCTGATTAAAGCCAATTGGATTGGAGCAGATTTGACTGGTGCTACCCTGACTGGGGCAAAACTATATGCTGTTTCCCGGTTTGGTCTCAAAACCGAAGGACTCATCTGTGAATGGGTTGACTTGAGTCCTGATGGTGATCAAAGTCAAATTATCCGTCTGTCTTCCGAAGCTGTCAAAACCTTTTTCAACGAGACCCTGCCAACGGTAAAAATTATCGTTGATACCCCGTTAGACCTCAAAGCGAATTTGGCTTTAGCCTCGATTTATAATCAGATAGCCAATGTTTCTGAAGTCCTCAATCAACCGCCCAGCATTGAGGTAGGTGTCCGCAGAACAACCATTACCTTTACAAGCAACAACGCTGACTTATTCATTATCGCTTACTTAGCAATTGTCCCCTTCAAAGATGGAGGTCCAACTCATCGCAATATTGTGACCCTATTAAATAGCCTACCCTCACGATCAATATACAGTTTAAGTAATCAAGACAAACAGCAAATACAGAAATTACTTACAAATATTGGCGAAGCTATTGAGCAGCTTAAACCAATTAAAACCGTTAAGTTAGCACCAGAAATAAAATCATCTGCTAACTTCTTTATTGCTCCGACTCAGACAATTATTACTAACTCTAGAGACTACTCATTAAGTATTTATTCTAATCAAGATTTTGGGAAGTATCTGATGAATCAATCAAGCTGGAGCGAGCAATCTGAAGACACTACAACACCATCAAGACCAGTATCAACCCTGCCTCCAGTGAGCCAAATTGTTGCATTTATTAAAGCCTGGGATTATTTGACCGGTTGATGCTGTAGACAACACCATTATCTATTATAGCAATTTTTTATAGCAATTATCAGCAACGTTTGAGCGACATTGCTTATCCTTTTAAGGCAATAGGCAATAGGCAATAGGCAATAGGCAATAGGCAATAGGCAATAGGCAATAGGCAATAGGCAATAGGCAATAGGCAATAGGCAATAGGCAATAGGCAATAGGCAATAGGCAATAGGCAATAGTCAAGAGGGTTTTGAGGGACATTGCTTATCCTTTTAAGGCAAAAGGCATGCATGGCTATTGGCAATAGTCAAGAGGGTTTTGAGGGAATCAGCGTCAAACAAGACTCTACTTCATAAGTGCGATCAACCCTATCAATTAACAGAAGCCAATTTTAACCAGATATCTAGCAATCCGTGTAGGAATTGTGATAATTTTTGTTCCCTACTCCCTGCTCCGAAGTCCCTGCTCCCTACTCCCTACTCCCTACTCCCTGCTCCCTGTTCCCTTTGCTATCAATTACTGCTTTCCCAGTGCGTTCGCGAAGCGTCGGCTTTGCCGAATCGCTTATCTTGAACTCAGGTTAATTAGACATTTCCTTTCTCCAAATTCTAATCTGCTGATCCCAACCACCACTAACTAGGGTTTGACTATCCTGGCTCAAAGCAACAGCCACAACATAGCCCGAATGACCATTTAAGGTGCTTTTCAACTGAGCGCTCCTCATATCCCACAACTTAATGGTCTTATCCCAACTACCGCTAATCAAGGTACTTCCATCTCTAGTCATCGTTACTGACCACACCCCATCTGTGTGACCCGTCAACGTTCTAGTCAGTTTACCAGTGTTAAGATTCCACAAGCGAATCGTGCCGTCTCCTCCACCACTGGCTAAGGTCTTCCCATCCAGACTAATCGCTACAGACGATACTGATCGAGAATGTCCCTTGAGGATACGCACTAACTTACCTGTAGCTAGATTCCACAGCCGAATAGTGGTATCTTGAGAACCACTGACTAAGGTTTTGCCATCAGGAGAGATTTCAACAGAATTCACCGAACCTAAATGTCCGGTAAGGGTATGCAACAGTTTACCCTTAGGCAGCTGCCAAATCTTAATAGTGTTGTCCCAGCTGCCACTAACTAAAGTTTTGCTATCTGCACTGAAAGCTAAAGTCGCCACTGTATCTTGATGTCCAGTCAGGGTAACTAACGGTTTACCCGTGTTAAGATTCCAGGTCTTGATCATACGGTCATCACCGCCACTGACTAAGGTTTGACCATCCGGACTAATCACCACAGCGTTCACTGCGCCACCGTGACCTCGCCAGGTACGAATTAATTGACCAGTGGATAGATTCCACAGGGAGATACTGCCATCACTATGACCACTAGCGGCCATCAATCCCTTTACTGATCTCCCTTGAGCAACGGTGCCAATCGCCACAGAACTCACTGAGCCAGTCCCTACTTTGAGAGTATTGGCCAACTTGTAGAAAACTGTTCCGGTCTTGGCAGACGCAGCTGTAGGAGAGACACCGACTTGAGGAGTCTGTACAGGAGTTGGCAGTTTCAGCTGAGAGCGCCAGGTTAAATAAGTGTCAATGCTAATCCCAGATGCCACAATTGTGTCAGAATCGCCCACTAATCTGACCATACCATTAATGCCAATTACCCGCCCCTGATAGTCTAATACCGGTCCACCACTCATCCCAACTCTCACCAAATTGGTATAACTTAGAGCATATCCCCTAGGAAGTTTAGAACCAGCATCGGTGAGCAGTCCTTCGCTATTAATAAACCGCCGTTGTTGAGAAGCACCTCCAGAACGGGGCCATCCAGCCACATAAACTCTTTGACCTGCACTGATTTGGTGGGAATTCCCTAACCTAGCAACTGGGTAGTTAGAGGTGCTAATGAAAGGTAAGATCGCTAAATCTACCCCTGGCATCCGTCTGATATAACGGGAGTCTACAGGATAACGATTGCCATCAGGGGTTTGAATCCTGTAGATGCCAGCTTTTTGTAGCACATGAGCACTAGTCAGGATATAATAGATATTTCCTTGGCGTTCAACAATTATCCCACTCCCACCCTGTTTTGGACCATCAATCCGGACAGTAATCTGTTGCGCAATACTTTTAGCAGCTGGTGTTGATATCACCACTGTGGGAATTGCGGCAATGATGGCGATGCTCCCCATTAAAAACGCTGGAACTGTTTTAGATAAGATGTTCATCAAGCTTGACCGGAATCAATGGCGACCTTTCCTCTAGTTTTCCCTGTCTTGATGCACCCTATTATCTTTGAGTATTATCTTTGAGTCAGTTTCCAAAATGCTTTAGCAAATCGTTTTCCAACAATCAAATAACTTTCGGTTGTCAAGTGGACATAGTCTTGTAAAGCCAAGTCATCTGTAGTAATCATCCTAGTAGCTGGTAACTGGACTGTTGCCTGTTGCGCTTTCACGGTTTCCCAGTTCGGGAGCGTTTCTGGATCAGTAGTAGTGCCAATTTGAGCAAAAACTACTGGTAAATCAGGTTTACCTAAGTCTTGACGGAAATCTTTTACCAAGGTAACAAATTTATCAGCCCACTGATTGGGGAAAAACGTTATATCTGAGTCTTGAGAAGGCTTTTGAGCATCTTTTTCCCCTTGAAAGAAAAGTATACCGGTGATTTCTCCCATCACAGAAGCAGCACCTACTCGCTTTAAGCAAGAGCCATAAAGAGTATCCTCACTCAGGCTTCTTTGCCACTGTTCAATGGCAGTGCCAGACTTGGCACAAGGAATCAAACCGATGATTAGCTCAGGATTGTATTTCAATAATTCAGTAGCAAACGCCATCCCCGGACCTACCCCAGCTGACTTATCTTCCGAGACTTTATCAACTTGTTTGGTTTGTGAATCAATCGGTTCCTTGGCTAGATGCCAGCGGTAATCGTTTCCAAACACAAAAACTCTGGGGTCAGTAACGGAACTAGCAGCTGTTAGCTTACCTGTTCCGGACATATTCGACTGTCCTGCCAAAATAAACAGGGACATCTTGCCTTCAAAATCTGAGGGAATTACATTGATTTCCTGAGACTCAGATTTCCGCTTAACTAAGAAGCGACTAATAATACCGTAGCGTCTGATCAACTTACCGACTGGATAATACTTCTGGAGAAGAATACCAATAAAAAGACCGATAGCTAGAACGAAAATAACTGTCCAGGTTTCCATTAATTAATTGATGCCATAATCCTCGACTAGTAAATTCCAAAGATGATGTCACTGATCAGTAAGTTTCCAAAATGCTTTAGCAAATCTTTTTCCAACAATCAAATAACTTTCCGTTGTCAAGTGGACATGGTCTTGCAAAACCAAGTCATCTGTGGTAATCATCCCAGTAGCTGGTAACTGGACTGTTTCCTGTTGCGCTTTCACGGTTTCCCAGTTCGGGAGCTTTTCTGGATCAGTAGTGGTGCCAATTTGAGCAAAAACTACTGGTAACTCAGGTTTCCCTAGGTCTTGACGGAAATCTTTTACCAACCTAACAAATTTATCAGCCCACTGATTAGGGAACAATCTTCGACTTGGGTAGGCTTGAGGATTAAGGGCATCACTTTCTCCCTGAAAGAATAGTAAACCTTTAATTTCTCCCATTAGTGAAGCTGCATAGGCTCGTTTTAAGCAAGAGCCATACAAGGTATCCTCACTTAGATGTCTTTGCCACTGTTGAATAGTAGAGTCCCATTTAGCACAGGGAATTAAACCAACAATCAGTTCAGGATTGTATTTGAGCAATTCAGTAGCAAATGCTATCCCTGGACTGACTCCAGCTGACTTATCTTCTGAGACGCGATCAACTTGTCCACTTGGTGAATCAATCGGTTCTTTGGCTAGATGCCAGCGGTAATCGTTTCCAAAGACAAAAACTCTGGGGTGAGTAACAGAACTGGCTGGTGTCACCTTACCACTTCCTGACATATTCGACTGTCCTGCCAAAATAAATAGGGACATCTTCCCTTGAAAATTTGCAGGAACTGGTTTGCTTTGATTATCCTTAATGGTGGAAGTGCTGAGGATACCGTAGCGTCTGAGCAACTGGTCTACTTGAGCATAATTTTGTAGTATAATACCTAAAAAAGCACCGATAACTATACCGATAACTAGATATAAAATTCTTGACCAAGCTTTCATGATATTTGATTTTTAATTGAGATGTCCAACACTGATAATTTTACGGTTATCCTAGTAATTAGGTACACAGGATTTTTTCCCTCTTGCCTCTTGCCTCTTGCCTCTTGCCTCTTGCCTCTTGCCTACTCCCTACTCCCTACTCCCTAGGACGAAAGTACCTCACCCAATTCAGAACTTTTATAATTATCAATGACTTGTGAACTTTGTGAAAGACATGTAGATCGATTGACAGTTCATCACCTGATACCGCGACAAAATACTAAGCGGAAAAAGATGAAACCTGGTCCAACGATTACGATTTGTACTGCTTGTCACCGACAAATACATGCTTTATTCCCAAATACTCGTTTAGCTCTGGAATTGAATACCTGTGAAGCCTTAAAAAATGACCCTCAGATGCAGAAGTTTTTAAGCTGGGTCAGAAAGCAAAAGCCTGATAAGCGGGTGAGGGTTCATCGTTCTTAAGCGTTCGCGTAGCGTGACCAAAGGTCAATCGCATAAGCGCGTTTGTATCTGGATTGTAAACACACGTATTCGATAAAAAGGCAAAAGGCAAAAGGCAAGAGGCAAAAGGCAAGAGGCAAAAGGCAAAAGGCAAAAGGCAAAAGGCAAAAGGCAACAGGCAAAAGGCAAAAGGCAAGAGGCAAGAGGCAAAAGGCAAGAGGCAAAAGGCAAGAGGCGAAAGGCAACAGGCAAAAGGCAACAGGCAAAAGGCAAAAGGCAAGAGGCGAAAGATATACGGAGTTTTATGGGACAGTAAAAAAATACCTCTTAGGTTTACATCTCAAATAAAAATGCAATACCTGTCCTTTTCGTGAAAAGGATAATCACAAATCCTGATTTTTACCCTTGGTCAATGTGATTTAAAGCTCACTGGTTCATGCTTTCAAGCTGCTTGTCACCCGGTGAGAGTCCTGGCTCAAATAACTTTAAAATCCGAGATAGTCTCAATCCAGACCCTTGCGCCACAATGTAGCGGATTATCAGGGCGATACATCACCCGACAGGGGCCATTGACTTCTACCGTATGACCGTAAATGTTTTTAGAGCCTCGTTTTACCGTAATCACTGGATTGCGTTCCCCGGTGTTGTGATTTTGGCGAATGACTTTCTGATTAACGTGGATTACAGCCTTCGTGTAATTTGTACGCTTTGACCAATTCCGCTTTGGTCCACGAGTGCCAGGGGTGACCACTGGCATGCCATCAAACAGAGGAATCACCCAAGTTCTACCGACCTTATAGGCCCCTTTGACTCTGCCCTTGCCCAGAAGGTAACGAACCCGAGTGGCAGAAACACCTAGTAATTCAGCGGCTTGTGCGGTAGAAATCATCATGGCGGTAAAACCATTGCTTTAACGATACTATTATTATAACCAGATTTTAAAGAAAATGCAAGGGGTTAGAAAAACTATTGCATTATCGCCACGGAGTAGCTTAAGTGGGTGGAATAGGTTAAGTGAGCTAAATAGGTGCTGTGGGCGCTTTGAAACTATTGCATTGTCGCCATCTTAAGGAGTATCGGGGGTCGGATGGGTGCAGTGGTATTAATAGGAGTAGTATCCTAAATACAAGTAATGGGTTTAGTGGGTGCTGTGAAACTATTGCATTGTCGCCACGAAGTAGTAGCAGTGGGTGTAGTGGGCTAAGAAAGTTTCATAGGTGATATGGGTGCTGTAAAACTATTGCATTGTCGCCACGAAGTAGTAGTAGTGGGTGTAGTGGGTTAAGAAAGTTTCATAGGTGATATGGGTGCTGTAAAACTATTGCATTGTCGCCATCTCAATGAGGATCGGGCGCGGGGAGATGGGGTAAATGGGGAGACGAAATTGATGTGTAGCCATATAAATTGGTATAACTACAAATCAAATTTGAGATTATACCCTGCTTCAGGAGCAATAAAAAAGTACCCTCAAGGGTGCTGTTTCCTGAAAATCCTTAGCCTAGGATAGATTTATTGACCGTTGACCGTTGACCGTATATCATTCAACTTGGCATAGATATCTTCAACAACCTTTACATAATTGGACTTAAACAATAGAGAAATGAGCGAAACCAATATTTATCAACAAATTTGGGAAAGTGACGAAAACCAATTCTCGGTTAGCACTCGCACTAGCTCCGGAGAATGGGAAGACGAAACTGCTGACATTCTATTAGATGAGCAGGTCAAAGCTAGCGGTCAACGTGAAATCGACTTAGCTACCCGACCCTTATTCTATAAAGTCAATGAAGACAAATTATTCGAGGAAACCCGCACCTATGTGAGTTTCCTTAAACTTTTAGATAACTACGCTATCCGCTCTGTTGACCCAGAAGTTACTCTCGAAAAAGAAGAACATGAGCAGTTAGATTTTCTTTCTTTGATTCTCTCTACCAAACCGATCCAGCTTGCCCGAAAGTATATTAACGAAGAGTTAGGTGAGACTCTTTCGGAGCAGCAATTTAGACTCAAGCTACAGCGAATCTGGTTTGAACTCTACACCAATTACTACAAGGGCAAATCAACTCACTTCGCTTCTGGCTTTGAGCATGTATTTGTTGGGGAAGGAAAATACAATATCCGCTCTGGAGATAAACGAGAAACCCTTGGCACCATTTCTGGTTATCACTCATGGGTAAAATTCTACCTTGATGAAAAAAATCAGCGAGTCAATTTTCTCGGCTACAAGTATGATTTACGAGGTAATGAAGGACCGAATAATCCCAACGTGGTCACGTTACAAATGACCCAAAACGTGACTGATATGCAAGGCAATGTGATTGCTCAATTATTCAAGAAGAAAGGGGGATTTTTTGTTGGACCAAGTCCTGAATGTGAAATCGCGCTCGCAACCGTTGCCTATTATGAAAGTGTCTATGGCAAAATTCGTGACAAGGGTCGAATTACTATCAATGATGCCACTTACGATTTAGTCCTCTACCGCAGTACCAATCCCAATGGTAGCCGTGGCGAGTTTATTCGTTCCTTCTTTCCCATCTTCCTGAGCAAGGATGGCACAAAAGAACCGGATCTGGATCGTCCAGTAGTTGTGCCAGTAGATGATATCATTAAGAATGATGGTCCTGTGATAATCGTAGCGGCATTACCTAATCCTGAAGGTTCCGATCAAGGGGGAAGGGAGTGGGTTGAGTTGAAGAATGTCACCAGTGAAGCCATTGACCTCACTGGCTGGGAGATGGCAGATAAACTAGGTCGTCCCCAACTCCTGAGTGGCATTCTCCAACCTAACGAAGTTAAGCGCTTCCCCATCACCCGTTTAACTCAATCAGACATGCACTTGAGCAATAAATCAGGATTGATCACATTACGCGATCGCTCCTCTAACCACATAGCAACAGTTAAATACTCTCGTGCTCGTTCTGGTCACATCTTCCAATTTAATTAGTCCAATTTAATTAGTCATCTCTATTGAGGTTAATCACTGCTATTTAGGTTAATCGTTAATTGTTAATTGTTAATTGTTAATTGTTAATTTTCAATTATCGATTTTCAATTAACGATTAACCCAGAATGATCAGTATTCAACCGGACAGGATCGGACTACTTATGTATAGAGCCATCAGGCATAGTTGCGCCCTTGAGGTTAATACGCTGGCGCTGAGCCCTCCTGATGTCAAAGTTAGCGCCCTTGAGGTTAGCCCCCCCCAGGTTAGCACCATCCAACCGAGTACTGTTTAGGTTAGCCCCCTCGAGGTTAGCTCCCCACAGGTTAGCCCCCCTGAGGTTAGCTCTCCACAGGTTAGCCCCCTCTAAGTTGGCACCACTCAGATTAGCCCCCTCCAGCTTAGCTTGCTTGAGGTTCTTATCTTGTAGGTTGATATTTGGGAGATTGCAGCCTGGGCATTCTCCACTGGTTAGCAATTGTCTGGCTGGACTGGTGAGCCAGGCATAGGTTATACCTGATGAAGAAGCAGCCACAAGGCTGAGGGTGGCAAGTTTTACTACTGCCTTTGTTGGTTGTATAGCCCGCAATAGTGTTTTTAGAGGAGTGACATCATTCACTACATCAATCGGCTTCAGGGCTTTTAGGGCAGTTGCGGCATCGGGATAGCGATGTTTGAGGTTAGGTGCCACCATTTTGTCGAGCCAATGAATAAACTGAGGATTTAGCTTGGGCAACAGTGCTTTGAAATTAATCCGATAATTCTCATCAACTAAGGTGTTGATTTGGCTAGATTTTGTCCCTGTCAGCAAGCAAATCAGAGTTGTCCCTAAGCTATACAGATCAGATGCTTTGGTCAATTGCCGATTAAACATCTGCTCTGGTGGCATAAACCCTACACTACCTTTAACAACGCTACTGAGGGTCACATCCCCACCTGCTATCCGGGCAAAACCGAAATCTACTAGATACACCTTCAAGTTACCCTGTCTATCAACCAAAATATTTTCTGGTTTAATATCTCGATGAATCACAGGAGGTTGCCGCCGTTGCAAGTAAACCAAGACTTCCAAAACAGCGATCGCAATTTGCTTAACTTCTTCTGGTGTCCAGTGGTAATCTTCAGCGAGGGAAGGTGCTGGTTTATATTCTTGGACTAAGCAAAATCCAGTGGGAGTGTCAAAAGAATCGATATAGCGAGGAATGCTAGGATGATTGAGCTGCTGCAGGAGTTTAATTTCTCGTTCATAAGTGTCGTATTCTGCCCAGCTAGTGCCTAATTGGGAAAACTGCAACTGCTTAATCACAACCGGTTGCTGAGTCTCCAGTTGTGTCGCCAGGTAGGTGACTCTACCCCCAGCGTGATTTTGTCCTAACTCTTGTTTAATTTCATAGCCCTGGGGGCTAAAGTCTAGATCCTTGCTCATAGTGCTAATTTCAACTTTCCATGTTTAAGAAGCGGATATGATGACCACCGAAGAACACACATCTAATATCTATCCTGGCATATAGTTTTTATACCCAGTTGCTTTCTGTTGTAGCAAATGAGGACAAAATCGGGAGAGGGAAGAGGGGTGAATAGTGGGAGCTTTGGGGTTGTCAACTATTGTCAGATCATCCCGCAACGGGAGCAACGCCTATCATTAAAATGGCTGATCACTGATAGCTGATTTAATATATCCGATTTAATATAGCTGATTTAATATAGCTGATTGCTTACATCCCATTTCCTACCGGGTGATGCTACAGCAAATCCAATTACTTCTGTAAACCACTAATTCCGGAAACACTGTTGGTTTCTTGAAAAAAACTAAATAGAAGTGATTCTGGTAGGAAAAAATTCTTTGAAAATTAATCCAAATCATGACCTATGGGGAAAGCTCCTCAACGGGCGTTATCAAATCATTGAATCTCTAAGTGCTGGGGCATTTGGCAAAACCTATATCGCAGAGGATACCCGACAACAGGGCCATCCCCGCTATGTGATTAAGTATCTTCAGCCCAAAAGCGATGATCCTCAAAAATGGCAATTTCTTAAGCGTCTCTGGCTCAATGAAGCTCAAACCTTGATCAAACTGGGTAGCCATAACCAAATTCCTCGTCTACTTGATTATTTTGAAGATCACCACGGATTTTACTTAGTTCAAAAGTTAATTATCGGAGAAACTCTTAGTACTGAACTGCCGATCAGCCAAAACAGTAATAAACGCTTTAGCGAAAACCAGTGCATTGAACTATTACAAGATGTTTTAGGCATCCTAGAATTTATTCACCGTCAAGGGATAATTCATAGAGACCTCAAACCCAATAACCTAATCAGACGAGGGTCAGACCGTAGGCTAGTTTTGATTGACTTTGGTGCTGCTGAGCTGATTAATTCAAAGCGAATCGAACCCCATCTGACCGAGTACCCATCCTCTGATCCATCCAAGACAATTCGTCCCTTCGCCTACATACCCCCAGAGCAACTTGCTGGTCAATCCTTTCCTAACAGTGACATTTATTCCCTAGGAATGATTGCGATTCACGCCCTCACAGGCATCACCCCAATGCAATTGGCTGACCCTGAGACTGGTGAGATTCATTGGCGAAAACATGTATCGGTTAGCGATCAAATGGCGTTTGTACTCAACCATATGGTGTCTTACAACAGCGAAGCACGCTATCAGTCAGCAACTGATGCCTTAATCGTACTTAAGACACTGATGTGTACTCAAAGTCCTCAGTTAAAAGTATCTATTGCTAAGTCTGACTCAGAACTGATAACGGAGCACTCACCACTCAGTATCAAGTTTAGTGACAATAACACTCTTGAATTAAACGTGCTGGATACTCAGTCTGACTCAGAACTGATAACGGAGCACTCACCACTCAGTATCAAGTTTAGTGACAATGACGCTTTTGAATTAGACGTGCTAGATACTCAGTCTGACTCAAGGGTTACCATTGAACACTCAGCACTGACTAGGGAGTCTAGCTCACAACAATTAAAACAGGCAACGCCTAAATCTGACTCAGGACTCAAAACTGAGCAGGAAACACTCAGGAATAAAAACTCAGTAATTAGTAATAAAGACTCAGTAATTAGCAATAAAGACTCAGTAATTAGTAATAAAGACTCAATAATTAGTAATAAAGACTCAGTAATTAGTAATAAAGACTCAGTAATTATTACTGATGAGCCGCCATTAGATTGGAAAGTGTATGTCCGTGAATTCGCCCTGTATAGCTGGCCAAAATTGCCACCTTTACTGAAAGGAATCGGAGTGGGAGCAGCAAGCTCCAATGCTATAGCCATTTTAATCGGACTTTATGCTTTACTGAATGCTTCTGCGTCTCGTTCTGAATTTGATATTCTACAAAAGGCAATCAAACACTATCAAGCCGGTGATTTGGAGGAAGCGATCGCACTAGCAGAATCGATTCCTAGCGATAGCCTGATCTATGAACAATCCCTAAATACGGTTCAACAGTGGCAGCAACAATGGCAAAGTGCTGAAGCTCTGTTTAAGGCTACAGAGCAAGCCTTTTATCAAGAACGATGGTCAGATGTGCTTGAGGGATACCATAAAATGCCCTCAATTGGCTATTGGCAAAAGAAGATGGAGCCATTAGTCAACAAGGCAAAACCTCGCCTTGAAGCAGAAGCCCAAGGGTTATTAAAGCAAGCCTACAAACAAGCATTAGCCCAAGACTTTAGCAATGCGATCGCACTACTCGAACAAATCCATCCAGAAACCCGCACCGGTGCTAAAGTCCAAGCAAAGCTGAAGGAATATCAGCAAAAGCAACAGATTCGAGCAGAGTACTTGTTACAAGAAGCCTATGAACAAGGAGGACAGGGTAACTTTATTAAAGCGCTAGTGTATTTGTCTCAAATCCCTAAAGAAACCCCCACCTACCAGAAAGCGAGAATCAAGATAGCTGAGTATTCCCGTAAGCAGCATTTAAAGGAAGAAGTGGAACGACAAGCTGCATTAGCCAGAGCAGTGTTAGAAAAACAAAGGCAATCAGGGTTTAACCAAAAACCGTTGCTCAACGTCAACGTTGAATCAAGCCGTTCTCCACTCAACCATGGGCTACAGTGGCAAGAAGTCAACCATTAGGATAATATTGTTGACTACTGACTGTTGACTACTGACTGGTGACTACTGACTGGCTCATAGTTAGCTGACTGTTTAATGTTAACTAATAATCGTTAACTGAAAAGGTACTCAAAACTCCCGACACAACAGTGATTTAAAAAAAATTTGCGAAAGTACTTGCCAGACTTTGTACTTTATGATTATAATAAGTAGATGTGATGAGCAATTGTTTGGCAATCCTCAGTAGCTCAGCGGTAGAGCGGTCGGCTGTTAACCGATTGGTCGCAAGTTCGAATCTTGCCTGGGGAGTTAATTAATAAGTTGAATTAATAAAACTAAATTAATAAAACTAAGACTGAAGCATGGGGCAATAGCGGCAGGCCAGTTAAGGAGGATCGCTGTCTAAATAAGAAGTAGCGATCGCCATGGTAGTTTAACTTATAGCGTTTATCGCAGTTATGAGGTACGGTTCTCAACCTCAAAGTCCCCCTTATTAAGGGGGATAATGGGGGATAATAGGTACCTTATGGGATATAGAATTGCTATAACGAGAATTCCTGTTAGAATTATTTGCTCTGATGAGATCCTGATATCCTATTTCCCCTAAAGCCCTTATGTGCCCAGATGTTTCTATCCCTCAACAAGACCTCAGTAGCAATGCTTCAAACTCCCAAACCATGACTAATGTGAGTGGGTCGGTCTCACCACTGGTAAACTCAATTCCGCCATTGTTAGGAGCTTCTTTAATAGAGTTAACCAGCTGGATACAACAACAGGGACAACCGGCTTATCGAGGGCGTCAGTTACACGGATGGATTTATCAAAAAGGAGTGCGATCGCTTTCTGAAATTTCTGTCTTTCCTAAACAGTGGCGTAACACCGTCGCCGATGTCCCCATTGGTCGGTCAACGTTACACTACCGCTTAGAAGCAAAGGATGGTACGGTAAAATACCTGCTCCAGTTATCAGATGGTCAAATTATTGAAACTGTGGGTATTCCCACACCAAAGCGTCTGACCGTTTGTGTGTCTTCCCAGGTCGGTTGTCCCATGGCTTGTGACTTCTGTGCTACTGGTAAAGGTGGATTCACTCGCAATCTGGCTCGCCATGAAATTGTCGATCAGGTTTTAACAGTAAGAGAAGATTTTCAGCAACGAGTCAGCAATGTAGTGTTTATGGGTATGGGAGAGCCCTTGCTGAATACCGAAGCTGTGGTAAGTGCAGTGAAGTCTCTTAATCAGGACCTGGGGATTGGAGCGCGATCGCTTACTATCTCAACAGTTGGTATTCCCGGTCGTATCCGCCAACTCGCTCAGCATCAACTACAAGTCACCCTTGCTGTCAGTCTACACGCCTCAAATCAGCAGCTACGGGAGCAACTGATTCCTAGTGCCAAGCACTATCCTCTCAAAGCACTATTAGATGAATGTCGAGACTATGTAAACTTAACAAGTCGCCGAGTGACCTTTGAATACATCCTTTTGGGTGGACTGAATGACTGTCGAGAATATGCTGTTGAGTTGGCTAAGAACCTGAGGGGTTTTCAGAGTCATGTCAATTTGATTCCCTACAACCCCATTAGTGAGGTAGATTACCAGCGCCCTAGTTACCGCAGGATTCAAGCCTTTGTTGAAGCTCTCAAGCAGCAACACATTGCTGTCAGTGTACGCCATTCCCGTGGTCTTGACAAAGACGCCGCTTGTGGACAACTTAGAGCATCTAGGAGTACTTAGAGGTAATGTTTTGTGGAAGTGAAAAAAAAACACAAGGGATGTTTTCCTGACCCTTGTGTTAAAAACCTACCCTTGTGAGTTCGGCGTTGCTGAATCTTCGAATGAATAGGAGTAGAGTGGGCATCCTGCCTGCCTTCGAATGAATAGGAATAGAGTGGGCATCCTGCCCGCCCGAAAATATATTGAAACTGGCAAGATGCCAGTTCCACGCAAGATGCCCATTCTACAAAACTCTTAAAATCATTCCCTTATTAAGCAACGCCGTGAGTTCGCCCCCTCACCCCCTCATTGCTTAAGCACTAGGAGCATAGATGCCAGGGGCATAAGCCTCAACCACCCTGCCAGTGCGAGAGCAGCTAATCATTAAATAATCACAGACGGGGCATTGAGTCTGGGTTAGGTGAGTGTTTTGACAATAAATCTTTTGAGCACTACTGCCACAATTAGGACAGTAAACTTTCTGTGTTATCTGCATGTTAAACCTTGTTTTATTCAGTCAGTTATTAAAAAATGACTGCCTCTAACAAGCACCGACCCTGGTTCAAGCATCTACTAGTACCGCTTTGGTAAATTCAAAATGAATTATTCAAAATTCAGATCCCGGTGCGTTTTCCGTAGGCGAATTAAATTCGCCACGGGTCGCACCGCGAGCTGATGATGTAAGCTTTTCGTTGGTTTTGAATGGTAGCTTTACTTTATTTGTGCCGTCTTGTACTAGTTAGATATGACCACTCAACTGATTAATCTGGAGGCAGCAATCGTTAATCTTTCCTTAACTATTGTATTTAAGTCTTAGTTTTTTGGTAATTAATTTAACAATACTTAGCAATAGTGTTTACATGTTTTAATATTTCGCACAAATTGGCACTCCAAAACTAGGTGATTTTTATTAAAAATAAGCTTCTATCCTATTGATCCCTAATTGATCCCTGATTATTTGATGTAATTTTTTATACAAAGAATTGATAATATCTACCGTAGACAAAACTAGTTTTATCAAAAAAGATGTGAGATATGATACCGTATTCGGTTGATTAATTATCATATCCGAGATCGGGTAATTGGATCGGGTAATTGGTCATTGGTAGTTGACGATTCTCGATCCATCTGTTAAATGGGTTAACCAATCCGTTGCCCCATCTTCAATAGCAGACACTAGCATAAGCATATGCGCTACAGATGGTGCTACTTGAGGTGCCGTCAGCCGTGAGCTAAAAGCTCACGCTACTTGAGGTGCCGTCAGCTTAAAATAAACCTCGTTCGCGTAGCATGCCCATCGCGCAAACAGGATAATTTAATAGTTCGAGATTAATGAGAATTGAAAGTCTGGGGATTTGCGAACAGCTTTGTGGCACAGGCTTCGACCCTGTGACCCATAGCGCATAAGCTGATACTTGAGGTGCTGATAGCTGAATGCTTACACACTAGCAATCGCCCTATTGCTGGAAATTAGAGATGTCCCGACGGGATGGTTTGATGAAAAGTAAGAGTCTTATCAGGGGATAGCTTGGTAAAATTTGGGCAGTATGGTGGTAGAGAGCTTAGGAAATAGACTACTTAAGTATTAATCACAAACAGAAGATATTATCAATTAACACTTCTAAACTAATAATGAATAAACACTATATCTTTTTTACCAGAAGTACTTTACCTCAACCCAATGCTGCCCACTTAGTTCATGATGTCAATTCCGCCAATGCTGCTGCTAACCTTGGTTATTCTACTGTTTTAGTCTATCTCCACCCCCCAGAGAAATCCCTGAATCCCTTAGACTGGGTTTATCCCTTTCGGCTCCAACAGCCACCGGAAAACGTGACCAAGTTTTACAGTATTCAGGATCAGCTCAAGGTGGCTCCCCTAGCTATGCCTTGGCCCATTGGTCACATCAAAGGCAAACTGACTAGCCCCAGCACAATCGTTTGTCGTTACTATTTTCCAATTCATATTTTTCCCCATACTCAAATCTTACACACGTTGGATTGGAATTTGGTTAAAACAGCCATCAAGCATGGTATACCAGTCATTTATGAGCGGGAACATTATAAAAAAAGTGACTATGATCAATCGATTGTCCAAAACCCACTTTTTCAAGTCGCAGTCACCGTGGCTGATAATATTCGGGAGGATATGATTCGTAGGGGTATGCCCCCAGAAAAGATTATCAAACTCCATAGTGGCTTCAATCAGTCTTTTTTAGTAAGACAACCAGAACAAGCCTCTGAATGGCGCAAAAAACTTTTGGTGGATAACCGCCAAAGGTTAGTGGTCTATTCAGGAGGACTCTATCGCTTCAAAGGGGTCAACTTATTAGTTGATGTTGCTAAGGAATTACCACAGATTCAATTTGTCTTTGCTGGTGGCAATGAATCTCAAGTACAGTCTTATCAGCAGCTAGCTAAAGAAAAACAAGCTAACAATGTTACCTTCTTAGGTTACATTCCCCACCAGCAGCTTCCCAGCTTACTCCAAGCTGCTGATGTTTTGGCTCATCCTCACTGTTCTGGTGAGGCGGCTAGCTTTACCTCTCCTCTGAAGCTCTTTGAGTATATGGCTTCAGGAACTCCGATTGTGGCAACGGAAATTCCCCCGTTGATGGAATTTAAATCGTCTAGTGCTATTGCTGGCTGGTGTGAACCGGATAACCCAGCTCAATTGACTCGTTGCCTCCAGCAGGTATTAGAAACGTATCCCAGAAACGTGAATGGTTATGCTGCTCAAATTGAGTGGGGGCGTCAGTTCTCTTGGGAAAATAGAATTGCCAAAATTATGAGCAATGTAGCAGAACCTATACATCCTATAATCTGAGGGGGTGACATGAGCCCTGAAAAGCTTACTATATAAGGCTTTGAGACCAATGATATTAGGCAAGATACAGTCCCAAATTGACCCTCCTTTGATTTAATGGCAAGCTCAAACCCTTATAACTACGTCCAATATCAGCCCAAAACAGCATGTATCTTTTTGTAACTTATGGGCTGAAATCATTACCCAGTAATGATTTCAGCTTGCATGTCGCCCCCCCAGTCCTATAATATCTGATTAATAGGGTGACGTTCAGGGTTAAGACTACATATGTTTAACTGTTTGGTAATAGGTTCCGGGCGCAGTGGCACTAGCATGGTAGCGGGTACACTCAGTGGTGCTGGGTATTTCATGGGAGACAGAATGATGTCATCTACAAGCATTAATAAAAAGGGCTACTTTGAGTCCAAGAATGTTGAGGCGATTAACGAAGATATATTAAGCCAAGTTGTCCCACCTCGACCAAGGGGAATTTTGGGAAATTTCTTTAAAGACCGACCGACTAGATACCAACGCTGGCTAGCTAGGGTGCCTGTAGGAAAAAGGATTCATTGTCCTGAGGACATAGCCCCTAGAATAGAAACCTTAACTGAGCGACACCTTTTTGCTTCAAAGACCCTAGATTTTGTTACACATTGCCAGCTTGGAAGCCGTTTCTCAATGATACCGTATTCCTGTGCGTATTTCGGCACCCCGCAGCGACGGCATCAAGCATTATGAAGGTACATAGCAAGCATAAATACTTATACAGTCTTGCTATGAATTTTGAGCGAGCGGTAGAAATCTGGACACTAATGTATCAACATATTATTCAAACTCACTCTAACGAAGGCAAATGGTTATTTGTAGACTACGACCAAGTGTTGTCAGATCAAGGACTTGACCGCATTGAATAATTTATTGATGGCAAAGTAGACCGTAGTTTTCCTGACAAATCTTTAGGTAGTGTTGAGGCAAATCAGCCAGTATCCGCCAAAGCTCGTGAAATTTATTCAGAGTTGTGTAGAAGAGCTAACTATCAAGAGTTAACACCAGAGGTTTCGATTGCGATCGCTAACCTTGAGCAACTCCGATAGCAATCCGATTTGACTTGTTAAAGACTGGAAGAGGCCAACAGAGGGGACAGGGGGAACAGGGGGAAGACTCTCCCCCTCACCTGATCATTTCATGTCTAACCTAAGGACTTTATTCAACACCTTCTAGGATCACTTTCTCAAGGATCAGTTAACTAGATAGACTCATGACAATGCCCAACTTTTTAATCATAGGTGCAGCTAAGGCTGGAACTACCTCAATTTATCGATATCTAAAGCAGCATCCGCAAATCTACATGAGTCCTTCCAAGGAACCTAGGTTTTTTGCTTTTGAAGGGGAAAATTTAGATTTCCGTGGGTTGGGAGATGAAAAAGAAGCTGATTTCATTGTCACTAATATTGACGCCTATCGTCAACTATTTAAAAAGGTAACTAATCAAGTAGCTATTGGTGAAGCATCTACAAGTTATCTCTACATTGCGAAATCTGTTGAACGCATAAAGTACTACATTCCTAAGGCAAAACTGATCGCAATTCTTCGAGGTCCAGCAGAAAGAGCCTATTCCAACTATTTACATTTAATTAAGCAAGAGCGCGAACCATTAACCGATTTTGCTGAGGCTCTTGCCCAAGAAGAGGAGCGGATCCAAAATAACTGGTGGTCTTTCTGGCACTATAAAAAACGGGGCCTTTACTATGTCCAACTGAAGCGTTATTTTGATGCGTTTGACAAAAGCCAGATTAAGGTTTATATATACGAAGATTTGAATAATAATCCTCTAGGTATGCTGCAAGATATGTTTGGTTTTTTGGAGATAGACGATACCTTTACCCCAGATATATCTGAAAAAGTTAGGCAAGCTGCTCCCATTCCCAAGAACAAAGCGTTGGAATCATTTTTGAGCCAACCGCACCCAGTTAAATCAATTCTAAGTCCATTGCTTCCTACTGGCCTCAGGGATAAACTAGTTAATAAGATTAGATATTTAAATCGTGGTAAACCTAAGTTATCACCAGCAGTGCGGAAGCAATTGATTGAATTCTATCGCGAGGATATCCTCCAGCTTCAAGATTTGATTGGTCGGGATCTTTCCCAATGGCTAAAGTGTTGAAAATTAAGTGAAGCAGTAAGTTGACAATTAAGTTAAGTAAGTTAAGCTTAAACTAAGCTGATCAAATTATTATCAACTTCAACTTGATGAGTTAGGGAATTAAGCTATGTCCAAAACTATGGACAAAAAAGTTATCGGTATGATAAGTAGCTATAAGGCACTGAAACCCAGTCCTGTTGATTGGCTATGGAAGCAAACCCCTAGTCCTTTGGGGGTTTGGAAAAATATTCAAATGATAGCTACTGCACCTCAACCGGATTTTTTACTACTATACAACTTTAACGAATTTTCTGACATCGAACCACGATTACCCAAATTTGGCAATTTTTTTGGGCTAGCTCATAAGCCCGCTGATCCGAAGGTCGCAGATCTCAAGACTCTCTTGCGGGGAGTGCCGAAAGAACGGATTATTTCTGTGGTACGGGAACCTCCCTTTCCAGAACGGGAAGAGTTCCGAATTAATGAATATAAACAAGCTCAGGAATACTGTGGCTATGTATGTGGTCCTGATGATTTTGCGCCAATTCCTGACTATATGCCTGCTATTTCATACCACAACAATTCGTTTCGTGAATTGAATGAAATGGGACCGCCTGAAAAAGCTCGTTCCTGTTGTTGGATTACCTCCGGTATTGCTCGTACGGCTAATCATCGTCAGCGTTTGGGGTTTTTGAGGCTGTTGAGGGACAGTGATCTAGAATTTGACGTGTATGGAAGGGATTTGCCAGACTGGGTAAACGGATACGGAAAAGTAGGGAATAAGTGGAATGCGATGGCTCCTTATTACTACAACCTGGCGATTGAGAACTATGCTGGTAATGATTGGTATGTGAGTGAAAAGTTGTGGGATGCTTTATTAGCCTGGTGTTTACCCATCTACTATGGTGGTCCTGCTGCTGATAAATTATTGCCTCCAGGAAGCTTCTTGAGACTGCCAAGTGAGGATGAAAAGGGCTTAGCTTACATTCAGGAGGTGACGGCTACACTGGATGCATGGCATGAGGCTCTAGATGCGATCGCAGAAGCACGTCAAATCATTTTACATGAGTTGAATTTACTCAACTTCTTGTCTAAGGTAGTGGAAAAACTGGAGTAAGTATAGATGAGCACAGGAATTTATACATTGGCTAATGATGTGGTTTACAACCAACTGGTAGCACTGCTCAATAGCATAGAGGTTAATGCTGGGAAAGAGACTCCAGTTTGTGTAATTGCCTACAATGATCAGTTAGACAACGTCCGTCAAGAAATTGCCACCCGAGATAATGTAACCTTGCTGGATAATCCAGAACTATTTGCCCGTTGGGAAGAGTTTTCCTACCATGTCTGGAAAACTCACCCTGATGCTTTACAAGAATGGCAGGAAAAAGGCATTAAGACGAAATTCTATCGGGTTGGTGAAAATCATCGTTACTGTGCCTTTGATCCAGAGAGTCCATTTGAAAAATTTATCTATCTCGATGCTGACACTCTGGTGATGAATTCGTTAGATTTCGTCTTTAAGCAGTTAGATGAGAGTGATTTTGTGGTTTATGACTTTCAGTATAAAGACCCAGCACATATTTTTAACGTAGCCTCACCGAAGTTACTGGAAATATTCGATCAATCCCAGATTAATTCAGAAATTTTCTGTTCGGGATTTTATGGGGCTAAGCGGGGATTATTTCCTGAAGAGCAGCGAGAATGGTTAGTTTCTCAGTTAGCTAATGGGGAAGCAGAGGTTCTGTATAAGCAAGCGCCTAACCAATCTGTACTCAACTACATGAGGATGAGGTCTGGGTTATCGATCCATAATTTTGCTCTGAGTTTTCCTAAAGATAAAAGAACAGGCAATTCCGTAACATCTCCTCACTTTGAAATTCGGGATAATCTACTTTATGATCATGGGAATCGGCTGACTTATCTTCATTACATTGGAATCAAATCAAAAGTTTTCAATAAACTGTGTGCTGGGGAGAATATCGACTTTCCCTACCGGGATATTTTCTTACATTATCGATATTATCATCAACCAGAGAAACGTCCTCAGTTTACCACTAAAGCTAAACCTTACAACCAGCCTCCTAGTTTAACCACTAAAGTATTCAAGAAGTTAGGATTCACTCGTTGAGGCAGATTTTATGAATCGTGGAATTTACATCACTGCTAATGACCGGGTGATTGAGCAGTCTATTGCGTTACTAAATAGTATCCGCTGTTACGATACCGATACCCCAATTGTTTTGATTCCCTATGATGACAATTATCAAAACGTCGCCCAAATTCTCCAAGAGTCCTATGGGGTAGAGATTTATCCAGATTTGGCGTTTATCGAACGCCTGTCTACTAAGCTACACGAAATTTTCGGGGAGGGATTTTTTGCGAGACCGAATCAGTTCCGCAAACAGGCTTGCTGGTTTGGAAGCTTTGATGAATTTATTTATATCGATACCGATATCGTTGTTTTTGAGAAGATAGCGGATACTCTTGACTACTTAGTTGACTATGATTTTATTTGCTGTGATTACCAGCATGTTGGGGGAATTGCCAATGTTTTTACCCCCAAAGTTATTGAAGATCAGATTTTTAGTGAAGCCGAACTGAAGGATATCTTTAATGGGGGGTTTTGGGGAGCCAAGAAAAATAAGATTAGTGAAGAAACCTTATATGAAACCTTTGCTGAGTGTGCGGCTCATCCCGAGTACTTTGACTTTTCCCAGAAAACCTCCGATCAGCCGATTATCAACTATATGATCTTGAAGCAGATGCACCACCGATTTAATATTGTGCGTAGACCGGGGGGAGCTCCAGGAAATTGGGCAGGTAGTAAACAATTCCAAACCCAAGGAGTACGACTTATTGACCCAAATGTGAATCAACCCCTACAATATCTACACTGGGCTGGTATTCGTATTCAGCCTGGTTGTCCTTACTGGGATATCTGGAAACATTACCGCTATTTGAATGAACCTATGCCAGAGGATGAGTCTTTGCAGACTAAAACTCAGAAGAGCTTATGGCAACAAATTACACAAATCACTGAAACAATAAAACGGATCTCGTCCTAAAAGGGTTACAAAAACGGTTAATGGAATAGTGTCAGATGTCAGTTTGATGGTAAGCGACTCACAACTTCCTCTGTAAGGTCCGATGCCGGAGGAGCAGAAGATGTTGAGTCCGTGCCGATTGAACTTAAATCTGAAGATAAATAGAGTACTAAGGTGAAGGTGATAGCTAAGATAAGTTTTTCCAACATTTTACACTCCTCTAGTCGCAACGTCATCTAGTAGTAACGTTATTAAGTAGTTACCCCTATCTTCAGTATCCTGAATTTTTCTTAGATCGTCGGTGATCCTACGGTAATAGGGGTTGTGACAATTGTCATAACGTTAGGTGACGTAAATCATCGACAAAAAGTTTCTTTTGTGCGAATAAAAATAGCTAGGGAGTTGATTGAGTCAGAGATGGGGTGATGGGGTGATCAGGTAATCGGGTGATGGGGTGAAGTTAATTGAAGTTATTTCAAGTACGGCGAAGCATTTGGGAGATGAATGATCTTGGTATAGTTGTGTCGAAATACTTTGTTCTAGTCATGGTATCTCAAGTTTTTGACACTCTCCCTTTTAGAAAAAGGGAGATTCTATAGAACTCACGCTCTATATATCCTGGGAAAACAATTCTAATTGTCTTGCCAAGTTCCCAGGCACCCGGCGTTTGCCCTTATCGGCACCGGATTGTCTCCTGATAGCAACTGTTGATTCAGTGCTGGGCGTTTCAAACAGACTTAGCTGTTTGGGTTCCGCCGAGTCCCGGCGTACCTTAATTAATTTCAAGCCGTACTCAACAACGGCTTTTTGTTTGATGTTTCGTGCAGCTTGCTTGTCCGCGTGGTCAATATGACTGCATTTGGTACAGATGAACCGTTCCCTGTCGCGGTTGGCTTGATCTATATGACCGCAGGCGCTGCACTCCATTGAAGTGTGTCGTGGGTTAACTTTAAGTAAGACCTTTCCTGACTTTGCAGCCAGATACTCGATCTTGGCAATTAACTCTCCCCACGATGCATCTAAAATAGAACGGTTTAAGCCGCGTTTAGCCGCCTGTCCATTAGACACAAAGCGTCCGGTGTTTTCCTCTCGCTTAGGCTTGCACCGCTTCACCATCCCCTTGATGTTGAGATTCTCTACTACGATGGCATCAGCCTTTTTGACCAATTTATTGGCAACCTGCCACTGGTAGGCATTTCTGCGATTAGCAATTATCAGGTGTAGTTTGGCTACCTGTGCGACTCGTTTGTTTCGGTTTCGACTACCTTTTTTAGTACGACTCAACCGACGCTGCCTTTTCTTGAGAGTGCGTTTAGTCTTTTTATTGGTGGCAAATCTGGGATTAGGGATGTCACTCCCATCAGAGCAATGTACCAACTTGATCAACCCCATATCTAATCCAACAGCCGTCTTGATCTCGAAAGTTGGTAGAACTGGTGGCAAGGGAATCGACTTGTCTTCGAGTCGTACAGACATGAACCACCCGTCAGTCTTCTTGCGAATGGTCACACTCCTGACAGCAAAACCATTTGGTATTGGTCGAGAGTTAAAGAAGCGCATCCAGCCAATTTTAGGCAGATAGACTTTATTCTCATTAAACTTAACCCGTCGAGGTTTGTATTCAAAAGACCGGAAGTTACTGCGGTTTTTGAATTTGGGAAACCCCCGTCCATCAAAGAAATTTTGATACGCGGTGTTTAATCGAGCAACATTACGCTGTAAAACATCCGAGTCTATTGACTTGTACCAAGGACGAGCGGCTTTAAGTTCCACCAATCCTGCATCTTGAATTGTGCCAGCATTGCGTTTTTTGCCGCTATTCTGCCAGGGATTTCCTGTGGCTCCATTTTTGACGATGCAGCAGGTTAACGGATCCGCTTCTGCCTTGGTTCTTAAACTGCAATACGCCCCTTGAATAAACTGCTGATGATAGGTTTCAATGCGATCAGCCAAGCACCAGTTGAAATGGCTCCTTAGCATATTGAGCCACGATTCCATCTTGTCAGACTGGCTGCCTGATGGGCGCAATTTGTAGATGTAGCTCAAAATCATGGTGGGTTAGATACTGTTGTGCTTTTTTAGGCTATCAACAAAACAACTCTACCATAAAAAACCACCCCTTCAGCAGCAATATATAAAGAGCAATCACTCGAAAACAATGGTAAATTACCACTTGGTTTGGACGCCCAAACGACGAAATAAAATTTGGCTAGGAGACATACAGAGGCGACTTACTAGAAATCATCATCGGAAGTATGCCTTGAAAAGAAATGGGCAATTATTGCCTTGGAGATAATGCCTGACCACATTCACTTATTTGTCAACACTCCACCCAATGTAGCCGCCCATCAAGTTATTAAAGCAATTAAGGCTAGAAGTTCTCGGCTACAAAGACTTCAATTCCCGCATCTGTTAAAGCTTCCTTCTCTGTGGACTCATTCCTACTTTGCCTCTACTGCTGGTAATGTTAGTAATCAAACAGTTCGGCGTTACATTGCAAACCCTAAGAAATGACGGCGAATAAATTCGCCGCGTCGGACTTCATCCCCGATTTAAAAATACGGGGCTTTCGTCCTCCCCTCCTTTATTTGTGAGAAATTTGGGGTTGCTGGTTAAGTTCTTGAGCCTCTAGCGGCAGCACTCACCCAATCGACTAAAAAAGTCAAAATGACGAAACAAAACAGTGTTACCACTACACTGCTATAGTCAAAGCTGCTCAATTGTTCGGTCAGCAACAGACCTAACCCTCCAGCTACGACTTACCGACCATGACAGTCTCCCGGATGCAGACTTCCCAGCGATAGAGGATATAAGCCAGGAAACGGGGCAAGTTAATCGGCAGTATCCCATAGAGAAACAGTAGCGTTCCCGGATTTCACTGGGCTTTCAAGGCTTCTAAAGGAGGCTTTTCCAGGTTTTCATTGGTTTCTGTCATTAATCTGTCTAGAATACCGAGGTTGTTTAATCCGAGTGCGATCGCGCAGCGTGACCTACGGTCAATCGCAGTATCTTCCTCAGTGACAATTAGCTGTACTGTAGCTATACCCACCGATGGTGCAGAGGTCTCGGCTAATTCATCGAGATAAATCCGAGATACCCTTGGGGAATTGAGTAATTCTCGATATTGTTGAGTTGCTCCTTTATCCACATTGCGGCTCGGGCGTGTTTTCAAAGTTTTCCGCCAGATTATGATCCCCCCCAGCCCCCCTTAAAAAAGGGGGGAGCCATACTCAAAGTCCCCCTTTTTTAAGGGGGACCAACGGGGGATCTCCGAGGCAAGAAAACACGCCCTAGGGTAAATCACCACACCACGCCAATCATTGCTGATTTCGTTTTTGTTTAAGTACAGAAAAATTTCGCTAAAGAAGCGGGAGTAAAATTGAGAGTTCCTCTGAAATTGGACTTCTACAAAATAAATTGGTTGTTGGGCTGTGGTAGTTGTCGGCAGGAATACTCCATCAATTCTTGCATGCTAGTTGTTTGACTTCCACAGAGGCGAATTGATAAGCTTGTGCTTCTGTAGGGCAATGGTTAATTAATTCAAAAAAGATGCTGGTAAACGATTGAAACAGGCGATAGAAGATGGTGTCGGTTTTCACATTAAGGTCATTATTTAACTATACCTATACCTATAGTAATGGTAATGGTAATGGTAATGGGGAATGGGGAATGGGGAATCGGGAATCGGGAATCGGGAATCTAGTTAAACCAGACACAAGCAGGGAAACCGCCCCTACATGGATGTATACTTTAAATGCAGAAGATAAGTCTACCCTAGAGGCTTTTGAAAGTCATATCTGATAGAATCAGACCTCAAAAACTGCTGCCTAACTCTCATTATCTATTACCCATTATCTATTACCCATTACCTATTACCCATTACCTATTACCCATTACCTATTACCCATTACCCATTACCTATTACCTATTACCTATTACCTATTACCCATTACCTATTACCTAAAAAAATGATTCAAAACCTACTATCCCAAATCAGCCAGCAGCTTCAGCAAGAACTAATTAAAGACATCTCTACACCTCAAATAAAAATTGTTGCTGCCTCCATTACCGAATCACCAACAAAACTACCACACATCAGCATCTATCCCGGTAAATGGGAAATTTCGCCAACATTGAGATCAAGCCATCCACAACAGTTACACCCCGACCAACAAAATCCCACAATAATTACTACATGCAGGGAATTTAAACAATAATTTTTCATCGATATCTGCGACGCTGACCTAACTAACTTAGAAAAATTAGCTTCCCTGACGACAGGGGTAATTTTAACTAATTACAAAGAACTCATCGAAAATTATAATTCATCAACGGCTAACAACTATCAAGCCCAACAAACAGCTACAAGCCACACGATTAGCAAAATTACTATCCTTGAAGGTAGCTACGATTATCTTAATAATACCCCTAAGCTTCAACTAAAATGGCAAGTTATCGGTCAAGTCAACTTTAGCAAAACTATCACAGATATTGGGCGTCCGATTGCAGAAATTGAAATTAATGAAACTGTAAGCAGTCAGCGGTCAGCGGTCAGCTGAAAACAAGGGAATCGGGAATCGGGAATCGGGAATCGGGAATCGGGAATTGGTGGCACGGGCTTCGACGTATTAGCTGATAGCACCTCAAGTAGCGTGCGCGTAGCGCATTAGCTGATAGCTGATAGCTTACGGTATTCTCTGAAAGAGACGCTACGGGATTGACCTAAGGTCACGCTACGCGATGAAGCGTTCGCGTAGCGTGGCCAAAGGCCTCAGCTTCCGCTAAGAGCGAACGCTTTTTTTTATTACCTCTAAAACTTCCCCAAAAAGATTTTTAAAAACCCTTGACAAACAAAATTATAATCATTACAAGAATCAATGTAAATCCACAATGATTTCAAGTTTCGACTTATGTCAAAAAACGTTAACCAAAACCTCAAAAAACAACCTGTTGAGCACACTCTAAAAGGTCCTCGTCAAGCCGTAATCCATAGTATGCAAATGTTTTATTCCCTAGGCTATGGGGAGATTGCCGACTGGAGCCCTTTGGAACCTACTGAAACTCCAGGGGAAGTGATGACAACCATGATGAAGTATTGGCTGTTGCCATAACACCTTGTCTTGATGCAGTCGCTCATGGGGGAAACCACGGCAGTCGCTCATGGGGAGGGGCTGTGTGCGGAACCTGCGTCCGCACCTTGTAAGCCCCGTGGGAACCCCCAAGACCGCGCTGCCTCCCCAAGACCGCGCTGCATCGCTAAATTTCTGGGGGGGCTTCCCCCCAGAGCCTTGGCTTCGGTCTGGTCCCGTAGGGTGGCCGAAAGACCAAGGTCAATCAAATAGAATCACATCAGTTTCGGTTTGGTAACTCAGTGACATAAGTCATTTAAATAGCCGTGGATAGTATTTCTACGGCTATTTTTTTTGTTTTGAGATATATAGAAAAAGGGAATCGGGAATCGGGAATCGGGAATCGGGAATCGGGAATCGGGAATCGGGAATCGGGAATCGGGAATCGGTGGCACAGGCTAGAAGCCTGTGACCTAACGTAACCCATAGCCCATAAGCACCTCAAGTAGCACCTCAAATAGCCTATAAGCTGAAAGCTGAAAGCTGATAACTGATACGCGACACGCTGATAGCTGATAACTGAAAGCTGATAACTGAAAGCTTACCCATTACCCATTCCCCATTACCTATTACCTATTACCCATTACCCATTACCTATTACCCACTCAGCAGGATTTAATTACGACATGCTAAAACAGGGTTGGTATTCAGAATAGTTATATCCAGCTTGTGCTGACAAGCATTATCTATGCCAAATCTGACCCTGGAAAGGAATCCCTGTGTCTTAGTTGTAGAAAACGATCAAATATTGGCGGAACGGCTGAGTCAGGACTTGAAAGAAGCAGGTTATCATACCGTCATTGCCCTTGATGCCGCCATTGCTTGCCATCAAGCTTGTGAACTCCAGCCAGCAATGGTGGTTGTGGATAGAGCACTTTCAGGAGAATCAGGGCTGAGATTATGCGATCAGCTCAGACGTGAAGGCTCTCGCGTACCTGTAATCATGCTGATGGCTCATGATCGAGTAGAGGATCGAGTGGCTTGTATAGAAGCAGGAGCTGATGATTATTTCCTTAAACCCTATCGCACAGAACCATTTGTGAAAATGGTGCGCCTTTATCTAGAGCCAAAAACAGGAGGCTCGGAGCAGCTGAGGTTTGGAGAACTAACCTTAGACCTAAGCCAGCGTAGAGCAATGCGCAATGGACGGGTCATTGATTTGACCATGAAAGAGTTTGAACTGCTCAAGTATTTGATCAGCCATCCGAGAGAAGTATTAACTCGTGAACAAATTTTGGAAAATGTTTGGGGTTATGACTTTATGGGAGAGTCCAATGTCATTGAAGTCTATATTCGCTATTTACGTATCAAGATTGAAGATGAAGGTGAAAGGCGATTAATTCAGACGGTGCGTGGTGTTGGTTATGTGTTGCGGGAGGCTTAGCGTTGTGGGGTTGAAGGTTGAACGCGATCGCGTGGCCTTTTGGCCAAGGTTGAAGGTTGAAGGTTGGAGGTTGGAGGTTGGAGGTTAGAGGTTAGAGGTTAGAGGTTGGAGGTTGAACGCGATCGCGTGGCCTTTTGGCCAAGGTTGAAGGTTGGTTGGTTGAAGGTTGAAGGTTGGAGGTTGGAGGTTGGAGGTTGGAGCTTGAGGGGTGGAGGTTGGAGGTTGGAGGGTTTTGGGTGAAACTATACTAGTGGCTGAGTAACCAATCAATGCCATGGTTCCCACTCCCGACTCCCGACTCCCGACTCCCGACTCCCGACTCCCCACGTCATACTTGATACTTGATAATAGGGAAAAGGGCTATGAAGTTTAAAATCAGTGTATTTTCAATAGCACTAAGTATTTTACTGAGTATTTTACTGATGGGCTGTTCAGCAGGGTCAGTTCCAGAAGACAATATAAATAGTACCTCTGTGAACTCTGGTCAACCGCCAGCAACAGCGCCATCAGTATCACCATCACCCACCAAATTAGGTCAAATGTTACCAATTTCTGCTGAAGCTGAGATCGCAGGTGAGCGGATTGGGCTGGAAGTGGCACAGAGCCGTGAGCAAAAGGCAATGGGATTGATGTATCGCCTATCTCTAGCACCTGATCGGGGGATGTTATTTGGCTTCGACCCACCACAATCTGTCAGCTTTTGGATGAAGAATGTTAAAATCTATCTGGATATGGTCTTTCTAAGAAATGGGGAAGTAAAAGCGATCGCACAATCTGTCCCCCCCTGCCAAACCGATGAATGTCCTACCTATGGTCCAGGAAAGGAAATTATTGACCAAGTGATTGAACTTCGTGGCGGACGTGCGGCTGAACTGGGTCTGAAAGTAGGTGACCAGGTCACTGTCAAGTTTCTGGATGGGAGTAGTACTGCACCTAACTAATACTCTCTCAATGTAGTTTTGAGGGTTAGGCGAAGGTGGCACAGTCCCTAGGAGGTGCTGTGGCAAGGTGTCAGGAGTCAGGGTTTAGTGCTTAAAGCCTAATCCTAATCCCTCAAGTGTCAAGAACTAGGTATAGCACTACGCGCAAGTCAGAAGTAAGAAGTAAGAAGTCAGAAGTAAGCTTAGACTTACGTTTCGGAGTTTAGGAGCGATGCAGCGCGGTCTTGGGGGTTTCCCCCATGAGCGACTGCATCAAGACAATGTCCTAATCGGAATGCGTAGTGCTATATAAAGCATCAAGCCTTATGCTATCATCCCTATACATAAGCATTCAGCTGACTGCCAATAGTTTAATGCTTACCTCTGTCGTGGGGCTTCTGGCGGATTAAGCTAAATTAGGGTAATCTTTCCTAAGACAGATGTAAAAAGCTCGCAAATGACTATACCCTTGATTACTAATGGCTACCCTTGACATAATTAATCAAGGTTGGGAAAACAAGGGTAGGGGTGACGCTACTGAGTCTTAGCGGTGAATCGCTAAGTTAATGGTGTGAGAGAGTAGTCAGTTATAGCGTACGCCAGCCAAAGTTTTTAACTTGACAGACGCTTGTCAATCAAGCGCCTTAGGGAGTGTGTGTTTAAAACTGTCGAATTTTGCTTGACTTAACCATATGAGCTAGGAGGGTCTTGCCAACTCACTGTGTTGGCAAGGTCTAGGGGTAATGCTAGTGGGGTATTTCATCTCGATACTGGCAAGAAAGCGATGCAGAGGTGCGACCCGTGGCGAATTTAATTCGCCTACGGAAAACGCACCATTACGGTCTTGGGGAGGCAGCGCGGTCTTGGGGAGGCAGCGCGGTCTTGGGGAGGCAGTGCGGTCTTGGGGGTTCCCCCCATGAGCAACTGCCGTGGTTTCCCCCATGAGCGACTGCCGTGGTCTCCCCCATGAGCGACTGCCGTGGTTTCCCCCATGAGCGACTGCATCAAGACACATAATATTGCTGTTCTAGGTTGACGAAAATCTCAGGTTGGCAGTGATTTAGGACACAGGTAATCAGCCTCTTAACCCTGAAAATTTATACAGGGATACTAGAGTGCTATTCCTGTCATCCTAAATCCTAGTCGGGTGATGATAGGGAAAGTTAACTCCTTTCCTATGGGATTAATTATCCTTAAAATCTTAAAACCTTAAAATTGCCTACTGTTTCTATGTCAGGTATAACCTACGCTCGTAATTTCCTAGTGGACAGATGAGATAGTGGCTACTGATGGTTTACACATTCAGATTACTAATTCCAAAATAGAGCCTATTAAAGGAGGTGAAAGACAACTAATGGCACCAAAAACCTATACAAAATTCTTGCATTTTCTCCAAGAAGAGTTAGCAATTTCCAGAGATTCAATTGCGATCGCACAACGACACCGGGAACAAGATCCAGGACTTTTGCCAATGATTCTTTGGCAGTAT
This sequence comes from Moorena sp. SIOASIH, assembly GCF_010671925.1. Lineage (GTDB taxonomy): Bacteria > Cyanobacteriota > Cyanobacteriia > Cyanobacteriales > Coleofasciculaceae > Moorena. The sequence continues at coordinate 244,947 of NZ_JAAHIH010000006.1, read as the reverse complement.
GGTTTGGTAACTCTGGAGCAATTAGATAAAATTTATGACTGGTTGGAAACAGCCTAAAGCCTGATCAATCAGGGAGGAGTAGGCAAACTATGTCTAAGGAGCTATGTCTTTGGGTTAAAATCTCCCTAAGACAAATTTATAATTCTACTTTGTGCTTCACTATTTATCCCCTTATCAAAAAGAGCGGTTTGATAAGTGACTCGCTCTTTTTGTTAGATCTTGGTTATCCTAATGTAAGTATCAATGTAAGTATTCAGCCTACCGCTATCAGCTATCAGCCATTCATACTATTCCTGTAGCCCTTCAGCGGACTGCTGATAGTTAAATGCTTACAATGAAAGTCCAAATGAACGAGTCATAATGGGTAGTAAGATAACTAATGGGGTTGTACTACTTTGAAACGAACAATCGTAATACTCGCTTTTGGCTTAATCTTAGGAATTTTTATCTCACAGTTTATTCCACCAGCCACAGCTTCTATAACTGTTGTAGAATCGCGGATTTCTTCTCTTGAATCTCAGATAATTAACTTGAGATTTAAACTCAATCAGTTAGAGTCTCAGTTACGTCAGGTCAGCCAGTCAATTCCTGACAGTAATCGACCTAGTCAACACCACGTACCATCACCAACTTATACCTATAGTAGGGTAGACCCTGAGCACCCAATGTTTAAGCGTCTTGCTACCTTAGTAATAGAACTCAAGGAACGGGTTAATCGATTAGAAGAAGAGGTATTACCAAAAGAATGAAGAATGAAGAATGAAGAATGAAGAATGAAGAATTAAGAATGAAGAATGAAGAATGAAGAATGAAGAATGAAGAATGAAGAATGAAGAATGAAGAATGAAGAATGAAGAATGAATAATTAAGAATGAAGAATGAAGAATGAAGAATGAAGAATGAAGAATGAAGAATGAAGAATGAAGAATGAAGAATGAAGAATGAAGAATGAAGAATTAAGAATTAAGAATGGAAACTTCTAACTTCTAACTTCTAACTTCTAAATTCTATTTGATGCTAGTTGATCAGCCCAGCGAGTTGTTTCTGGTAATCGATACTTAGATGTGCAGCGCAACACATAATCAATTGCTGTGGGTAAGCTGATGCGATGACCAATGGAAACATAGACTGGCTTAACTCCAGTCCGAGTACGCACAACGGCTCCAATGATTTCTCCATCATCCCTCAGCGGTTGCCAATTACCTTTGTTTTGGGGCAAGTCCTCATGATCACCAATGAATCGGGACTTAGCCACACCAATGGTGGGAATATCTGTCAGTACCCCCAGATGGCAGGCAAGACCAAACCGACGAGGATGGGCAATGCCCTGACCATCACACAAAATTAAGTCAGGGATAATGCTAATTTTTTCCAAAGCATCCAGTACTACAGGGACTTCTCGGAATGATAGGAAGCCTGGTATATAGGGAAAGGTAGTGGGTCTGCGTGCGATCGCATTTTCCCTCAGCTGCAAGTCGGGAAAGCTTAAAACTGCTACTGCTGCCCTTGATATCGCACCATCTTCCTCAAAACCTACATCCACACCCGCAACATACTGCACTTCCCCCAGCTGATCTTCACAAATTACCTCAGGTTGTAGTTGTGTTTGAATTGCTTTGGCATCTTCACTATTGACTGGCCAAGGGTGGCGTTGTTGGATCTCCATAGTGATTTTATGATTGGTACGTGGAAATTTTCCATTCCCTGGCGCAACAAAAACGATAATTAATTATAATCAATTAATTAATTAACTTGATTCGGTCCCACTGATATCAAAACGCTGGCGCAAGATAAATTCTGCGATCGCTAAATCAACTGGGGTAGTTACCTTTAAATTCGTCTCCTCCCCTTGTACAATCTTGACTGGTAAGCTGCACCGTTCAAACAAAGCTGCATCATCCGTAACTTCCCAGCCAGCCTTACGTCCTTGGTCATGGCACTGTTTCAACAACTTCACCTCAAATCCCTGGGGTGTCTGTGCTGCCCACAATCCCTTCCGATCAGGTGTATCTTGAACAAGATTGGCTTCATCCACCACTTTAATCGTATCCTTGACTGGCACAGCGGCAATTAGACCGGGACAACCCATTAGGACTTCGGCACACCGTGCCAGTAACTCAGGGGTAGCTAAGCATCTAGCACCATCGTGAATCAAAACCCTTTTGGCTTCTGCTGGTAAAGCCTGCAAGCCATTATAGACAGATTCTTGCCGTGTTTCCCCCCCCTCAATCAACTCCACAGGTTTAGATAGGGCAAGTTCAGCTAGAATTGCTTTAAACTCTGGCCAGTCATAAGGTTGTCCCATGATCCCAATCCAGCTAATACTACTAGCTTTCTCTGCTGCTAACAGTGTCCAAGCCAGTATTGGTTTACCTAGAAGTGTTAAAAGAAGCTTATTGCGATCGCTCCCCATCCGTCGTCCCATTCCGGCTGCTGGAATTAATAAATGCACGATTTTCTACCTCTTAGCTGCTGCTTCATGCCTGAGCTTAGGATAATATGCCCTCGATAGAATTCAGAATTAGTCCTTCCAGCGTCAAGTTAAAATTAATCTGATCCGTAAGCTCAAGCAATTTGAGATGAGAATACTAGCCCTTGTTCCTGGTGGAATTGGCGACCAAATCCTGTTCTTTCCCACCCTCTCACAACTAAAACAGTATTATCCCCAAGCTGAGATTGACGTTATTGTGGAACCGCGAGCCAAGGGGGCTTATCGGGTTTTTCAGTCAGTCCATGAAGTTCTAACCTTTGATTTTAAAGACCGCAATGGTCTCGCGGATTTTGGTAACTTGTTGGGGGTGATCCGCGATCGCGAGTACGATGCTGCCATGACCCTGGGACGTCGGTGGTCAGTTGGGCTGTTGCTCTGGATGACTGGTATTGTGCGTCGAATCGGTTACCAAGCTGGTTCAAGGGACTGGTTTTTTACCAACCCTGTGCCCCTAAAAACTGAGCAGTATGCTGCCCATATGTACCATGACTTACTACAAGGTTTCGGTATTAACGTTCCTTGTCAAGAACTCGCTGTTAGGGTTCCCAAATCAGATATTGAATGGGCAGAAGCTCAACAGCAACAGCTAGAGATTCCAGAAATTGGCTACATTCTCATTCATGGCGGTTCTAGTAAACTCGCTCTGTCCCAAGGAATTGATAAAATCTACCCAGTTGAGAAATGGCAGAAGATTGTTGAGGACATTCGCCAAAAACAACCAGATCTGCCCATTGTCTTGCTAAAAGGGCCAGAGGATGCAGAATGGTGCCAGGCTATGATGGAGTACCATCGTGACCTCAAAGTTACTGCTCCAGAAGATATTGGTAAATTGGCAGCCATGATTGCTGGTGCTAATTTGATGCTGTGTACCGATAGTGCACCGATGCATCTAGCTGTAGCGGTTGGTACTCCTACCATTGCCTTGTTTGGTCCGACAGAGGCCAAAAAACTACTACCTGTCAAGGAGGGGGTATACGGTATTCAATCACCTACCGGTCGGATTGCCGATATCAAACCGGAAACTGTATTACAGCAAATTTGGGGTAGCTAGTATAATCCCAGTATTTGTTGAAGAAGTAATCAAGGTGCTTTTCTGTTATCCCCAAACTCTGTTGAGGATGGAAAGCTGAGGCTATAGGGGTTGATTGAGATGATCATCAACCCGATGTGACATTATACTTTGCACAGGCATAAACTGCCCATTCATAGTATTTCTTATGCCAAGATAGCGTTTCTTATACTTATCAGCCTCGGCTCCATCTCCCCATCTCCCTATCCATCTTATTTATCATGGGTATTCAACCAGACTTGATATCACCCCCTGAGGTCTCGATCAGATCAAACAAAGTATCATCTAGTTCATAGCCGAGTAACTGAGCCATGGACTTGAGGCGGGATTGGCTCTGTATACCCCACTGCTTTAACCATTGACTTAGTACAAATATCTTCTGCATCACGAAGATTTCTAAGGCTTCAGAGTTGTACTGGATGCCTTCTGTACGACTAAATTGGTGGGGCACTAGCATAGCAGTATAGCGGACGAATTCCCCGGATTTCCAATCTAGTAGAAAAGGTAACCAGGGATAGGTAGCATCCAAGCGCACAAACCATAAACGCACCTCTGGGATTTCTGAGAATTCCCGAGGATCCTCAGGATCGCAATCAAAATCAATGTTAAAGCCTAGCTGCTGCTCATGGTTTGCGATCGCACCTTCTTGCAGCCACCCTTCAATCACTGTCTGAGCTGGAGACAAGTCTAAGGTTTGGAAATGGTTAGTATTTAAGGAAATGATTGTAGTCACGCAATAGTTCCAATGTCAACAAAATCAGTCAAGTCTTACACTATTTTCTACTGCTACCCATTTCCGTAAGTTAATACCTATAGATAGTTGATTAGACTAAACTATAGGCAACTGTAACAGTACCCAACCTTGACTTGATCAGTTAGAGTAAACAGTTAGAGTAAACTTTAATAATTACACATTCTCGAATCAAGCTTCAACTATCTCTAAGGTAATGGTTACAGTTTTAAGCCCCCATAATCCCAAGTAAACCCTTCTCCCTACAGGGAAATACCGGAGTACTGCGTGATGTGTAGTGGGTGATGTTCAATGTTACTCGAAATATAACTTAAATGTTGCACATATTTTGATCAACTACTACAATAGAGTCAGCAGGTTTTACTGGGAAGTTGGTGACTGCCAATAGTGTTTTTTGATCTATGCTCATTTATATAAGGGAACTAATCGGATTTGCGGCAGTAGACTGGGAAAATACCCAGAAACTTCAAGCGAGATTCGACGGTGCCCACCTGGTTAGCCAGGTCATAAACTGAGGTAAGACGGCTTCTTGGTGAACCTGTAGGATCAGAAAATGTGGTCTTAAGGATGTGCAACTAGTGATCGGCAACTAGTAAGTAATAACCATTACACAGGAATTGCAAACTTTACATCTAGTTCATAGCATTAGTTAAGCAGTAGAAGTAAGTATTTTAGCCATAAGTATTTTAGCCATAAGTGTTTTAGCTTATACTTAGGGCGACGGCCGAGGGAAGAACTCGCGTTACCTATACTGATGAGCTATTAGCTTCCTGGGAAGCTAATAGCTAGACTAGTTAAGAGGTGTGAGTGTAAATCAAAACTATTCAAAATTCGGTGTGATCATAGCTGCTTACAGCGCTCGGATCACTATCACGCTTAGAGCCAAGTAAATCAAGGCGCTCTACTCGGATGACAGGTTTTGAACGACCGGCTCCAGTAGTGCGATCGCTCCAAGTTTCAATCTTCAAAGACCCTTTTACACCAATTAAGCTACCTTTACGCACATAATTAGCAGCTACTTCCGCAGTCTTACCCCAAAGCTCTAAGTTAAACCAGTCAGGCTGATCACTATTGCGTGTTGGTCGTCTCACTGCCAGGGCCAGTTTACACAATACACCGCCAGACTCAAAATACTTAACATCTGGGTCTGTACCTGCATGACCGACTAAATGGACAACATTGAGACTCATAGTTATATTGGTACTTTTGTACTGATTATGGCTCTACAATAGCAGATTGAGCTGGTGTATAACAATTACTAACTTATTTTAAGACTTATTTTAAGTGACCGAAGCAAGTCAATCATCCAGAGTATTCTAGTCAACTTGAGCTTAACTTGAGCCGGTGAAACCGTTATGTATTTGCAGCTGGGTGTATTTGCAGAAATTTCTTCCAAATAGTATCCGGAGAATCATGATCACCTAGTGTACTAGCGTACTAGACTAACTGGAAAAAACATAATAGAATCCACCTCAGTTACAGTTCCGGTGCAATTTCGGTTGTACACAGCATTTTGTGAGGCGTAGAAACTAGTGAGTATTTTGAATCACTTTTCCCTGTCACGGGACATGGGTATAGACCTGGGTACAGCTAACACCTTAGTCTATGTATCTGGTAAGGGCATTGTTCTTCAAGAACCTTCTGTGGTTGCCATTGATCAAGACGAAAAGGTTCCCCTAGCCGTAGGCGAAGAAGCAAAAAAGATGTTGGGCAGAACCCCAGGTAATGTAGTTGCCGTACGTCCTTTACGGGATGGTGTGATTGCCGACTTCGATACCGCTGAACTGATGCTGAAGCACTTCATCCAGCGGGTAAACGAAGGTAAAGCCCTAGTTTCACCTCGGATTGTGATTGGTATCCCCAGCGGTGTCACAGGTGTGGAGCGACGAGCCGTCATGGAAGCCGCATTACAGGCTGGTGCTAGAGAAGTTAGGTTAATTGATGAACCAGTAGCAGCAGCCATTGGTGCTGGATTACCTGTAGCAGAACCAACAGGTAACATGATTATTGATATCGGTGGAGGCACCACTGAGGTAGCAGTTCTGAGTTTGCAGGGAACAGTTCTAAGTGAATCAGTGCGTGTGGCGGGAGATGAACTGAGTGAAGCGATTACTCAGTATATGAAAAAAGTCCATAACCTAGTGATTGGGGAACGGACAGCAGAAGACATCAAAATCCGCATTGGCTCAGCCTATCCGACACCTGAGGATAATGAAGCGGTCATGGAGGTGCGAGGATTACACTTGCTGTCTGGCTTGCCACGAACTGTTACGATCAAACGACCAGAGATTCGTGAAAGTATGGCAGAACCCCTTTCTGTTATTGTTGATGCTGTTAAGCGCACTCTAGAACGGACTCCCCCCGAGCTAGCGGCTGATATTATTGATAGAGGTATTATGCTGGCGGGTGGTGGTGCTTTATTGAAAGGATTAGATACACTGATTAGTCATGAAAGTGGCATTGTCACCCATGTGGCCGCTGATCCCCTCAGCTGTGTTGTTTTGGGAACTGGTCGAGTATTAGAGAACTACAAACAGTTAGAGCGGGTGTTCAGTGGGCGTTCCCGTAATATGTAGTAGTCAGCTATTAAACATCAACCTTAAAGAGTATTTTTATTCAATATATCAAGAGTGTAGATTGAGTGTGGCTAGTGTAAAAACTTACTGGTTAGCCAAAATCTGACTATTTTATGGATAGGCTATGTACATGCTGCGTCGCTGGTGGGGGAGACATGGAGTAGCAATTATGCTGGGGAGTCTTACCCTCATTGCTGCTTGGTTACTTAGAAGAACTCAGGGTGCAACAATTTTTGAAATCTATCAATTGATAAGCCGCCCTTTTCAATCGCTACCTGCTAAAGAAGAAAGCCTCTCTAATGCCCGGACACTAGAACTACAACAGCAGGTAGAGGAACTCAAAACCCAAAACCAGAAGCTAAAAGAGCTGTTAGGTTATAAGAAAACTAAGAACAAACTAAGAATTGTTGCACCTGTTGTGGGACGTAGCGCTGACAGCTGGTGGCAAGAAATCATTCTCGGAAGAGGGAGTGAAGCTGGGATCAAAAAGGGCTTCGTTGTTATGGCACCTGGCGGTGTAGTGGGTAGAGTCGTTAGCGTGACACGCCACACCAGTCGTGCCTTGCTGATCAGTGACCCCACTAGTAAAGTAGGTGCCGTGATCAGCCGTAGCCGTAGCATGGGTTTTTTGGGTGGACAAGGAACTAATCGGGCAATAATGCAGTTTTTTGATAAAGTGCCAAACGTCCGTCCTGGTGATGCTGTGGCTACCTCCAGTGTCAGCCAGCTTTTCCCAGCTGGTTTACCCATAGGACGTGTAGAGTCTGTTATTCTTGACAAAAGTCCAGCGCCAGAGGCGATTATTGAGCTGACAGCCCCGATGAGTTATCTGGAGTGGGTGATTATTCATCCCAATAACCCATGACCTATGAATAATCACCAATGACTAATCAACAATGACCAACACGTCTCAGTTTTCTATTTGGGTTCGTCGAACAATCAATTGGGCAGTGACAGTTACTTCAGTTATCCTCTGCTCAATCTTATTACTGACACGTTTACCGGGAATGGAATTACTGGGAATTGCTCCCAACTGGCTGTTGATTTGGGTTGTTGCTTGGAGCATTAAACGCACAGTGTTTCAAGGAGCATTCGCAGGGTTGGTATTGGGGTTAGTGCAAGATGGTATGACATTCCCTGAACCTACCCATGTCTATAGCCTTGTGATCGTGGGGATCTTGACTGCTCTAATTCAAAAGCAGCGGTATATTCAGGAAGATTTTATTTCAGTAGCTTTAATTGTCTTTGGTATGGCGATTGTTGGGGAAACAGTGACCGCTATTCAGCATAGTTTTCAAGGCTCTCGCCAATTAGCACAAATCTGGACAGACCATCAGCGTATTGCCATCTGTTCTGCCATTCTCAGTAGTCTTTGGGCACCAGTCGTCTACTATCCACTCAATCGATGGTGGCAGTGGTGCAATTCAATGGAGCAATCCTAATGCTTTATGAAGGTTGAACGCGATCGCGTGGCCTTTTGGCCAAGGTTGAAGGTTGAAGGTTGAAGGTTGAACGCGATCGCGTGGCCTTTTGGCCAAGGTTGAAGGTTGAAGGTTGAAGGTTGGAGGTTGAAGGTTGAACGCGATCGCGTGGCCTTTTGGCCAAGGTTAGCAGATTGAACGCGATCGCGTGGCCTTTTGGCCAAGGTTGAAGGTTGAACGCGATCGCGTGGCCTTTTGGCCAAGGTTAGTAGGTTTAAGGTTATGGCTCTGCCGCACCTAGTATCCATAAAACCACGCTTATTGCTCACTAATTATGATTGGGCGGTTGATTTATAAAAAAAGATTATATCAAAAACTAAAACTCCCGCTCAATCAGGATTGTACTAATTATTTCCTAACAGTGTCTTGATGCAAAGCGCGAGTGCGGGAAACCCCGGTTGGGCCACTGCATCGCTTTTAAAGAGCAAGTTCGGTAGAGCCAACAGCTCTAGAGAGTTCTAATAGATAAGAGGTGGCACAAAGTAGGTCGCTACAGATATGAGTGGGTTCAAACCGCTTGAGATATGATTCAGAACGAATGCCACAGGTAAGAGCTATGGTGGGAATTGAGAGGGCTTGTCCTGCGAGAATATCGGCTTCTGTATCACCAATCATCCAAGCAGATACTGATGGTTCAGCCAGCGGAGATTGTTCGGTGTAGGATGAAGTACTATGCTCAGACAGGGCTTCTTGGAGAAGTTCCTGTTTGACCTGAGCATAGTTTTGATAAGCATGGTGGTTTTCTCTTGTCCCATAAATGCCGCTAAAAAGACGAGTTAAACCGTAATTTATCAATATCTGTTTGACCTGGGATGTGCAACGCAATGTCACCAGAACGAGTCGGATGCCATAAGAATGCAGCAGAGCTAATGCCCAGTTTACGTTTGGTTGCAGCTGATCTTTGTTCAATAAGGCAGATTGATTCACAATCTTGATCACACGCCCCAAGAAGAAATCGATTTGCTCCCCTCGTAACCCTGAGCGCATAGCAATTTCCTCGTCAGGGATGCGTTCTTGCTTCATTTGCCAGAACTGCTGTTTACTCATGGTCTGGATCGGTAAGGTTATACCTTTAGCTTGGTAAAACCCTTGAGTATCGGTTAGTGCTAGGTGGTACGTGGTGTAGTAGCGATTGGAAACATCAACAATGGGACCGTCAAAATCACAGAATACGGTCAGTTGTTGCAAGTAGGGGACTGTATTTTGAGGCAGGTAAAATCGCGATAATTGCCTGTCTGGGGCAGCAACACAGTTCATAGATTAGTTCTGGGCTGGGCTGGGCTTTTTGACATACTTCTTTACAATTTACCAGCTTTAGTGTAGATTGCCACCTCCTTGAGGGGACATTGATACCATTTTGTATTCTTTGGGGGAAGTATGTTGATTATTGACGGTTTCTAGCTATTTTTAGTTATTTGACTATAAATAACGAATTTAATCCCTAAGTAACTGGAGCAGGACTTAGGCAAAACTAGGCAACAATTGCATTCCATGACCGCAAGTTTGTACTAGCATTTGACTTCTCCCCCACTTGAAAGATGGGGGATTCTTCAGACCTTTATACTGAGGTTGTGGAAGCATACAGTTGTATTCGTCTCGGCTGAGTCAAAACAGCCCTACCCACTCTAGTTAGGTCGATGCCTAACCTTGTGGCTACCTTTGTGATTATGTTTGCGGCTCCGTTAGCGTCACTGTTAACTAGCCAGCCCTGAGATGTCTTGTACAGACCTCGCTTAACTCGTCTCCCAGACGGTTTCCACCCTTCCGGCTTGTCACCGAATACAGGCAATTCATCACCATCTAGGAAACTAGCTTTGCTAGTGTAGGATTCTTCAGTTTCTACAAACTCAATGCCGTGTTGTTCGCAGAGTTGCTGAAACCTGTCTTTAAGTCTGGCTGTTGGAATCTCAACAAAATTCTGAGTGTTCTTGTCCCCGATGTTACATTTTTGCTTCTGCTGTTTGTTGTGACCCCAAACCACTCTGCCGATACGATGTTCTAGGCAATAGTTCAGCAATAGTCTTGCGGTCTTGTTCCTGGAATCTCTCATCTGTCGGTTCCGCTTCTCAGTGATAGCAGCTAACCGGGAACTCCAGAAATCTTGCGGTTGACCAGTCTTTAACCGAGCTACTTCTTTGTTGTACCAACGATTCTGAGATTTCAACTTTCGACCATTGATGATGAAACTATCACCCAGATTCGAGACACAGGTTAACCAGTTGTCTACACCCGCGTCAATCCCTAAACAGTTATCAACATCAACATCTGCCTGAATTTCTTCTGTGTTGTAGACGAACTCTGCATAGTAGCATCCGTTCCTGGGTAATATCCGGAGTTCTCTGATTTTCTTGAATTCTAAGTTGGCTGGCATTGGCAGATAGAAATACTGCATTCCGAAACAGGCTTTAACTCGCTTTCCTAGAGGAATCCTGATTCCTTGGTCAGTCAGTTTCAGTGCTTGCTTAGGATAGCTGACAACTTCCAGCCCACCTTTGGTTCGGTACTTAGGCAACTGTGGGGGTTTATCAATTTTCTTCTCTGTGTACGCCTTGAGCAATCCGACGAATGACCGGAAGGATTCAGCGACACTGATCAGGGCTTGCTGTGCTGCCTGGGAGTGCATGAACTGGTAGTGCGGGTTCTTGGTTGTTTTCATCTCATAGTTCAGTTCAAACTTATTGATGAAGCGCTTGGTCTTGAAAAACAACTGTCTAGCATGATAGATGCCGCAGTTGGTTAATTTGTTGGACTCGGAGCAGATGAACTCTAGAACTGGCAACACTTCTGGGTTGTTGATTAGATTTTGCTGACAACCTAACATTTATGTTGATATAATATTTATATCTACACTCTAGCCGATTAATGGGTCAACAATACAGGCATGACAGACATTCAGTGAGTCTGGTTAACTACCACATCGTTTGGATTACCAAGCGACGAAAGAAGGTACTTGTGGACAACATTGAGAAGCGGTTAAGGGAAATCATCTGGGAAGTTTTGGTAGACCTCGACTGCAAGTTAATCAGCCTTGAAATCCAGCCTGACCACGTTCATCTGTTTGTTAATGCCTACCCTTGCCTATCTGCCAAAGACGTAGTACATCGAGTTAAGGGAAGGTCATCAAGATATCTCAGACAAGAGTTTCCAATCCTGCTTAGACTCCCTTCCCTTTGGACTCGAAGTTATTTTGTCAGTACTGCCGGTAACGTCAGCTCTGAAACAGTTAGGCGTTATATTGAGAATCACAGAGAGCATCACGGAGCTTAAAAGCTCCTACCGCTGGCTACATCTCCCCCATGAATGTGGGTAGTTTTGCTTGCTAGCTGACTCTATAAAAACCTATATTTTGATCTGTTTAATCCTGCTGTTGAGCTACTAGGGGCGTAATTTGGAAAATATTGCTTTGAGTAGATTAATTCAAGACCCCCATCCTAATATTGGGATAAGACCACTATCTCTTTGTAGCTAGGCATGAGCTACTGTATCAATCCCCTGTGCCTTCAGCCAGATGACCCAGGGAACATGACGAATCTGGTTTGTCGCCATTGTGGCTCAGATTTGTTATTACAAGGTCGCTATCGGGTGATGCGCCTGTTAAGTGACCAAAGTGGCTTTGGTAAGGTTTACGAAGCTTACAACGGAGCAGTACCAAAAATTTTAAAAGTGCTTAAGCCAGAGCACAACTCGAAATCGAGAATTATTGAACTATTTCGCCAAGAGGCAGCTGTATTGAGCAAGCTGACTCATCCCGGTATCCCTCAAATCGATCCAGAGGGGTACTTTCAGTTTTTTCCTAGACATAGTAAGGAGCCCCTGCATTGCATCATCATGGAGAAAATTGATGGACTTAACTTGAAGCAGTGGATGAGGCAACAAGGCAATCACCAAATTCTAGAACCGCAAGCCCTTAAATGGTTAAAGCAGATAGTAGAGATTTTACATCTTGTTCACCAAGAAAACTATTTCCATCGCGATATCAAGCCAGAAAACATCATGCTCCGTGCCAATGGGCAACTGGTATTGATTGACTTTGGCACCGCTAGAGAGTTGACCTATACCTACCTAGCGGAAATTGGTGGTGGAGGCAGTGTTACCAAGATTAGTTCCCATGGCTATACTCCCCCAGAGCAAGAAAAAGGCTATGCAGTCCCACAGTCCGATTTTTATGCTCTGGGGCGAACCTTTGTTTATTTACTGACTGGCAAATCAGTCACCGATCAGAGTGTTTATGATCCGTTAAATGATCAATTTCATTGGCGTGAGCATGCTCCTCAAATCTCTGAGCAGCTAGCAGACTTTATTGATAGTTTGATGGCACCAACGGCAGCAGCTCGACCTCAGAAGACTCAGCAAATTTTAAATGATCTAGCTAATATTTATTCTTTGATTAGTATTTCAGAGGCTAAGACTAATATAGAAGCGAGTACAACCAACCAAAGATTTCAAACTAAATCTCAACCCAATATTTCTATAGAAACGGAAGTTGTAACACCTCCAAGAATAAAAAGAGGGTGGTTAGGAGGGATATTGGCTCTGGTGGTTGGCTTATTTGGTTCTGGTGGTTGGCTATTGTATCAAGCCTACAATCCTTCCCTGAGAAAATCTCAAGAAATATCTGTAGTTAACACTAAGACCTTTACTGCTCATTCAAGTTGGGTTAATTATCTAGTCATTAGTCAAGATGGCGAATTATTAGTTAGTGCTAGTGCCGATAAAACGATTAAAATTTGGAATATTAACACGGTAGAAGCAATCCACACTCTCGAAGGTCATAATAGCTTTGTTAATTATCTAGCTATTAGCCCGGATGGACAACAATTATTTAGTGCTAGTGCCGATAAGACCATTAAAATTTGGGATATCAAAACGGGAGAAGAAATCCACACTCTCCAAGGTCATAAAAGTTATATTAATCATTTAGCGTTTAGTCCGGATGGACAACAATTATTTAGTGCTAGTGCCGACAAGACGATTAAGATTTGGGATATCAAAACGGGACAAGAAATCCGCACTATCCAAGGTCATAAAAGTTCAATTAACTTTTTATTAATTAGTCAGAATGAGCAAGAACTATTTAGTGCTAGTGCCGATAAGACGATTAAAATTTGGGATATCAACACTGGGAAAGAGATCCGGACTCTCGAAGGTCATAAGAGCTTTGTTAATTCTATAGCTATAAGTCCGGATGGACAACGATTGTTTAGTGCTAGTGCTGACAATACTATCAAAGTCTGGAATCTAGATACTGGGGAAGAAGTCAACAGTCTAAATGATCATACCAATTATGTGGAAGAACTAGCTATCGGTGCTAAGTGTAAGAAGTTGTTCAGTGGAAGTGCAGATAAAACGATAAAAGTGTGGGATTTTGCTAATGAAAAACTAATCTATACCATAAAGGGTTTTCCAAATCCAATTGAATATTTTGCGATTAGTCCTGATTGCCAGACAATTGCTACTAGTGGTGGTAAAAAGATAATCAAAATCTGGCAGGTGCCACAGTTAAGTAATTAGGGCTTGCTGAAAAAGTTTTGGTGAGGAGAGGCAAGAGGCAAGAGGCAAGAGGCAAGAGGCAAGAGGCAAGAGGTTTTTGAGGTTTAACCGGGTGGAACTTTTACTCCCATCAGTTCAATAAGTGCATTAGTTTTGATAGGGATTCGGCTTATTTGTTGCAGTTTATGAATCTTGAATAGTCCTCAAAACATTGATAAATCAAGGGTTCCGACTTATTCAGCAATCCCTAATTAGTTTGTAAGTAATTAGTTGGGCTGAGCTGTTGGTGAGCAATTTTGATTTGCTGACGTTTAGAGTTAAAGTTGATTAAATACTGATAAATTTAAATGATTACAAATAACATCTCAATAGTAATCGATGAATATTAACCAGCTAACATTAACTAGCTAGTATCAACTAACTAAATTTAAATAATTAATATTAAATGGCTAATAGTAACCGACGAATGGACAACTCTCCTGTGACATCTTTTCCTGAAACTCCTTTGGCGCAAGCCATGATACAGCGGTGCATCCAACTAGCAAGGCGAGCCGAGGGACGTACTACACCCAACCCTTTAGTCGGTTGTGTAATTGTCCGGAATGGGGAAATTGTTGGGGAAGGGTTTCATCCCGCTGCTGGTCAACCTCACGCGGAAGTGTTTGCCCTCTCAGAGGCTGGGGAAAATGCCCAGGGCGCAACAGTTTACGTGAATATGGAACCTTGCAATCACTATGGTAGAACCCCTCCTTGTACAGAAGCGTTAATTAGGGCTGGAGTCGCTAAAGTAGTGGTGGGGATGGTGGACCCTGATCCACGGGTATCTGGAAAAGGTATTGAACGGTTAAGGGCGGCTGGGATTGAAGTGGTGGTAGGTGTGGAAGAGGCTGCTTGCCGTCAGCTCAATGAAGGCTTTATTCATCGCATTCTTTACCAGCGTCCATTGGGAATTCTCAAGTATGCCATGACTTTAGATGGCAAAATTGCTGCTACTAGTGGTCACAGCAAATGGATTACAGGGGAAAAGTCCCGCAGTTGGGTGCATCAACTGCGATCAGCTTGCGATGCAGTGATTGTGGGCGGTAATACGGTGCGTCAGGATAACCCCAATTTGACTAGTCACAATCCAAACGCACCGAATCCCCTACGGGTGATCATGAGTCGCACCCTCGACTTACCCAGAGATGCTCGTGTTTGGCAAACGGATGATGTACCGACGTTGGTGTTTACAGAGGTCGGAACTGAGGGAGATTTATATCAACATCTGGTCAACCAGGGTGTAGAGGTGGTGGTATTGAATCCCCTGACGCCTTCTCAAGTAATGGGATATTTATATGAAAGGCAGCTTTCCAGTGTGTTATGGGAATGTGGTGGTATCTTAGCTGCAAATGCGATCGCAGATGGTGCAGTCCAAAAAATCGTAGCCTTTATTGCTCCCAAAATCATCGGTGGTCAAGGTGGTCCCTCACCGGTAGGAGATTTGGGCTTGACACTCATGACTGACGCTCTAACCTTAGAACGAGTGAGTTGGCGTCAGCTAGGATCGGATTATGTTGTGGAAGGTTATATACCTTCTAAGAGGGAGTAGGGAGTAGGGAGTAGGGAGCAGGGGTAATAAAATTGACTGTACCTCGTAAGTATAATCAATGGTATATAGCGCAGCGCCCAGGGCTATATCTATAACCAGGGCTATATCTATAAATATATCTATAAAATTTGGGATAAAAACTGCTTAGTACGTTCATGTTGAGGATTGTTGAAAAATTCCTGAGGTGTACTTTCTTCCACCAACTTCCCATCAGCCATTAATACCACTCGGTCTGCGACTTCTCTAGCAAAGCCTACTTCGTGGGTAACGCAAACCATAGTCATCCCAGAATCAGCAAGCGATCGCATGGTATCGAGTACCTCTCGCACCATCTCCGGGTCGAGAGCTGAGGTAGGCTCATCAAATAACATAATTTTAGGCTGCATTGCCAAAGCACGGGCAATAGCTACCCGTTGCTGTTGTCCCCCTGACAGTTGACCGGGATACTTCTTGGCTTGTTCGAGAATACCAACTTTCTCTAACAGCTGCATGGCAATTTCTTCAGCTTTTGCCTTTTTCCAGCGGCGCACCCAAATGGGAGCAAGGGTGACATTTTGCAGTACAGTCAGGTGAGGAAATAAGTTAAATTGTTGGAACACCATCCCCACTTCCTTGCGAATGGTATCAATGTTTCGCAAGTCATGGGAGAGTTCAATGCTATCAATAATAATTTTTCCTTTTTGATAGTCTTCTAAAGCATTAAATGTCCGAATAAAGGTGGATTTCCCAGACCCACTAGGCCCCATGATCACTACTACTTCTTTTTTCTTGACTTCTAGACTGACACCACGCAGAACATGAAATTGGTTGCTGGCGTACCACTTATGAACATCTTGAGCGATGATCATGGATTCAGTATCTCCGGAATTGACTGGGTCTTGAGGAGCAGTGATCGGTTGTTGATTGGTCATGATTCTTTTCCCTTAAGTAAGGTTGGATTGGGTTACAGGTTAAAGGTTACAGGTTAAAGGTTACAGGTTAAAGGTTACAGGTTGAAGGTTACAGGTTGAAGGTTACAGGTTGAAGGTTGCAGGTTGAAGGTTACAGGTTGAAGGTTACAGGTTGAAGGTTACAGGTTGAAAGTTGCAGGTTGAAGGTTACAGGTTGCCAGTGATACATCCAGCTTTCAGTTGTCAAGGCTCTACTTTTCACCTTTAACCGTAACGATTCAGCTAATGCCTAATCTATTTATGGTCTAAATTCAATGGTCTACATTCAATTGTTTTTCCAGACGTCGGCTGGCTGTGGACATGGCGTAACAAAATAACCAGAATAGGACTCCGTCGAATAAATATACTTCTTGATAGGGGGTTTCAAATTTGGCTTGGGCAAAGATAGAATCACCGATACCAAGCAACTCCACTAGACCTACAACAAATAGGAGAGTGGTGTCTTGAAACAGACTAATAAACTGACCGACAATGGCAGGAATAACAGCTTTGAGTGCCTGAGGTAATACAATCAGCCCTACGGATAGGGGAGTATTTAAACCCAATGCTTTGGCAGCTTCGATTTGACCTGTAGGTATAGATTGCAGTCCTCCTCGCACATTTTCGGCTAGGTAAGCAGCGCTAAATAAAGTCAGACCGATTATTGCCCGTAACACCCGGTCTGGTCGCATTCCTGGTGGTAGAAATAGTGGGATAATTACTTGTCCCATGAACAAAATTGCAATCAGCGGTAGTCCTCGGATTAGTTCAATGTAAAGGATAGAGAAGCCGCGCACAACTGGTAAGGTACTTTGTCGTCCTAGGGCTAGTAATACACCTAGGGGAAAACAGATTAAAATACTGACCACTGCGGCTAAGACATTCAGCAACAAACCACCCCATTGATTAGTGGATACCTGTTTTAGTCCGAGTCCTCCTCCGAGAAGCCACAGGAAGATTAATAAAGCAATAAACCAAGCTAAAGGTAACCAATTCCCCAGTTTAGGTTGAGTCTTAGCAACCTGTTGTGCTCCCCAAGCACTAGCTACCAGTAACACTACTATTCCTAAGAGCAATAAGCGATAGGGAATTGCTACTGGAAATAGCACTAAGATAGTAGCACTGATCACTAGAGCTATTAACACATTGCGACTAAATAGAGTGGGAACATTTCTTGCTAAAACTCCCCAAGTTATCCCGGATAGGAACACAATAATCCCCAGAATCAACCATGGACGCCAGTTTTCGGTGGCGGGATAGGTTCCTACAAAAAACAGACGGAAGTTAAGCTTAATAACATCCCATTGGGCTTCAGTAGTTGCCCATGTTATCAAGCCTTTAACGGTTACGAATAGAAACCATAAAACACTAACCGTTAGTATGCTATTATACCAAGTATTAAATAAATTTTTCTTTATCCAGGTAACTGGATTAACCTGTAGTTCAGGGGGTGGTGCTAGTTCAGGAGGTTGAGAATTAACAGTAGTCATTATCTAGTTATAAGTTAACAGTTAACCAATTATCTTTCCTGCAATTGAACTGTCCGATTCAACAGATTCATCACGAAAGAAATGATCAGGTTAATGGTTAGATAGGTCAGGGGTATAATCACCACAATTATTTCTATTTCATGACCGGCTTGGTTGAAGGTGGTTTGAGCAATGGAGTAGATATCTGAGTAGCCAATAGCAGATGCTAAACTAGAGTTTTTGGCTAGGTTCATATATTGGCTGTTTAGGGAAGGGATAATCACCCGCAAGGCTTGGGGAAAAATAACTAACCGCATAGCTAATCCTGACTTAAGTCCCAAGGATCTTGCTGCTTCCCACTGTCCTTTCTGTACTGACTGTATTCCAGCTCGGACAATTTCGGCGATAAATGCACCGGTGTAAAAGACTAGACCAGCTAGTAAGGCACAGAACTCAATAGTTAGCCGGAGTCCGCCTTCAATATTACCTGTGTCGAGAACTTGGGGTCTTTGCCAACCAAAACCGATGATGATAATTAAGACAGCAGCAATTGCGATCGCAATTAAAGCAATTAACTGCGGCTGACCGGATTGTGCTTGTTCTACCATCACTTTAGTGCGCCACTGCCAGATTAAAACTGCTGCGATCGCACCGACTAGCAAAACCACCAACCACAGAAACAGCTGGGTGGTGAAGGGGGGCCAAGGAATATAAATTCCCCGCTTGCTCAAAAATATCGACCCAGGTAACTGAATTTTTTCCGACAGTTTTGGCAGTTGGAAGAAAATCCCAAAGTACCAAAATAGCAATTGCAGCAGCAGTGGTGTATTTCGCACTATTTCCACATAAAGCAGACTCAGCTTACTCACTAGCCAATTGTCAGAAAAACTAGCTATCCCGGCGGTAATACCAACAATAGTTGTCAGGATAATCCCAAACACCATCACCCGCAATGAATTAGCCAGTCCGATCAATAAAGCATAGCTATAGGGGTCAGTGGCTTTGTAGGGAATGGGAGTATCGCCAATACCAAATTTGGCTTGATCTTGCAGAAAATCAAACCCCAATTTAATCGCTTGTCGCTGAATATTTCGGCTTAAGTTGGTGCCGAGCCATGCCACGACCCCAATCACCACCAGCACAAATAGGACTTGTATGGCAATGCGCCAAAATCGGTCATCCCGCCACAAAGGAGGCTTTTGACCTATATTGCTTGTCATTGGTTAGTTTTTTAAGTTGCAGGTTACAGGTTGGTTGGAGGTTGAAGGTTGGTTGGTTGGAGGTTGAAGGTTGGTTGGTTGTTCGCGTAGCGTGGCCTTTTGGCCAAGGTTGAAGGTTGGTTGGTTGTTCGCGTAGCGTGGCCTTTTGGCCAAGGTTGAAGGTTGGTTGGTTGAATGTTGCAGGTTGGTTGGTTGAATGTTGCAGGTTGTAGGTTGGTTACAGGTTGCTTGAATGTTGCAGGTTGCTTGAATGTTGGTTGGTTGAATGTTGCAGGTTATAGGTTGGTTACAGGTTTTAGGTTTTAGGTTTTAGGTTTTAGGTTTTAGAGGCAGTTTTAAAAGTGTTGGATGCTACTCGAAACCGCTCCCTAGCCCCCCAAATTTTGGGGTAATTTGGCTCAAAGTCTCCCAGATTTGGGGGATAATCGTGGCTGATGCCAAACATTTGGTACTTCTCAAACATCCTCTTAGGTTTTAGGTTGACTGTTAACAATCAACTTTCAACCTTGGCCAAAAGGCCACGCTACGCGAACAACCAATCAACCTTGGCCAAAAGGCCACGCTACGCGAACAACCAATCAACCTTGGCCAAAAGGCCACGCTACGCGAACAACCAATTAACCTTGGCCAAAAGGCCACGCTACGCGAACAACCAATTAACCTTGGCCAAAAGGCCACGCTACGCGAACAACCAACTAACCTTCAACCTTAAACCTTCAACAGTTAACAATCCCTTAACGGAAGGGTGGAGAATACAAAATACCCCCACGAGTCCAGAGGTCATTCAGGCCCCGATTGAGTTTGAACTGAGAACTTTTACCCAAGTTACGGTCATAGACTTCGCCGTAGTTACCCACGTGCTTAATCACTCGCGCTGCAAAATCGTTTTCTAAACCGAGACCTTTGCCTAATTCACCTTCAACACCCACGAAGCGTTTGATAGTCGGGTTAGAACTGCTGCCCATTTGTGCCACATTCGCCTTAGTAATGCCTAACTCTTCAGCTTCAATCAAGGCGAAGGTAACCCACTTGACTACATCAAACCAAGCGGAGTCATTATTAATAGTTACTGGTCCCAAGGGTTCCTTGGACATGGTAACATCTAGAAGTATATGATCATCAGGCTTAGGCAGAGTGCTGCGTTTAGCCAGTAGTTGGGATTTATCAGAAGTCATGCCGTCACAACGTCCTTCGTCATAGGCAGTATAGGCAAGGTCTGCTTTCTGAAATACCACCGGCTCAAATTCGACACCTGCTTCCCGCATCTTGTCGGTTAAATTCAACTCAGTAGTGGTTCCAGTTTCCACACAGACGGATTTTCCTTTAAAATCCTTCAGTGTTTTAATCCCACTGTTTTTGCGCACCATCATGCCCTGACCATCATAGAAGGTAGTAGGGGCAAATTCTAAGTTATTGGTAGAGCTATCTCGGCTAAGAGTCCAAGTTGTATTGCGCGAGAGCATATCCACTTCACCATTCCGGACGGCGGGAAATCGCTCAGTGGAGTCAAGGTTACGGTACTCTACTGCTTTTGGGTCATCAAACAAAGCAGCAGCAACTGCTTTACAGACATCCACATCTAGCCCGGAGTAGTTACCGCTCCCATCCACAAAGCTAAATCCGGGAATGCCACCGTCAACACCACAAATCAGCTTGCCACGGTTCTTGACTATATCTAAGCGGCTTTGTGTAGCGCTTGTCCCACCTCCTTCACAGGCTGTTAAGGGTGCAACTAATACTAGAGTGGCTAGTACCAGAGAACTCCATTTAGGCATAAGTTTTTTCTTTATCTTGTTTTTTAGATAGACAACGGCCTCACGCGATCAGCTTACCAAAAATTTTTGGTTTAAAGCCCCGTCCTTCTAGGACGGCTTTTAGTTGACACTTTTCTAGCGCCATAGTATAATTGAAGTATAGGGTACAGGCTGAAAAACCGAGGCTGAGCCGGGATAGAAACCCGTAACTTATTGACCTTAAAGTAGTAATGCCCGGAGGGTAGGGAAAGTCCTCCTTAAAAACCCAATCATCAATTAACCATTGGTGTGTGAACCTAGCAGAATCACATTTTGAGAACAGAACGGTACGGCGGGGCACGCCGGAACCAGGTGAAAAGGAAGGAAACAGACTTTTTAAGGCACTTCCAAACAAGTAGCCAAACGCCCAAAGAGAATTGCCCGCTGGGTCTATCGTGAACTAAACTAAATTCTTGGTCTTGACGGGTTTTTGGTTTAGATACTGCCTATTTTTTGGCGGCGTCAAAGATTAGGACATGGTGGTTTAAGGCAGCTCGTTGATCTGGGAATCCCCGCTCTTTTAAGGCGGGGAGTGTCAAATGAGCTTCCGCTGCTTAAGCTTGCTTGCATTTTAGATCAAGTTGGTGAGATTACTTATGTTGTTAGATTACTTATCTAGCAAAGGAAACAGGGAGTCGGGAGTCGGGAGCGGTGCGACCCGTGGCGAATTTAATTCGCCTACGGAAAGCGCACCGAGGGAGTCGGGAACTTCGGATCAAATCAAAAATTCTCACTATTCCTACACAGATTACTATCCTATGGATCGACTGCTAATGGGTAAGTAAAGTAGACTTCGCCGCAGTTGTCGGGAACTTTAGACCAGGGAACTTTAGTGATTATAGTTACAAACTTTTCAGTGTAATTATTATTTTTTTTTAACAAACTAATAATTAATCAATCATTATGATATAAAAGCGATCGCTTAATTCACCTGAGCCGATCAAGTCATTCCAATCATCACATCAGCTCACAGAGGTGAACCTCTGGAGGATATACCAAGGCTCAAGTGAACCTGCGAACGCCTTTTGGGCACGCTTTGCGAACGCACCGAATACTGTCCTTAACGTTTTGTTGAGAAATTAGCTCTCATGGCAATGCTTTTCTTGAGATTATCTCTCAAACCTATAGAGCTAGAGTTTTTGATTGAACAGACATTGGGAAGAGCATGTACTCATTCCACATGCGCCAGATGTAAGCCGTAATTGCTTTTTTACGAGTTTTCTGATGCTCAAATGAGTACTGGACTATTGAACTAGGTGCAGCCGACTGAATGTCGGTTAGATGAGAGTCACACCCGCACCCGTGTTGGAGCAGAAGACCGTGACGAGCAGCTTTACTCTGGACAAACATCAGCATCCGCGTCACATTGAAGGCGTGAAGGCAGGCATCGTAGGGACGTTTGACACCCTGCATGCGGACATCAAAAGCCATAGCCCGTGATTCTAGGATCGAGTCACGCTCAATCGGGCACAGAAGCATCTGATAGAAAGAGGCTGGTAATTCATATTTGAACTCCTCAAACACGTCTACGACAAAAGCGACCACCCGTTCGGCACCATCTGTTGCCACAGCAGTAGTCTTGGCTAATTCAAAATTTGGGTAAGCTGACAGCAAATAGTCAGCACCGAAGAACTCTAAAGTATCCCAAGCTCCCTTCTGAAAAAGAGACTGGCAATCGAACCCTTGCTCAAAAATTTCTGGGCTGCCGTCAGTTGCTTTGCTTAGAAACAATTGAGCCAAAGCAACCAGAAACTCAAGGTCAGGATGTCCTACTTCTGCCTCACCACTGGCAATTTTTTGCCAAACTGTGGGCATTTGGTCAATGGCAACAGCGTCAATGCCTTCAAGAATAGACCTAGCAGTCAAAACCGAAACAGTTTTTTGAATTGTCATAAAGCAAGTTAGACTTAACCCTGGATTTTTTTGGGAATGATACGTTAGCAACTGTCAAGATGCTTCCATTGTGGTAATAGCAAAGACAGGCACCTTGATTAAGATACCATACAACTAGCAATCAGTATTTATAGACTACAGGTAATCCTAAATCAGGACCAAACCTCAAGTCTTGGGATGTTCCGGTGCCTGCTCCCGATTCATCTGTGTATTCAGTAACGCCGTCACTGGCATCAGTGTAATTCTTAAGAAACTATTTTAATTATAATTTTTGCTGATCTCTTTGTTGACGCTTTTGCTATAGAATATTCCTGAAATATTCCTAAAAATTACTTTCCCTCATGACAACTCCTCGATTGTATCTGCCAAAACCCCGAGAGGCAGTGGGAAACTATCTCAGAATTATTTCGATCAATGATGTTTACGACATCAAGAATTATCCCTACGTGGAAACAGTGATTCAATCCCTAAAGGAAACATCGGAAGATGCCGTGGTGATTGCCTGCCTCAGTGGAGACTTTCTCTCTCCTTGTTTACTTACCTCAGTTGATGGGGGTAAAG
Source organism: Moorena sp. SIOASIH (assembly GCF_010671925.1). Lineage (GTDB taxonomy): Bacteria > Cyanobacteriota > Cyanobacteriia > Cyanobacteriales > Coleofasciculaceae > Moorena. Next base: position 221,636 of record NZ_JAAHIH010000006.1, on the reverse strand, counting down.
CCATGCTGGACGTGCTTAAGCTAGTCAACATTGATTATATTTGCTTGGGCAACCATGAATTCGATGTTACCGTCGATGTCCTGCGTGAGCGTTTCAAAACCTACGAAGGAAAATGCTTAAATAGCAACATCTTGGACTTGCCAATTGTGGATGCCAGTGGTCAGCCACTTCCGAAATATGACATTGTTGAAGTCGGTTCTCATAGAGTTGCCTTTGGTGGATTTTGCACTAACAATACCGATCTTTTCAGACCAGGGACGAACCTAACCATTCAACCGATATTTGATGCTTTAAAGGAAACCTGGTCTAAGTGTTCCAATGACGCAACTATGCTGATTCCCCTGACCCATCAGACCATTGCAGAAGATCGGGAACTAGCCACTGGGATCCAGCAAGATCACCAACTTAGTGGTAAGGTTCCTGTAATTGTTGGGGGGCACGAGCATGAGATTTATATTGAGAAAATTGAGCGGAGTCTGATTGTTAAAGCTGGTGCTGATGCTACTAATGTGGTTGTTGTTGATGTGTGGTGGGATGCTTCCGAGCAGTGGCATAGTGCTGTTCATCTGTTGCCAACCAGCCATTTTGATGCCGATCCCAAGGTCCAAAAGTTTGTAGAAAGTACCCAAAATTTTCTAGGTTCGCTCATGGATGTAGAAATTTTTGAGGTGAAAGAACCGATGTCCTCTAAACGGACGCGATTCCAACCCGAAAAAGTGGCCTCAATCCTATGTTCTTATATCAAGAAAAGCTTGAATAATGTCGATATAGTTATGATCCAGGGAGGATCCTTTCGGGGTAAGCGATACTATGAGAAGGGAGAATCGTTCAGATATAGGGATTTGTTGGAAGAGATGCCATTGGATACCCAAATGGCCTTGATTCAGGTGCCTGGGTACGTCTTACAAGAGTCTATTACCGAAACTCGCGGCACGCCCGAGCGGGAAGCATCCAATTTTCTCCATGCCGATCTTGATGTAGTAGTTGAAGACTACCCCAGTCTGAAAATTGTCAGCATTAACCACGCCCCATTTGACCCCCAAAAGATTTACACCCTCAGTATTGTCCAATTCTTGCTGAGGGGGCTCGATCAAATCAAACCGTTGGTAGATTATGTCAACGCAAATGGAGGTGCTCCAGCTTTGGAGCAATGTCTTCCAGGCCAAAACCTGATCGTAGAAAGCTGTATGAAAGATGCCTGGAGAGTCCTAATTAATTATGAGGAATGGGACGCCGATGGCGATGGGAAAATGACCACAGAAGAGCTGAAACAGGGTTTCAAAAATGCCTTTGCCTTTCTCGATCAAAATCAAGATGGCTATATTTCCCCGGCAGAAGTACAGGGAGCATTGGCAAAACGGACAGGCTGCACCCAGAAAGAATTAATTAGCCTGATGTTTGAGGTGTTGGATGTCGATAAAGATGGTATGGTGTCGATGGATGAACTGGCATTGTTAGCAATGTAATGATAAAAAGGTGTTGCTTTGCAAGACCCGAACCAAGGGTTAGAACGGCCAAAGCTGTTGGATTTTATCAATGCTAGGACGGGGTGGGTAGTGCCCTGAAAGGCACTACCCCTGTTCCATCTCCTATGTCTTAGTTTCCTTTGCTTGTTCGGTTAGGTTATCGGCTAGATGTTGGGCAAGGGCAACCATGGTCAACGTTGGGTTCCAAGAACCGCCAGTGGGCCAAAGTGAAGCTCCGGTGATATAGACGTTCTCTACACCCTTGAGCCGATAATCTAATCCGACAACAGCCTCTTCATCATCCCCAATCCACATGGTTGAGGCTTCGTGTACCAATCCGGGAACACGAGTTTTGTGGCGTTCGCGCTTCCATTGTCCCGTATCGGGATCACCGTGCCAATATTCTACTCGGTCTTTTCCTTTTGGGGACAAACCCTGCTCAAGAACCTCAAAAGTGGCTTTGTCCATAGTATCCCACAGGGATAAGTCTTTGTCCGTTTCCAACACTTGCAGGGTAACATTGGTTGTGGGATCGTCCCCATCATTTTTTTCTAATCCGTTACCAGGGTTATCGAATAGTTCACCCAGAACCGCACAGACAAACACGATGTAATCCTTGGATGTCTCAAGTTGCTTGGGTGAGGCGGTGGCTACCACATCCGGCATATTACGAGCCGCTGTATCAATGTGAGTCTTATTAGTTGGGTCAGGATCGGATATAGCTGAGAGTTGAATGTGATATTGTCCCTGAGTTTCCTGATCGACGCCAGCCAAGTAGATAGCTGCCAACTCCAGATTTTTTTTCCTTAAATCATCTTTAATGCTTTCTTCCCAGTCAAAGATTTCCAGAAAGTCGTCTCGGGGAATACGGGCAACAATGGCACTGATAAAGTGGCCGGTAAACCGCTTACCCGCATTTTTTGCCTGTGGAAAAGAATTCAAAACCAGGGTTGTTGACGGTATACTCCCCATGGCTAAAATAACTTTACTATCGCCAACATTGACCACCCCACGGGTTGTTTCCAATGCTGTTGCTTGGTTTTCCTGTTGCCAGATCCGTGTCACTGTACATTCGGTGACAATACTCAGTCGGGAATCAATCTGACGTTTTTTGGCTTCTTCCTGGCATTTTATTACCTCATCCAGAAGTGGCCCTGGTGTGGAAAACTTTTCCACGTCAGTGGATGTAATCGTTGGAGTGCCAACGGCAATCTGAGCATGTTGGACGCGGGTGGCTGACTTAATATCCTGAAGATTCTGCTTCAATCTCTCAGTTAGTTTATTTTGCCAGTGGTCAAAGATATTTCCGGTTTCTTCGTCATTGGCTCCAACCACATTCAGCAACATTTTCGCCGTCTTAAAATAGTCTTGGGCTGCCTTAATCGTTGCTTGAGGCCAACCGTTCATTTCCGCTGTTGTCGGTTCCGGGCACCAGGCACTCCATAGGGTCGAGCCACCTCCGAAAAAGGGGATTATCCCATGCTGCCATTTAATATATTTATTAAGATTAAGGGTCTTAGATGATAAAGTCCAGGGAAAGGTTTTTAACGCCTGCTTGAGTAACAGTTTTTGGTAGGAAGTCGGTAAGTTTTGAACGTGTTCTGGCAGGAAAAATGACCCGCGTTCGATGAGCAGAATTCTGGCATTATCATCTTTATTAATAACTCTCTCAATAAAGCCAAGAGCACAAAAGCCACTGCCAATAACGATATAGTCAAATTGTTTTTCTTCTCGCGTCTTTTTCCATTCACTGGGGGAAAGAAAAAAGACATGGTTCATGATGTCTTGACTATTAAGTTCCTGTTGACCAGGCCTGGGATACCCATAATTAAGATTTGGTGATGAGAATACAGTCATAAACGTTGCTATACAACGATTTAATATAAATTACAGCTATATACTAAGCGTTAATCGCTTAATTAACTCTTGATGTTGCGGATAAATTTCCATCAATTTTTCCAACTGATTAGGAGTAGGTTTTGTGGAATCGGTTGGATGCCAACCGGGCGCTAGAGTAGTACCAACTAGTGCAAAAGAATTGGGTTCAACCATTGTCGCCCCAAACCAAGTATCATGGGTTGCAACTGCTTGAAAAACTTCACCCGCGTCCAAGTTACTACCCAGCTTAATTTTCCGGTAATTTCCATCATTGGGGAATATATGAAGAGCCAATGGGTTACCCGCGTAAAAATGCCATATTTCATCTTGCTTGAGTTGATGAAGTGCTGTAACATCATTATTCTGCAGGAGGTAATAATTGACTTCCCACAATCTACGATCATTGCCACCTTCTGAAGCAGCTATCTGAGAGACGGTTTTTTCTGATTTAAGATGTGAGCGAAAGTAGCCGCCAATTTCTTCTAATTTATCGAGTTTTAGTTTCTCTATCCAATACTGTGCATCTGCCATTTGAACGGTTATTCATTATTTATTAAATATCTGGTTCAATGCGTTGAAACCTGTCTGAAAAACACCATCACCTACTAACTTAATCAGATGATTTTCGTCTTGGGGGTCACAGTCAAATATTGCTGTCCATTCAGCATAAGTTCGATCTCCATCTGTGATTGGCTTAAGCTGAAATGTTGCCACATAGTTCGTTAATGGCATGGGGGATTCGAGAATTGAGTAGGAAAATAAATAATCTAAGTCGCTTAGAACCAATAGCTTCTCTCGAATATTCCCCCCTTCTTTGAGATTGAAATTACGAATACAGCCAACTTTATCGCTAGGTTCATCATTTTCTATGTAACTGTTAGCAATAGCTGGATGCCAGTTAGGCAGAGCATTAAAATCTCTGATCTTCATCCAGACTTTATCAATATGAGTATTGATAACAGCACTTGTAAAAACTCTAGTCATTCTGTCGATATTCTCTATACTAATCTACTCGATTATTCAACAAGTAGGACAAAATTAACAGCATTAAATGATACAGTCATCAACTTTTGTCAGGTTTCCATGTCTTTTTTATTGCTGACCTAGACAGGTCCCACAAGGGCCCAAGTGGTAAATAACCATCAGACAAGAAAAAAAACCGACCCCTCAGATAATACCATACTCAGTCGCCGCGATGGCTCGAAGAGCCAGCCAAAGGCGATGGACGAAGTCCCGCTTTCAGCGATCGCAAATTGTCAATGAAATAGCCCTGCTAACAGGCAGGGCAAACGGATCTAAATTCTATAAGCCTTACTCAGAAGCGATCCAGAGGTGCGACCCGTGGCGAATTTAATAATTAGATGCGGAAAGCGCACCTAACCAAAATTTCAAAATTCATAAGCAAAAATACTTATCGTAAGATAATCATATCCAGAGGTGCGACCCGTGGCGAATTTAATTCGCCAACGGAAAGCGCACCTATAGGCATTTCAAAATAACATGGGTTTACCCTGGTCCTAAATCACGACCAAACCTCAAGTCTTGGGATGTTCCGGTGCCTGCTCCCGATTCATTTCTGTATTCACCAACGCTGTCACTGGCATCAGTGTAATTCTTAAGAAACTATTTTAATTATATTTTTTACTTATCTCTTTGTTTATCCTATTTCTATATTAAATTCCGGAAATATTACTAAATATTACTTCCCCTCATGACAACTCCTCGATTGTATCTGCCCAAACCCCGAGAGGCGGTGGGCAACTATCTCAGAATCATTTCGATCAATGATGTTTACGACATCAAGAATTATCCCTACGTGGAAACAGTGATTAAATCCCTGAAGGAAACATCGGAATATGCCGTGGTGATTGCCTGCCTCAGCGGAGACTTTCTCTCTCCTTGTTTAATTACCTCACTTGATGGCGGTAAAGCCATGCTGGACGTGCTCAAGGTAGTCAACATTGATTATATTTGCTTGGGCAACCATGAATTCGATGTGACCGTGGATGTCCTAGGTGAGCGTTTTAAAACCTACGAAGGGAAATGCTTAAATAGCAACATCTTGGACTTGCCAATTGTGGATGCCAGTGGTCAGCTGCTTCCGAAATATGACATTGTTGAAGTCGGTTCTCGTAGAGTTGCCTTTGCTGGATTTTGCACTAGTAAGATCAATACTTTCCGACCCGGGGCGAACCTAACCATTCAACCGATCTTTGATGCGTTAAAAGAAACCTGGTCTAAGTGTTCCAATGACGCAACCATGCTGATTCCGCTGACCGATCAGACCATTGCCGAAGATCGGGAACTAGCCACGGGGATCGAGCAAGATGACCAACTTAGTGGTAAGGTTCCTGTAATTGTTGGGGGGCACGAGCATGAGATTTATATTGAGAAAATTGAGCGGAGTCTGATTGTTAAGGCTGGTGCTGATGCTACTAATGTGGTTGTTGTTGATGTCTGGTGGGATGCTTCCGAGCAGTGGCATAGTGCTGTTCATCTGTTACCAGCCAGCCATTTTGATGCCGATCTCAAGGTCCAAAAGTTTGTAGAAAGTACCGAAAATTTTCTAGGTTCGCTGATGGATGTGGAAATTTTTGAGGTGAAAGAACCCATGTCCTCTAAACGGACGTGATTCCAACCCGAAAAAGTGGCCTCAACCCTATGTTCTTATATCAAGAAAAGCTTGAATAATTTCAATCTAGTGATTCTCCAGGATTGCAGTAACTCTATGTTCAAACTTAATCGCCGTAAATTTTTATTGCGTAGTGCCTTAACCTTTGCTACTACAACAATCTATGCTCAAGTTAAAGCCCAAACCTCAAGCACTCCAGGAAAATTAAAACCAGGGTTGCCACCTCAGAAAACGATCGTTGTAGGGGCTGGGGTCTCTGGTCTGGTAGCAGCCTATGAGCTGGCGGCAGTGGGTCATACAGTGACGGTTTTAGAAGCCCGCGAGCGAGTGGGCGGTAGAGTTTTAACTCTGCGGGGTCATTTTAGCGAAGGACATTTCGTGGAAGCAGGAGCCGCAAGGATTCCTCCAGATCACGATCTAACCCTTGCCTATATTAAACACTTCGGTTTAGGTCTAAAGCTTTTTTATCCCAGGGAAGGGCTTTACATTAGGTGGAAAGATGGTCAACGGACCCTAGTTTCTGCCGATGAATTAGCCAGATCCTGGCCAAAAGGACGAATATTGGAATGGACTAAGATTGGGCGGGGTTCAGATCGGTTGCCACAAGCTTTTGCCACGGCTCTAGCCGGGAAAATTAATATTGGTGATGCCGTCACTCGCATCGAACAAACATCTCTAGGGGTTAGAGTTTTTTGTAAATCTGGACGGCAATACAATGGGGATTCTGTACTTTGCACTGTACCTATGCCGGTGCTGGGACAGATCGCTTTTAATCCGCCACTGTCTCCTCAAAAACAGATGGCTTTTTCGGGTGGTTACAACTATCGCCCTGCTACTCGAATGTTTGTGGAATTTCCCGAACGTTTCTGGGAAAAAGAAGGTTTAAATGGTTGGGGTTTATTTAGCGATCGCCCTGAAGAACTGTGGCAACCCACTTGGGATAGTCCCGGAAAAACAGGGATTTTGCATTCCTATCTAAAGGGGGAAGCTGCTCTAGCTATGGATGCTCTAGACCCAGAGCAAAGATTAGCTCAATTACTACAGCAGTGGGAAGAGATTTTACCTGGAGTTGGTAACTATCAGCTGAGTGCTATAACTCATTCTTGGACGAATGACCCTTGGTCGAGGGCAGGTTGGGCATATCCGAGTAAAGCTCAAGAAGACAATTTGTTTAATGAACTCAGACGTAGAGAAGGACGAATTTATTTTGCTGGAGAACATACCTCTTCTACTAGGGGATGGTTACAGGGGGCATTAGAATCTGGACTAAGGGCTGCTAAACAGATTCATCAGGCAAGATCAGAACCCATATCTGGTTAAAGGATTCGGTTTGGCTGACATTCCGCACGACGTACTGTCTTACCCTGGCGATCAAATAGCACTCGCGGTTTCAGCAAAATCTTAAACAACAGTAAAAGCGATCGCATTTCTGATGGACTTTCCCGTCGCTGCCATCGACCCGGACGACAAAAGAGCATTTCTACCAAAGTGCGATGCTGTTGGAGAGTTAATGGGTCAAACATAATCCGTAGACTAGCTTCCTCACCACTGTTGTCAATTTCAGTAACTAGTCCTGACAACTGTAGCTTTTCCTCGATCATCTCTAGTCTCACTGGCAACTGTTCAGTAGCAGTGTTTCGGGTATCTAATCGTAAATCAGCCACCTCCGTCAAGGCCACTTGAGCACCAATTTCTGAAATCTTGGTGGTCATACCCCAGACGGTCTGATTTCCGATCTCAAGCCGCACCACTCGGCGCAACTTGAACCACTGGTAAAGGTCAGGATTGGGGACATCCAGTACAATCAATAAAGCAATACCCAACATGATCAGGTTATAGATACTCCAAATCCAACCTAGACTCAGACCTTGAATCATCTGAGCGTCAGTAGCTGATATCCCACTCCCCCAATACATCACAGAAGTACTCAAATTCATCCATAGGCTCACTGCTGTCGCGATAAATAGGATAATCAAAGGCAATCCCAACTTGGAGTTAAACACAAAGCGATCGCGTTTTACGCCTTTGGGTGTGACCTTAAATCCTTTGCCAAAGGGATTCAGCATGACTTGTATCACTGTCATGCTCAGAGGAACACACCAAGGCAATGAGTAAATATCCGACAACAATCCTGACCGGGAACGAAGGTTTAACCAGGAAAAAACTGTGAGCTGTATCAGATAATAAGGTAGCAAGAAATACAACAATTCAGCAGCCGTTGCTTGTAAGGGAATCACCCCTAGAAATGAATAAGCTAGGGGCATTAACAGGAATCCGAAGCGAGATAAACCGGTAAACCAATTTAGTAATCCATCTAAATGGGCTAGCCTTTGGATTGGTTTTAACCCCGGAATAGTTAGAGGGTTGGCATCAATAAAAAATGCCTGTAATGTTCCTTGAGCCCACCGCAATCGTTGAGCTACATGGGCAGCAATATTTTCTGCGGCTAAACCAGCACTAAGTTTTTCATCTAAATAAATAACCTGGTAACCCATCGCTGCTATCCGAATACCAGTAAAGTAATCTTCAGTCAAAGAATCGGTTACAAAACCACCAGCTGCTTCTATAATATCACGTTTCACAACAAAGGAAGTTCCGGCACAAACCACACCGCCAGCACCATCGCGGATGGGCTGAACTTGCCTATAAAATACCTCTTCTTCTGGCAATAGCACATCTTCTAAACCTAAATTGTAGGCAATCGGGTCAGGATTATAAAAGCTTTGAGGAGTTTGGACTAATCCCACATTACTATTTTTAAAAAAACCTACGGTGCGAGTCAGGAAATTTTTAGTTGGGACAAAATCCGCATCAAAGAATACAATCAAATCCCCTGAGGTTTTTGGAATAGCATGGTTTAAGTTTCCCGCTTTGGCATAAGAATTATCTGGACGAGTGATATAGTTACACCCCAATTCAGCAGCTAGCTCTTTGACATTTTGACGTTTGGTATCATCTAGTAAATAAACGTTTTTGTTGTCATAATCTATCCCTTGACAACCCATAATTGTTCGCTTTAAAATAAAACAGGGTTCATTATAGGTTGGGATTAAGATATCCACAGAAGGATTAAACCTTCCTGAAATCACATCTATTGATAACTGGGAAGCCTGAGCGCTACGGTTTTTGACCCTTAACATTAAAAATAGCTGGATAATACTGCTGGTTAGCAACAACATTTCCAGTAAAAATAATCCTAGGCTAAAGACACCATTAAGGGGATCCACTAAATTGAGGGTAGAGAAGATTCGCCAGAGCAGATATCGTCCCAATAGTGCTAGCAAAATCCCCACCACTAAATTTCTAGACCAAGTGCGAGGACGGGGAGAGATTTTCGTGACCCCCAGCACAACTACCATTAAGATAATTGTTGGCAGTAATAAGTAGTGGTGCTGAGTCACCATTGGTGCTTCCAGCCACATCGGTGGGTTTCTTTGCCAGATATACAGCTGAGCAAATAGCTGGGTAATCTGCCCCTGACCAGTCAACCAAGCTAGAGCGATCGCACTGAAACAAGTAACTAGAATCAGCATCACGACCGTTGCAGCTCGTAACCTAAATACTCGTTTGTTAGAAGAACACCTAGAGTTTGGGTAGCTCACTTTGGGAACTGTCATGTCTAAAAACAGGTATAGCGCTGTGGGCAGGGAATAGGGAATAGGACATTAAAAAGTGTGGTAGTATAAAGGTTATAGCAATTATTTGCCCCTTGAATTTGGAAACACTATTACACCCATTATTGTCTCATAACTTGTCATTTTAAACTCAACCAAACTAAGAAAATAGTATGTGACTAATCTAGATAATATTGATAATATATTAATATAACCTGAGCTAAATATTAAAATTTACTTAAATTACCAAGTTTGGGATATGATAAGAAACAAACTTTTTGATGAGCTAGAGTTGATAATTATTCACTAAATTTCTTAACCAAAACTCATGCTACTGCCACCGAAGACTAGACATAAGAGCAAATAGAGTAATCTTTCCACGAGATAGATAATCTGATCAAACTTAACTATTTAGCCATCTTTGGTGCTACTGCCTTTTTAAGCGTAGGTTGTGTAGCAGGAGTACCTGGGAATCAGAGTACTGTTCAGGCAAAACCCTCTACCTCTACGTCTAGGACAACCAAGATTGATGTGTCCACTGTTCCAGCTGCTGAACCAGCGAGAACAGTGGCACAGGCAACAAGCAGATCAGGAAATTTTGTAACAGCAGCCCATTCGACTCAAGGCATGGTAAGTTTAGTCACAGACAATGGACAACGTTACCAAAAGTTTGACGAAACCTTTAAGACCGACAACGGACCCGATTTAATGGTGCTGTTGCACCGCCAAACTGTCCCCAAATCCTACAGTAAGGAAAATTATCTACTGGGGAGGTTGAGAGAAAAGAATACCCCGTCCTCTTAGGTCGGGGATGAATTTTCGACAATGTTAATATAGGAGATAAGGATCTCAAAAAACTGGGTATTGACCCTACTAAGCTACCTCCGGTGCGGGGGAAAGTTACGCCCTAGGAGATAACAGCCAATTAGGTTGTGCCTGGGAATCCCCATTCCTGCGACGGATGGGGAAGTTCAAGAAAGTCTTGGTCGTCTTCAGCAGGTCAGTGGCACTCAACGGTACCGTATCCCTGCTGATGTTAATCCAGAAGACTTTAACTCTGTAGTAATATGGTGCCGTAAATTCAACGTTACCTTGGCCTTTCAGCCACGCTACGCGAACGGCTACGCCACCCTTAGTAATTAGTACCACTAATTAGTAGCAATTAACGCAAGTTGCTAAGGACTAATGAGTAAACAGCCTATAGTACAGGCTGACAAAAAATTCCTTGACTGGAAACGCTAAATAGGTTATAGGATTAATCGTCACAATGATGTTACGCACATCACGAGTCGCTAGATTAAGGATTTGCTGGGCTACCCAATCCGCTGACATGACCCCAATCGGATTGAGATTACTTTTAAATGGTCCAAGGATTAGTTTACGTACTACACAAGGAGCATCTAGACGACGGAGGGTAACTAGGTCTCCTAGGGTTCGTTTGCTCAGTTCATACAATGGACTAAAGGCTGGACTAACTTCCGCTTCCGAAGTATTAACCCAAACTTCCTTGCGAGCAATATCTGCGTTCGTCCGAACAGTGGATAAAAACATCTCCAGCAACCGCCAACTTGATAATGTGTTGACCTCGTAGGATTTTGCGATCGCATCGGCTGTCCGTTCTTGATGAACATTGATGCCGTGATTGAGAATTAGAATATCCACATTTTCCAAATGTGGAGCTAGTTCGGACTCTTTACTCACTTGCCAAGTGAAGGTTTTTACTGGCAAGCTTTCACCATTGACACTTAACGTAACAGTTTGTTCTTGGGAGGTCAGAGCAATCAATTTTGCTCCCCGTTGCTGGAGATGGTACAACAGTGACTGTCCCAAAGTTCCCGATGCTCCCGTCACTGCAATAGTTTTCCCTTGGAGCGATAGTGCTGTCCCCATCAGTTTGTCTACTAAAGTCAATGTGCCGCCATAGTAAGCCTTTTGGTTATCAAAGTGATGTCGCCAATGGTAGCTGCGATTTACCATCCAACAGGAAGGAGGACAGAGGAATGGACCCGGAAGGTGGGTTCCATCAGTCAACTTATCAGCTCCCTTGATGCCATAGCCACGAGCGATCGCACCAAATAGAAATACCATCGAGTACACAGAACCAGCCAAAGCTGCCCAATGCAGATCTGGTGTCCAGGTATAAGCCAACCACCATAGCACCAAGCCTAAGATTAGCATAACCAACGCTTCTGGCACATCATTACGCCAGTGCGCCTGTCGATAAATGGTATCACTGACAGCAGTTAAATCCTGACGGAAGACCCGATGATGCCACACATGCAAGCGATACAGAGGTGTCCAGTGATGGGACAGGAGGTGATAGAAGTCTCGCACCAGTTCTACCCACAGAATAGAACCCAGTCCCAAAACCCCTATAGCTAGCCAGAAATTTACCATAAACATGATTATGATGCCTAGAGTGAACAGTAATTTGTCGTGTTGGCAAATTGCCCATTCACATCATAATGATGCAGGTACAAATAAAACTAAGATGCTGAGGGTGAACCATTAACACTCACCCCTCACCCCTCAACTTTCAACTTTCAACTTTCAACTTTCAACTTTCAACCTTGGCCAAAAGGCCACGCGTTCGCTGAAAGCGGGACTTCGTCCATCGCCTTCAACCCTGGCCAAAAGGCCACGCGTTCGCTGAAAGCGGGACTTCGTCCATCGCCTTCAACCTTGGCCAAAAGGCCACGCGTTCGCTGAAAGCGGGACTTCGTCCATCGCCTTCAATCTTCCACCTTCAACCTTCAACCTTCAACATACCATCTTCCATATAAGACACTTGGTCAGCTACATCGATAATACGAGGATCGTGGGTTACCATCAGCACTGTGCAGCCTTTTTCCTTAGCCAGACGACGCAGCAACTCAATGACTGTATGACCACTGTGAGAGTCCAAGGCTGCCGTTGGCTCATCTGCCATAATTAGCGGTGGCTCTTTAGCTAAAGCCCGCGCGATTGCTACCCGTTGCTTCTGTCCCCCTGACAAGTCACTCGGTCTAAGATGTCCTTTCCCCTCTAAACCAACCTGCTCTAATAACGTTTTTGCCTGCTGTCGAGCATTTACCCCCCGAATTCCCTTAATGTTTAGCACAACTTCCACATTCTCTGCTGCTGTCAGAGCCGGAAATAGGTTGAAGTGTTGGAAAATAAAGCCAATGTGTTCCCGTCGAAACTCTGCCAGCTTAGTTCTAGACATACTGGTAATTTCTTGACCCAGTAAATAGACTTTTCCCAGTGTCGGGGTCAGTAATCCCGCCAATATTGACAAAAGGGTAGTCTTGCCAGAGCCAGACGGTCCCATTAAAAGTTGGATATCACCACGTTTGACTTCCCAGTCTATTCCTTTGAGGACTTGAACACGGTTTTGTCCTGACTGGAAGTCCATCTGCACCCCTTTAGCAAGAATGGAGCGTATACCATACTTAGGTAAATCTATAACTTTAGATACTTTAGAGCCGCCCTTAATCAGTTTTTTGGGAAACACCATATATTAAAAATTAGCAGCACCCTTTGACTATACTCTTAGGTCGTACTGCTGGAAATTGACGACTCCCCATCGCTAAAGCTAGGGGATTCTGGCAGATTAATTTATATAGCTGCGAGCTAGACTGAATAGAAACGTTTTGTTTCACATCAGAGGGACTCGCCATCAGTCCTACTGCTGGAGATAAGACTTACTATGCTACATCTTATCTCTAGATGCGTTTTGTCGGATACTTGTTCCAACTGCTTCTACTTCACCCTTATAGTGGTGACATACTCCCACACTGACTCTTTGAGTTCAGTGTGGGCTTCTTGCCAACTCCACCCATCGGTTAGGATACAAGGCCGTAGGCCACGCGGGGCGCGAACGGCAAGCTTTATTAACGATACGGGATGCCCCGACCCACCGGAACAGTACAAAAAAAAAGTTCGATTTTAAGTTAGTAGGTGGCGGTTAGCTCTTAATTTGTGTTCCCTACTATTTTCAGTATAGACGATAAAATTCCTCTCCGCCATTCATCCCACAGTCATGGCGTAGCATTGAGATGTGGGGCATAAGAGCGGATGACGCTAAGACCGATGATTCTGCTTGGTTGGTTTTTTGGCAACAAGGTTTTTTGACTTGGTTATCGACAAAGCGCGTTTTTGATGCTAACAACTTCTTGGCACAATTCCCAGAAAAAGGCTCTCCCATAGGAAGCTCATCAAGCACGGATAGAGCGCGGGACTTCCCGCTTAACCTTTAATTCTGGCAGATAGCCATTACATAATTTGAAGTATAACAGAAATCTCATCCACTGGGACTATCCCCATCCCATAAAGCTAGGGGCGAAGATAGCTGATTGCTGATTCCTCAATGCTTCACCCCTTTTCCCTTTCCCTGTTCACCTTTTCCCTATTCAGAAATCCAAGGCAGCAATTGATTAACATCTAGCAAAAAGACTGTCAAAGATGTATTTTCTTGGGGAATCACCGCAACATGACTAGCAATTCCTAGGGTATCAGCTTGACGAAAAGACTCTGGTAGGGTACGAATATCAGTCACGGAAACCTCTATCAAATTCGGTGTTTTGAGTACAGGGATACCAAATCCTTCACCCCTCGTATTTTGAGCAATCAGCAGGAAACGTCCTGGGTTAGAAGTGTTGATTTGGCTAGATTTAAATAACCGGCGATGCAAGTCGATAATAGGAATTTCCTGATCATCGATATGGGCAATGCCAATATCATTGAGTCCACTGCTATAAACAGTTGTATAATTAATTACTTTTTTTACACACTCAATCGGAAATGCGAAATTGATGTTGTCTATTCTAAAGACCACTAATTTCAATAATGATGTAGCATTCTGATTTGGCGATAGATAATTATCATTAAGCTGGGAGTAAATTAAGTTATTTTTCATGATGTCGAATTCATCGTGTTTAAAGAAGTATGAATGATGAAAGATTCCAAGTCTTATGATCAGGATTTGGAAGCAATAGGAATTGAATGGAGTAATATCATGTCAAGGTAAGCATTCAGCTATCAGCTCTCAGCTCTCAGCTCTCAGCTCTCAGCTCTCAGCTTTGAGCTTTTAAATAAAACAAGTAAGCATTCGTTTAATCTTTGTTACGTCAGCTGAATGCTGACGGCTGACGGCTGACGGCACCTCAAGTAGCGTGAGCTTTTAGCTGACGGCTGACGGCTGAATGCTTACATGTCAAGATAATTACCCTTAATAAAAATCTCCCCATCTCCTCATCTCCTCATCTCCCCATCTCCCCATCTCCCCACACTTCCCACCCTCCCTCTAATTATGGGTATTCAACCAGACTTGAAATAACTCACCAGACTAAGTTTGTCAACTTAGGATTAAAAGTATAATGATGCACGATAATTCAAGGATCTGGGTGCAAGTAACTGATTAGTCGTGGACACCCCTCAAGAAGCTAATTGCTTATTGCTTTGAGCTAAAGGCTGATTAGGAATGGCTGATAGCTGTTCGCCTAGCGTGCGCTTAGCACATTAGCTGATAGATTAATACTTAAAATTCAGATTTACTTTGTTCAATAATGTTTTTGATTTTTCCAATAAAATCTTGTTCAATATAAGGTTTAGTAAAGTAAGCGTTAGCACCCAAATGCATTGCCAAACGCTGATGTTTTTCACTGCTACGGGATGTAAGCATTGCTATAGGAATTTTTGATAACTGAGGGTCTTGGCGACGTTGACCAAGAAACTCAAAACCGTTCATATTCGGCATTTCAATATCACAAATTATCATCTGGACTTTGGAACTTTGCCGCAATTGTTCCAAGGCTTCCTGTCCATCCCGAGCCTGTAAAACTCGGTAACCCGCTTTTTGCAAGCTCATAGCCAAGGTTCGTCGTAAACCTGTAGAATCATCCACAATTAAAATTGTGGGAAGTGGAGAAGTTTTAGCAGGAGTTTGAGTCAGGTTAACCGATGACTTTTTCTTAGTGGTAGCTTCGAGTATATTGGACAAGGTTCTCGGTTTAGTCTCTTCCTGGCTTTGAGCTAAAAATTGCTCTAGCAGGGCGTTACCATCTATCACCGGAATTAAACTACCATCCCCCAAGATGGTACAACCATAGGTATAACTGGGAGCCGCAAGGGCTTTGCCAAAGGGTTTAATCACTAGCTCTTGCTCTGTGATCACGCGATCGATTTCTAACGCAAAAGCCTGCTGCTCTCGACGCATTACTACCAGAGGTAATGCCCAATCTTCAGGAGTGGGGACATAGACTAAAGCTTTGCTAGGAGTGGTTTCCCTGACTGGACAGTTATATTCCAAAAGATCAGACATGGTATAAGTGGGAAGCATTTGTCCGCGCCAGAGCAAAAACCGTTTTGTCCCAGATTTTTGCATCTGATCCCCCTTGGGAACCACAATTTCTTCAATACTGTCTGATGGTAAAGCGATAACAATTGGACCGACTGTAGCAATTAGTAATTTAGCAATGGTTAGAGTTAACGGTAGGCGTAGGGTAAAGGTTGTACCCTTACCTGGAGATGAGGTGACAGAGATTTTACCTTTGAGAGCTCGAATTTGAGAGCGTACTACATCTAAACCTACTCCCCTACCAGACAGTTCACTGACTTGAGCTGCGGTGGAAAATCCTGGCTCAAAAATCATCTTTAACAGGCGGGATGGAGGAGCTTTAGCAATTTGTTTGGCTGACAACAATCCCTTGACCAATACTTGCTTACGAATGCGTTCAATATTGAGACCTTCACCGTCATCCTTAACTTGAATGATGGTTTGATTGCCTTTATGGTAAGCCCGAATTTCAATTTGTCCTTGCTCTGATTTACCTCGTTTCCGCCGAATTTCAGGGGATTCAATGCCATGATCAAAAGCATTCCGGAGTAAGTGTAGTAAGGGGTCATAAAGTTTTTCCAGCACTGCTCTATCTACCAAAACCCCTGTACCAGAAAGCTTGAGTTTGGCTGGCTTGTGGTGTTGGGTAGAAAGATCCCGTAAAGCCCGGGGAAAGCGGTTGAGTACTTGACCCAGAGGCAACATCCGCGCCCACATCAGCTCGTCTCGTAGCTGAGAAAGCATTTGCCGCTGTTGTTCCAAGGTCTGATCAGACTGCTGGGCAAATAGGGTTATATCCCCCACCGCTTCTTTAAGTAGCATCATTTCTTCTTGTAGTCCTTGGATCAAAGAATGGACGTTGCTATAGCTATCCATTTCCAAGGAATCAAACAGGGGTTTGTTCAATGGGTCTGACTCACTCTCTAGGCTCTTTTGGCCTGACCACGTTACCGATTGCTGGGGTAAGTTTCTCTCACGGACAGAATTTGTTTCTTGCTGATTCCACTCATTCTTACTAAGGGAGGCAAAGCTAGGATTTGAGACCATTGATCCAGCACTTGAGGCACTCGCTAGACTCTGATCAGATAAGTCTTGTAATTGACTAACAATGGTTTGACAAAGGTCAAATCTTTGGGTAAGTTCCCGCACTGCTACTTGTAATTGTTCATTTTGGAGGCCAATACTATTGCGGTTGATCACTAGTTCCCCTACCAGATTGTTCATCCGTTCTAGTCGCTTTAAGTTCACCCGGACTGAACTCTCAGGGGAAATAGAGGTTGGACTTTGGCTGGGATGCTCTGACGGCTTAGGAGTAGGTTGATTAGGTCGAGTAGGTTGATGCTGCTGGGATTTAGCCGATTGAGTGGTTTGGTTGATAGCTAATTCATTGGCTAAGAATGCGGCTGCTGGTAACGTTGGTGGTGATGGAACATCTGCTTTAGGCATATCCTGGAGCGGTGGCAGGCTTTCAAAGATTTGTTCAATCTTTTCCACAGCGGCTTCCAGGGTTTTTGGTACCTCTAGGGATGAGTTCTTCAGGGGAGCAGAAGCAGTGCTTGATGGATTGGGCGAGTTCGCTACTGGTTTAGATCCTGGGGTAGGGTCAGCCTTAGATTTACTCAGGTCTTGCTTCGAGCCTGGGACAGTTTCTGCGGTCGGGGAAATGGTTTCCTCTGGGAAAGATGCTTCTGCTTCTTGGACTGGGTTAACTTGATCCTCTGAAGGCGTAGATTGATCAGATGGTAGGTCAAGACTTGCTTGCCCCAAGTCACTAGTTCTGAGATCAGCAAGAATCGGTGGGGTTAGAGGAACTTCCTCAGCTGGCAGGTTCACTTGGGGCTGCTGGGCAGTGGTTTCCTGGGCTAGAGCAAAGTCTTCAAAGAGTAAGCTCTGTTGATATTGGTTAAAGTTGTTAAAAATATCAGTAACATCAGCTGAGTCGGTAACCTTCCAAGATGGTTTGTCTTCAGTTGCTTGATCTAGGTCAGTTTCCTGATGGGCAACAGTGGGTGAGGTCTCGAAAGTCTCTTCGGCTAGTGGATTCAGTTGGGATGCTTGGGTAGCCGTTTGCTCGGATAAGGTAAAGTCTTCAAAGGAATTGCTTGCTTCGCCTAGGTTAAAGTCACTAAAGATATCTTCAAATTCAGAGGTGGTATTTAGACTATTTGTGATGTCATTAGCTGGAGCGGCAGGGGCTTCTGTTAAAGCCACTAGAGCAGTCGAGGGATTTCCCCCTTGAGTGCGATCGCCTGCTAGTACAGCAGCTCGTCCTGTTGTAAAATCAGCTAGAGCCAGTTCAATAATTTTCAAGACTTGGTGGGGATTTTGCTCTACTGCCGCTACAGCCGTTTGGGCAATCGCTCCAAATCCGGACAAGTTCAGTAACTCGGCAAAGCCAGCAAATACCTCTGCTTGTGCCTTTAATTCCCCCACGACCTCATAATTTTGGGGATTGGCTAAAACCGCAGCAAGACGTTCTAGTCCCTGAGCCACATCAACCTCAAAAATAGAGGATACAATATCAATACCTAAGTCACCGGAACTAGGAATGTAGTTATCAACCTGTGTTAGGGCATCACCAAGTCGTTCTTCAATCTGGGCATAAGTGGATTGAGCCCTGGCTAGGGCTTGCTCTGGGTCAAAATAGCCTTGCTCAATTTGCTGGATGAGGGGATTGCGGAGGCAGTCATAAGCTTTGAGCAGCAAGCTTTCTAGCTCAGTATCCAGTTCTACCTCTTCGCTGTAGAAAGCCTTGAAGATATCTTCGAGACGATGAGCCAAGGTTTTAATTGCCTCTAGCCCAACACTGGCAGCACCTCCCTTAATGGAGTGAGCGGCTCGCATTAAATCGTGGATCTTAGCCGTGGTTCGTTCTTGCTGGAGAGTCAGTAAGCCTGTCTCGATCAGTTGCAACAGCTCTGGTGCCTCTTCGATAAAAAACTGATAGGCTTGGTCTTGGATCTCAGAGTGAGTTGCCATGGTTCTTCATTGGTCATTGGTCAACATAAAATTGGTAATTGGTAATTGGTAATTGGTAATTGATAATTGGTAATTAACAAAATACTAATGACTAAAATGACACGACACTAACTCACCTTGAACTTGCCCACACTATCTTGCAGTTGCTCAGCCACTTTGAGCAGTTGTTTGAAGGAGTTAGATACTTGGGTGACTTCTGTGGAGGTTCTATTCGCGATCTCTGCTACGTCAGTCATAGTTTCAGTCACTGATTCGCTGGCTTGGGTTTGCTCAACAGCTGTGATGGCAATTGCTTTGACCAACTCATTTATCTTCACCGTTACGGCAGTAATCTGATTCAAACTCTGGCGGGTATCATCCACCAGTTTAGTCCCAACTACCACTTGCTCAGTTCCCTCTTCCATAGCAGCTGCCACCTCATTGGTTTCCGCCTGAATGTCTGCTACCAGCTTTTCAATTTCCGCCGTTGCCTCCGCCGATTGATGGGCCAAGGCTCGTACTTCATCAGCAACTACCGCAAAGCCTCGACCGGCTTCCCCAGCACGAGCAGCCTCAATAGCGGCATTGAGGGCTAACATATTAGTTTGCTCAGCAAAGCCACTAATCAGGTTGACTACCTTAGAAATCTTTTGGGACGATTCCCCAAGGCGTTTGACCTTCTTAGCCGTACTACCTACAGTTTCCCGAATCGCCATAAAACCTTCTACAGTGCGGTTCATAGCAGCATCCCCAGCTTCCACCGTTTGAGCTGCTTGTTTAACTGCGGCTTCGGCTTCAGAGGCACTGGCAGCCACAGAGCGAGTTGAGACTGTCATGTCATGAATTTTTTGTAAAGCATTAGCAATTTCCTCCGCCTGTCGTAAAGCTTCTGTGGATAGCTCTCGGATGGCTGCTTCATCTTGACTAGTGGTGGTGGTTACTTGCTTGCTTGCCTGTTGCACTTGCAGTACAAGTTTCCGCAAGCTTTCGATGGTAGTATTGTAGGAATCGGCAATAGTGCCCAATTCATCGGCAGTCACCTGGGCTCGAATGGTGAGGTCTCCTTTACTAACTGGCTCTACTTCCATCAACAGTTCTAGAGCACGCTTTTGCAGCTCCTCTTTGATCTGGCGCTGTTCCTGAGCAAGATTTTCTGCTTCTTGGCGGGCTGCCTCCATTTTTTCTAAGGACATGGCTCGCTCCATAACATTGCCCAGCTGAAGAGATAACTGCGTCAGGAAACTGATTTCAGACTCTTGCCACTGGTGTGGGGCGGTACAATGATGAGCAATAAGTAAGCCGTAAAGTGTTTCTCCGTGGACAATTGGTGTCACTAAATTGGCTTTGATTTGCAATCGTTCCATCAACTTCTCGTGGTCAGGATGGAAACCTGCTTCAAAGACATTGTTGGTGGCAATGACACGCCCATGTTTGTAGCCATCAAGCAACTGGTGTGGAATACAAGCATCTTCAATTTTATTCTCAATCCTATCCTCAACCATATTTTTAATTGCTGTGGGCCAACCGGGTTGAACTGTCTCGAATCCAATGTAGCCACTACCATCAGGATTCAGGCGGTAGATAACTACCCGGTCGGCATTCAATTGATTGAGAGCTTTTTCCACCGCTTCTTGGAAGACACCTTTGAGGTCGAGAGATTTGTACATGGGGGTAGCAGCAAGGTTAATAATGACTTGTGTCTGATCTGCCTCTCGACGTATCAGGTTTTCCTGACTGGTAACATTCTCAGCCATTTCATTAAACGTCCTGGCTAGCTTACCGATCTCATCTTTAGTGATCAGATTGCTTCGGACTTGGCGTGACCCTTGAGCAAATTGCTCGGCTAAGTTTTGCAACTGCTGGATAGGTTTAGCAATGGCTCGTCCTAGCAGCATAGCTAGTAATATATCAACAGTCACAGCCAAGATCACTACTACCAACTTTAGCAGTAGGTTGTCGGTGAGGAGGAAGTTGAGTTGAGCTTCTGAGGTTCCCCTTACCAAAAGGGCAACTGGCTTACCACTA
This sequence comes from Moorena sp. SIOASIH, assembly GCF_010671925.1. Classification (GTDB taxonomy): domain Bacteria; phylum Cyanobacteriota; class Cyanobacteriia; order Cyanobacteriales; family Coleofasciculaceae; genus Moorena. The sequence continues at coordinate 200,747 of NZ_JAAHIH010000006.1, read as the reverse complement.
AAATTATTTAGCGTCCTGGCAGCGACTGTATAGGTTTGCCTCCCTATATTGATGCGTTTGGTAATCGGATTACCCTGAGCTGCTACCGCTTGATTCAGGAAAGGGGTATCGGGCAAGGAGACATTCGGTTGAGCTTCTGCTAAATTGGTACTTTTACCCTGGTCTAAGGCAGTTACCAAGGCGAATTGACCATCGGGTTGACGTAGATATACCGCACTATAACCTCCCCCAAAAGACTTTAGGGTATCCTCGACGATAGGCAGCTTGCCATTGACAATATCCCCAGAAACCAGTACTCCCAAAACTGCCCCTGTGTCGGTGGCTCTAATCGGTGTTACGGTGTAGCGAATCAAGAGATTGTTTTGCTGGACAATGCCAGCAGGTAGGAAGGGAGACTCTTTCGCAAACTCAGACCAGCTGACCAGTTCACTAGTTTTAATTTGCTGAGGATTTTCCAGAACCTGACTGACTAAGTCATTGGGATCGAAAAACTCCCCAGTTCGATCAGCATTAGCATTGACAATAATTCGCCGATCCTTTCCCACCAACGTGGCATATTCAATCCGACGAGTCTGGATTTCATGCTGGAGAATATCTTTCACTTGTTTGAACAACCCGGGGGTTAAGGGTTTGCCTTGAGCATGGGTTTGAACCGCTTGAATAATTGCGCTATTGTGAGATTGTCCCCGAAAGCCAAACCCCATCTGATTAATTTTGATATTATAGATAATATCCATAACCGCCAATTCTGATTTGGCTTGGTTGATTAATTGAGCACGACCTCCTGTAACAATCAAAAAAGCCCCCACACCTGCTAAGCCAACCACGGAGATCACTTCTGAAGTGAACAGGGCTAGAACCTGCTTACCTTGTATGGGCAGGTTATAAAACCATTTCCAAAATAAAGATGGAAGTCTGTGGGCTGGTGCAATCTTTGACTGGATTAACTGGGGTAGTGGTAGCAGTGATTTACCCAGTTTAGTTTTCAGGGTAGATGTTGACAGGCGCAAAGTTTGGTGGCTGCCAGTATGACCATTATCAGAAAATTGATCAGATAAATTATCAGAAAATTTATCTGATAATTTAATATCATGATTATCAATCTGGTGACCATTGTGCTCCTTAAGGGAGTTATTATGAGGAGGGATTTGAGTCATGGAATACGCCCAATTAATTAAAAATCAGTAGTTTCTCGTTGTGAAGAGGTCCAGGGTTTGGACATTGTTGCCACCATTGCCTAACTCGGGGTGACTGAAAAATTTCAGGAGTTACAGCCATAGAATTCCCAGTCAATCTTGTTGAGATCACAGTTGCTTTGAAAATGGCAATTAAGAATTAAGAATTAAGAATTAAGAATAAAAAATTAACAATTGACTAAGAACACTAACTCACCTTGAACTTGCCTACACTATCTTGCAGTTGCTCGGCAACTGTAAGCAGTTGTTTAAACGAGTGGGATACCTGATTAGCTTCTATGGAGGTATGATTAGCGATCGCTGCCACATTAGTCATAGTCTGAGTCACTGAAACGCTTGCTTGAGTTTGCTCAACAGTTACGGTAGCGATCGCTTCGACCAACTCATTAATCTTGACCATTACTGCAGTGATTTGATTCAAACTCTGCCTGGTGTCATCCACCAGTTTCGTTCCTCCTACCACTTGTTCAGTACCAGCTTCCATGGCAGCTACCACCTCATTGGTTTCCATCTGGATTTGTGCCACAATTTTTTCGATTTCTGCGGTTGCTTCTGCTGATTGATGGGCTAAGGCTCGCACTTCATCCGCAACCACCGCAAAGCCTCGACCTTCTTCCCCAGCACGAGCTGCCTCAATAGAAGCATTTAACGCTAGCAAGTTGGTTTGAGCTGCAAAATTACTAATTAGGTTAACTACTTTAGAAATCTTTTGGGACGATTCCCCAAGGCGTTTGACCTTCTTGGCAGTGCTGCCTACAGTTTCCCGAATCGCCATAAATCCTTCTACAGTGCGGTTCATAGCAGTATCCCCAGCTTGGACTGTCTGAGCCGCTTGTTTAACTGCAGCTTCAGCTTCAGAGGCTCTAGCAGCCACAGCTTGAGTTGAAGTCGTCATGTCTTGAATTCGTTGTAAAGCTGCAGTAATTTCCTCCGACTGTCGCAAGGCTTCTGTGGATAGTTCTCGAATCGCTGCTTCATCTTGAGTAGTGGTGGTGGTAACTTGCTTGGTTGCCTGTTGCACTTGCACCACAAGTTTCCGCAAGCTTTCAATGGTAGCGTTGTAGGAATCAGCAACAGTTCCCAATTCATCGGCGGTCACACGGGCACGGATCGAGAGGTCTCCTTTACTAACTGGGTCTACTTCCATCAGCAATTCCAGTGCGCGTTTTTGAAGCTGCTCTTTAGCAGTCCGTTGCTCGGCTTCAGCAATTCTTTGCCGTTCCAAGAGGTTGATCCGGTCAAGGGTTAGTCCCACTTGGTTAGCTACTTGGGTTAAGAAATCGATTTCCGAAGCTTGCCAGGTTCGAGGTTCACTGCATTGGTGAGCAATTAATAAGCCTAAGAGTTCCCCTTCAACGACAATCGGGGTAACTAAATTGGCTTTGACCGCAAAGGGTTCTAACTGCTTCAGGTGACACCGAGTCAGACCAGCTTCATAAATATTGGGTGTTGCCTTAACTCGACCTTGGATGTACTTATCCACATAATTTTTTGCAAAGCAAGGGTCAGCAATTTCCGCACCGAGAGCCTGGGGCCAACCCGCAGCCACGGATTCCGCAATGACAGTACCTTTCCAATTGGGATCAAAGCGATAGACAATCACTCGATCCGCATCCAGGGCTTGTCGGCTCCCTCGCACTACCATATCCAGGATCTCTTGGAGGTCAAGGGCTTGAGTTAGCTGAATGGTAATGTCTTTGAGTTGCTTAGCACGCTTAGCCTCAAGGCTTTGGTCTTGTACCAGAACTTTAATCCGGGCTACTAGTTTATTAAAGGTGTGAGCCAAGGTTTGGGTTTCTGTGGTACCACTCGGTTGAGCAATCGCATCTAAATTACCCGCAGCCACCTCCTTGGCTGTATCAGACAATTGACTTAGAGGAGCAGATAGGCGGCGGGATAAAAGCAGAACAACTACCAGAATCACTGCTCCCAAGGCTAGGGCTATTAAGACAAACGCTAAGATTAACTCATTACCAGCGCTTTGCTGTTCTGATTTGTCCACGGAAGCAACGGATACCCAATCCGTTTGTGGGTTAGTCACAATGGTATAGAACTTATCTTTATAGAGGAAGTAAACAATTTTTACCTGCTTTCCCGTTTTATTCGTATAGGTCGAAAGTCTTGCTTCCTTTAGTGAATACTTAGCTTTGAAGCGATTGAAGTCTTGCTTAGTATTAATAGTTAGCTGGGTCGGTGCCTGGACTAAAAACTTAGCAATCTCCCAAACTGCTTCACCCCCAATGATCTCCTCCTCATCCAGACTACCTTGAGGGGTGAGCGTACTAATTACCATGCCTTGGCTAGTGTCTATCAGCTGCACTTGTTGGGAACCCATCAATCCGATATGTTCTAGATAAGGGAACAGTTGCTCTAATTGATTCATGGGTAGCACAGCTTTAATCACCCCAAGAAATTCTCCTGATTGAGGATCCTTGATTGCCTGAGCTAGATCAAAACCAAAGACATTAGCTGAATCATCAAAGTCCAGTTCACTGACCCAACGGCCTTGACGCTTGGCTTGTTGCCACCAGTCTTCATCCCTTTGCACAAAGTCAGAGGTGAGATTACTATAAGCAATGTTGTACCCATAGCGGTCAGTGACAAATAATTCCCCTAGACCTAAATCGTTGACGATTCTCTTTAAGTAACGATTGAGTTGTGGATTGGGTTGGAGGAGCTTTGTGTTTTGAAAACGCAATTCAATCTCGTCAATAGCCAGTTTCTGAAGTTCTTGCTGTTGTGCGCTTTTGCTACTAGCATGAGCTGCATTGATGACTAAAGGATTACTCGCTAATAAGGTTGGTACAGTAAAGGTATCCTTAATCAGTTGGCTAGCTGCTTCACCAGCAATTAGAGCTTGCTCCTGCTGCTGTAATTTATTTCGCTCTTTGTCATGGTCGTGAACAATTCTGTAACTTACTAGACTAGCCAGAGTCAGAGGAATCAATACCGTTGGCATAATCGTTGTCAACAACTGGCGGCTGAGAGTATTTTTATTACTCTGATTTTTTTTTTCAGTTTTGACCAGTTCCAGAAGCTGATCTGCTACGTTGATATCTTGGTCTGGCAAATGGTTTATCTTGGTCTCAGGTTCTGTTAACTCTTGAACAACCCGCAATTTAACGTTAGGAATAGTTGACTCAGGCAAAAGTGTCTTAACCAGCGCCTTTTGGGATTTTGCCATATCATTATTATTTGGCTTTTTGGCATTATAATTAAAATTATTCGTTTCTTTTTTCATGATTAAACACTTAGTTTTGATTCCCGTAAATTTGTAATTATTGTAATAATTTATTAACTTAAACAGTATAATTATTTATGATGATTAATGAGGAAATACTACGAGTAGGTAAAAGTCGCTGAATATTATGATTAACACATGGTATCAAAAATTAGTTTTCCATCAAAAACTACTAGCATTTCACCACCATGTTTCAGCCAATATCCCTGTAAAAACTTTGCCAATTCAGGATTCATGCTTGATGACGGCAGAGGTTGAATCAAATCGGGATTGCACCATTCAATGTCCTCTACCCGGTTGACGACCAACCCTAGCATTTGGTTGTATTTAACGGACTTAGGATCATGAGACTGGATATGCAACACTAAGGAGGTGTAGTGTGATGTATTTACCGGTTGCTGATGCCAAGGAGTTAGTCCCACAATGTGTCCGAGATCGACCATCCAAAGAACTTCACCCCGCCAGTTGTAAACACCCATCACCCAAGGTGGCATATGGGCAATTGGAATAATTTGACCAACAGCAATGGTCAGCACTTCAGTCAGCTGATTAATTGGCATTAAAGCAGTAGTATCAGGTACCAGATGAAACCGCAGAAACTGCTGTCTAATTTCATTCGCAGCAGTTTCAGTGGCTGATGACGGGGAAGCTAAAGCTGGGACAAACTTGGATACCATGATGATCTCTCTTTCTTTATAGCTCAGATTTAGCCCTTGACCAGTTGGTTAATTATTTTTAGGAGTTCTGCGTTATCAACAGGTTTATACAGGTAAGCATCTGCTCCCTGCTTCAACGCCCAAAATTTATCCATTTCAGTATCTTTGGTGGAGCAGATTATCACAGGTATTTGGCTTGTCTTAGCTTCATTTTTAAGGGTTCGACAAATTTCAAAACCACTGCGATCCGGAAGGACAACATCAAGGACAATCAAATCCAGCTGATTACTGCTAATTTTTTCTAGGGCTTCTGATCCATTATGGGCAGTTAATACATTAAACCCATTTTCCTTGAGATAACCTCTGAAAATTTCTAGATCAGTTAATGAATCTTCAACAATTAATGCGGTAACCATTTTTATCCGATTTAAATAACTCTAAAATTATAATCAAGTAAGCAAGTGTTTAAACATATTTTTTTGTAAACACTTAAATTTCGGCTATCTAGTCAATTCTAATTAACTTGTTTAAGATGTTTAATGATAACTCTCAATACCTCTTCAGGATTGATGGGTTTACTCAGAAAATCTGAGGAGCCAACCATCTTAGCTCTCACACGGTCGATGATGCCGTCGTTACCGGTCAAAATCACGATCGGAGTATTGCGGAAAAAGGAGAGCCTACGCAATTGACCGCAAATTTCATAGCCATTAGCATTTGGCATGACTAGATCTAAAAATATCAACTCTGGCTTACTAGCTAACAAAGTAGCGATCGCCCTAAGTGCATCATTAATAGCCACAAAGCGATAGCCTTCTGAGGTAAGAATTTTTTCCATGCTTTGGCAGATCAGGGGACTATCATCCACGCAGGCAATCAAAGGTTTCTGCTCAGGTACAGTTTTTACCGATGTTTCGTTCGGAGGTAGTGAAACTGGAGCAGGTAAATCCGGAATATCTATTAGTTCCACTAATCCTGATTGCAGGTGAGGCAGAATCGACAGAGTAACTGCCCTAGCATCCCGTTTCATTAGTATGGCTAAGTCTCGTAGGGTATATTGTCCATTCAACAGCTTGGTCATAGTTTGGTACGCCTGAGGGGATGTTTTAACTCTCAGTTGCTCGGGCTGCCTGATTATTGGTGCCCGATTAGGGCAGCGGTCTGCTACACGAGCACTTTGCCAAGCTTCCCAAAGTTGATCAGCTTCATGGATGACTTGCTCTGCGTCAATCAAGACCAGTGGTTTAAATAATGATGATAATGATGATGAGGAATCTGGTTTGATTTGATAGGTGATCTGCATCCCTTGGGTAACATCAAAAAGTATTTCTACCATGACAGACTGAATCATTTTGACGGCTTGATCACGGGTAACCTTGTGCAGATCTACCCATAGGCATAGCAAATGATAGTCCCAACAGACATTGACATCTTCCCAATTGGTATTAGCTAGATCCTCTTGCAGTGATGAAAGCTGAGCAGATGTCTGAGGACAGTGAATGAGTAGGTTTCTACGCCACCGTCTCACTGGATGAGTCCCTCCGGTAGCATACATGAGGCGACCCATATAAATGTGAAATATCCATTCTTGTTTACTAGGATCACTTAGAATGAGTTGACCGCTAAACCGAGGCTGCTTCAAAATTTCAAACAACCCAGCTTGTTTGACGGAAGTAAACTCTTTGATTGGAATTAGAGGATAATTTTGTTCTATCGCCATCATTGCCTTTGGTTTACCTGATTGCCGTTGTCAGCAAAACTGATTGTCCTAGTGCTGCCATTACCGGAATAATTTGCCGATTGGCAAGAGGCTTTCTTAACCATAGGCAAGAAAAAACACCGGGAACAGTTAAAGACTTTCACCGAGATGCACAAGTAAAATATGATTGATCAGGTAACTGCTAGCTCAATGCTACAGAATTTTATGAGGTTGATGTATCCGTGAGTTTACACAAATTACAAGAGAGACACTATGGGGTATTTACGCATTGACGGAAGTTTTTGATTATTTATGACCTTCTATGCCAGAAAACTACTGAAATGTATCACTCTTGCCACTGAGCTGTGTTGCCATCTTGGCAGGGATTTACAAAAATTTACTGGTTAGTTAATGTTAGTTAATTAAAAGTCTATGAGTTACACTGGCTTTATGACTTTGACTGTAAGCATTCAGAAGAACCCGCTACACCCATGAAACCCTTGCCCTATTAAGTTCTGGAAGCTTTTTAAATCAAGAGAGTATGCCCATGGAATAGTTTTCGTGGCTGGCGCTTGCGATCAGGTCTTCTTCGAACCCAAGGTTGGGAGAAATAACAATTACCAAAAACCCACACCTTACAATTTCTATGCTCTCGGACGTGATATTACTTAAAAGTTCTCTCGGCATAATCTCCTATGGTCTCTATTGCTCGCAAAAACCTCTGGGCAGACATTCCTCGCTTTCTGGTCGCTCAAGCAGGAATTATGTTTGCCGTTAGCTTAGTCACAATCCAAACTGGTCTGCTCAACGGGTTCACTCGCTCTACAGTTCTTCTGATTGAGGGATCCGAGGCAGATATATGGGTAAGTTCTGACCGAATGGTTCAGTTTGAGCTAACCGAGCCACTTTTAAAAAATCAGCTAGATCAAGCTCAACGAGTCAAAGGTGTGGAGCGAGCAGAAGCACTACTGATGGGGTCAGGTCGATGGCGTCCTCTTAAGGGAGATACCAGTCCTGTTAAGTTGATTGGATTTGACCTAGGGGGAAAACTGTTCCAACCTGGAAAAATCACTCGGGGTAGACTGAAGACCCTTAAGGAGCCTTACACGGTTATGGTGGATCAAAGCAGATTACCGACGCTCAATGTGACAGATATCGGTGATACCGCTACGGTTAACTTCTTGCCTGCTCGATTGGTCGGCTTAACCACGGAGAGTCAATCCCTTGTAGCTAGCCCATTCTTATTTACTTCCTTAGAAAATGCCAATACCTATATCAACACCAGCTATACCTCTAAGCTTAACTGCACTGTAGAATCTTCAGATAATTTGCAGTGTACCACTATTTACGAAAAGTCAAAGTCTTTGAATAAGTCTGATGAGTCGGAGATTCCTGAACCTACACCTTTGAGCCTAACAGACCCCATTACCTATATCATGGTAAAGGCTAAACTAGGTCAGGATCTTGAGCAACTCAAGCAGAATTTAGACGCTGCTTTACCCGGGACTCGTGCTTATACGAAGGTTGAGATGGCACGCAAGACCCGAAATTACTGGCAGGTGCGAACAGGTCTTGGTTTTGTATTAGGTCTAGGTGCTGCTGTGGGAGTGATTGTTGGCATGGTAGTGGTCACTCAGATTCTGTATGCCTCGGTTTCTGACCATATCAAAGAGTTTGGTACCCTAAAAGCGATGGGCGCACCGGATCGCTTTATTTATAGTGTTATTGTGGAGCAAGCATTGTGGATGGCTGTTCTTGGTTATCTGCCTGGTATGCTCCTTTGCTGGGGGTTGAGTGTGTGGGTTAAATCAAAAGGAATTATCCTTTTGATCACGCCAGTATCTGCCACAGGTGTTTTTGGCATAACTGTGGTAATGTGTGTAACTTCGGGTTTGTTCGCTATCCAAAAGGTGACTCGTATTGATCCAGCCATTGTATTTAAAGCCTAGAAACCCTGTTGAGTCATATCATGTCCAATTGAATACTTATCATTCTTGGTTGTTTGTGAATTGTTAGTTGTTGTTAATTGTAAATTGTTAATTGACCTTTGACCATTAACAATTTACAATTAACGATTTACCTGAAGACAAATTGATTAACTGGACTCGATATCACCCAGTTAAATTTAACTATTAATAGTTGCAAAAATTTAGTAAACTGGGATATTCTGACTATTCTCGCTCAGCAATTAATTGGTTAGTCACTTCCATGACTGCAGGAGGCAAGGTGAACCCGCCTTGAGATTTTTCTACTAGGGAGCGCTGTCTCAGGGAGGCTAAAGCCCTGAGTAATTCCTGAGGCGATATCTCCAGTAATTCATCCTGTAATTGAGTTAGGATTACAGGTTCTTTGTGACTAGCCATGGTATATATAATTTTATGTTCCAAATCTGATAACCGATCTAAGATTTCTTCGATAAAGTCACTAACGTCATGGGTAAATAGGGTAGTTGCCAAAAAATCGGTCACACTGCCATCAAAAACTTCTTTGATGGTTATGGCAACAAGTTTTAACATCAAGGGATTCCCACGATACGCCTTAATTAAATAGTCCCAGTTTTTCTGCCCAGACAATCCTTTTTCCTGCAAAATATACTGAGCGGCTTCCCCTAAACCTTCAAGTTTTAAGGAACGCACAGGTGAAGTCTCTCCTTCTTGTAACGAAATTTCGCTGAGTTTCTCCTGATTGGTAATCAACAAACAGCTTTGATGGGGTTCTTCTCCCCAGCGTCTGATGAATTCACCATAGCCTTCATAGCCTTCTCGGTAGATGCCCGCAAGTGTACCAATTTGTAGAATAGATTCGGCACCGTTGAGGACTATCAAACAGCGGTGTTGGCGGCAGTACTCAATTAGTTGGGAGATACGCTCCTTGGCAGTTTGACAACTAGGGAGTGGGTTTGACCCCTCGGCGGTTTCATATCCTACAGTTTCTAGGGGCCCAGATAAAGATTGGAGCAGTTCTGCTAGGATATCCTCTAACCGGGGTGCCTGACGTAAGGAACGCCATACCACATACTTGAACTGATCCTGAATTTGTTTAGCCAGCTTCACTGACAAGGTGGTTTTACCAATCCCTGCCATACCCTGTAGTGCCACCAATCGGCAACGATCCTTAACAATCCATGTTTCTAACTGGCGTAGTTCTTCAGTGCGACCATAGAAAACAGAAACATCTGGTGCCTCACCCCAATCCATGTGCTTGGGGTTTGAGGATTGGACAGTAGAGATAGGGGTATAGCTTCTGCAGTTAGAGGAGATATCCTGGGTTTCTATATGAGTCTGATAGCGATTGACCAGCAGCTGTTGCAGTTTGGTTAGCTTTACAGGCCCTGTACCCGATATAGGAAACTTTTTGTAGACCTCGCTGAGTCTTTTGCGCACTGCATGTTCACTAATGTTGAGGATTTTTGCGATCGCGTTTGTCGATTGACCCTCCATCGCCAAAGCCACAACCTCTAGCTCGGCTTTAGATACACCGTGTTCATTTGCGATCGCTTTTAGAAAGTCATAGGGAATCACAGTTGCACGCTCATACTCATAGAAACCTGATAGTTCATTGTAAATCCTCTTTCTGAGAACTGCTTGCCATTTTGGTCATTAATATGAGTTTTACCTGCCAGTTGTGTCCCGATCAATTCAAACCCATCTCTGGCAGAAAGACTTTGTCAAACCCCTATGGTTGAGGCATTTGCTGCCGCTTCGTGTTTCTTAAATCCATCACAGATGTAAGTCTGTTGGTCAGACGCTCCTCAAAAACTATGGCTAGGGATATCAACGAGGAGGGGTAACTTCAGTCATCATAGGAAGAACCTGAGTTCGACCTAACGCTGAAAGCCTTAATCTATCCTAGTCTCTGAAAGCCTGTATCCCTGCGGTGCGACCCTAGGGCGCGAGCAATCCCTCGCGCCCTAGGAGGCGCGCACCGTGATTTTTTCTGGAGTGTACCCTGATATCGAACTCACGTGAATAGGGGACTCACAACGGACCTAGAATGGCTTGCTGTGTACTACCAGTTCTACTTCCCGTTAAATACTCACTCTGCTAAAATTCATTGTTATGAATTTTAACCTGAGTTCAACGTAACGCTGAAAGCCTTAATATACCCTAGTTGCCCAAAGCTTATATCCCTTAGTCTTTCGTGGAGCGATCGCTAATCTCGAACTCAGGTTGAGCAGGTTTTTTGTTGCCCTTCACCACTGACTAATGACTGTGGATTTGATCTAAGTAAAAAGATCTGTGATCAGCCAATGTTCTGGGCACAATTGACCCTGGCAAACCTTATAGACCTGGCCATTAACTGCTACAAACCGATTTCCCTTGGCAGTAATTATGGTAATTTTACAGTTAATGGTGCAATGCGGAGGCGAAAATAGCGGTAAATACAGGCGAGGTTGAGTACAACAATAGATTGGCGGATGAATCTCAAAGAACCCGCCATTAATCGATTAATCAACCAGCACAATGGTTCAACGATTACTATCTAGTATCGGTTTCACCACCAAAAAGCCAGCACCAAATGCGCTCAAGACAATTCCCAAGATGGCTATAACCAACACCCAGCCATTGACATATGAGACTGCCTCTGGTTGGGAAGTTCGCAGGGAGCGATTGTCTTCTTGTTCAATCACTAAAGTTTCTCGATAGGAAGAGGGAGGGGTTTGAGGTTTCCTCTGAGGTGGGGAAAATTCACCCCCTGGGATAGTTGTAGCGGTGCGCTGGGGTGGAATTGGTGGAGCTTGACGGGCTTCCGGTGGCTTTACTCGCTGAGGTCGATGGACTTCAGCTGGACTCACTGGTTCTAAGGAATTGATCACCTGCTGTAGATGCAGAGCTGAATTAATAACTTTTTTAACTTCCTGTCGCAGCTGCTGGTGTTGTTTAACTAAATGCTGATTTTGAGAATGGAGAGAGTCCAACATCGCCTGTGTTGCTTGCAACTCAGCTGCTAGTTCCCGGTAGACAGAAATTGGTACTGACGGACAGTATGTATTCGATTTGTTTGCCGATGTTGAACTAGGGTAACGATCGCTACTGGATTTGGGCATAGGGGGGTTGGTTCGGTGATTAGAAGTCATAAGTATAGCTAAACTTCATCCAAGGCAAGAATAGTTGAAATTTTAATCTGTGGGCAGCCCTTGTTGGCTAAAAGCTAGGGAGATAGTCAAAAAAAACTCCCGCTCCATAGTCTGACTGACTATTGATAGTGATAACCGAAAAAAGTTTCCCATGGGTTCAGGCTCAGGAGCAATGTCTAGGGAAGTTTTCACGCCTAGTAGTAAAATCAGCAATTACCAAGGGGAGCGACAACAGTCTTGCCTTGGCTATAGGTTGCTTTGCTTTACTTCCATGCCATTTGGTTTCCGTCAGTTTTTTTCTACTCCTTTGGTCCTCTAGGAAAACGACGCCGTTGCAGGAATTCTGGAATATCTAATCCTGGTCTACTCTTAGGCTCAACCTTGGGAGTAGGGGGCATCGGTGTAGGAGCAATCGGTCGCCGATTCAGGGGAGTTTCCACAGATTTAGGTGCAGACTGGGCTTCTCCGGTAAATCCAGTAGCAATCACAGTAATTCTAATTTCACCCTGGAGCTTATCATCAATTACTGCTCCAAAGATGATATTGGCATTGGGATCAACCACTTCATAAACAGTTTCTGCTGCTGAATTCACTTCATGGAGGGTCAGATCACTGCCACCAGTAATATTTAAAACTACCCCTCTAGCCCCTTCAATAGAAGACTCCAGCAGAGGAGAAGAAATGGCAGCTACTGCTGCCTCTCTGGCTCGGGATTTTCCAGAACCCATTCCGATGCCCATCAGAGCCGAACCAGCATCTGCCATCACCGCTCGCACATCGGCAAAATCCACATTCACCAAGCCAGGAATAGTAATAATATCAGAGATCCCTTGTACCCCCTGACGTAGGATATCATCAGCTACTTTAAATGCTTCTTGAACAGGAGTCTGTTCTGAAATCACTGACAAGAGTTTATTATTGGGAATAACAATTAGGGTATCGACTCGACTCCCCAGAGCGGCAATTCCTTCCTCGGCTTGGGAAGTACGGCGGCGTCCTTCAAAGGTAAATGGACGAGTGACCACTCCCACGGTTAAAGCACCCATCTCTTTAGCGACTTCTGCTACAATCGGGGCAGCTCCTGTGCCAGTACCACCCCCCATCCCAGCTGTAATGAAAACCAAGTCAGTGTCTTCGAGAGCCTGGGCAATTTCCTCCCGGGATTCTTCTGCGGCTTTTTGACCAATGGCTGGGTTCCCTCCTGCTCCCAACCCTCGGGTCAACTTCTGCCCCATTTGTAAGCGTTGGGGGGCTGATGATTGGGCTAGTGCTTGAGCATCTGTGTTAATTGACCAGAACTCTACTCCACTGACATCACTGGCAATCATGCGGTTAACTGCGTTACCACCACCCCCGCCAACACCAATGACCTTGATTTTTGCAACGCTACCTGGCACGATATTGTCACTCCTAGTTTCTTCCCTGGGTATGCGATTAGAATCATAAGTTTGACCGAATTGTAATACAGAGTTACTAAAAGGATGTGTATTGTCGGATCCTAATGACAGATCTGCTTCTGCGATGATTTTAGAACTTTGAGCAGCAAGCCCTAGTTGACTATTAAGCGTCATTGCAACAGGTGAGGGTAAGTGTTTATCTTTATCTTTATAAGTTATATGTAGCAGTCTGAGTTAACTATAGAGTAAGTTGATTGAAAAACCAAAGACCCTGGCAACGGCAGGCTCTTAACCCGATAACTAACCTGAAACAAAACAATGGTTCTGGAAATATCGCCTCGGTTTAGCCGTCAGAGTAGGGCTAATCACCTGTCTGACCTTCAACGCTTATCCTTATTTAACTCTCGATTGCACACTTTCATAGTCTGTCATCATTTGAATCGATGGTAAGTCTGGGTTTTGCAGGTCAATGTAAGCTATTTTGCTCTTTTGTGTGCGCTTCGGCAATTCTCGCATCTGATCTAGAACTCTCAGTTGCGTGGGGAAGCGTTCAGTGTAAGGACCTAAATGTACATTTCCTAACTCGGTTTTCAGAATTAAGTTGGCTGGATTTCGCCAATCGATCTCGAAAACTTTTACAGCCGACTGACTCACAGCTTGATAAAAATCGAACCAGTAAGGGCGATAAACGGAATTTTGACCAATCACTTTCAACTTCGGCAACTGCAGGTTGGCCGAGAGTGGTTCGTAACTGCTCTTGGGGCTCCAGATCCCTTGCTCATCGACTAAACCCAAGGTTGGGGTAGAGTTTTTAGTTTTTCTGGTTTGGAGCTTACTCTGCTCAGCAATAGCCACTGGTTGACGCTCTCTAACTTGTATTGTCAATCCTGGTGGTATTAGTTGACGGCTAACTAGAGCCGAAGCAATAGGAGCTTCAGACTCCAGAAACTCGGCAAGGACTTGGGGTTGTACTTGCAGTAAAGACTGGGGATAGGATAAAGGCAGCAGGGAGCGAATCGCTTCAGCAGAAAGCCAATAATTCCCTTGAATCTCGATTTGTTCTGGGTGACGAATCATCCAATCTGGTAAAGTTATTGCCCAGAGTAAACTTCCAGCGATACCGCCCACCAAAAGTGTACGCCAAATCCTTTGATAAAATTGAATCCGGCGTATCCGTCGCAGTTGTTTGCGTCGATTAGACAATTGTGATTGAGAGACTGATGCGATGTTGGTCATCTACTACCGATCAATCGACAGAGTACATTTATGACTTGAAGTAAGCCTGACAATTGGCGCGTGGGCGTTTGCGCTGCGGCGCGATCGCTTCACGCCAATCTACCCAAAAATCTGGGTAACGACAAGGTTTGAACTTTGCAATTCCTCAGTGAGCACCAAATACTTTTTTTAATTTAACCACTACTAGGTTCCCACGTTTTATACTTAACAGGTTCCATCAGCCTGATGGGAAAAGGCATTGGTGCCTAATCAGTCCTCTATAGTTAACTCATTCCACGTACCTTGGTCGTGGGATGAGCCAGTGATTAGTGATTAGTCTTTTACAAAAGACTAATTACTGGCGACGCTTTCTATCTCACCCTGTTGAAGGAGTGGGCTTTCTAACCGCCTTCTGTAAACCACAACCATCACCACAACGGTAGGAGGTTAATTTATGGAACTGCATCTACCAAGATTTTTCAAAGCGTGTAACCCAGCTAAAACCTTAGATATGGGTAATCCAGAAGACCATCCATACTATATCGATTTTTCCGCTGTCAGGGGAGGAAAGATTATCGAAGCTTTAGGACGAACCATTACCCGTCTGTCACCAGATGAACCTACCTGTCAATTGTTTACTGGTCACATTGGCTGTGGTAAGTCTACTGAGTTGTTAAGACTTAAAGCCGAGTTGGAGAAGCAGCAATTTCATGTTGTTTATTTTGAGTCCTCTCAAGACCTAGACATGGTGGATGTTGATGTCAGTGACATTTTACTCAGCATCGCTAGGTCAGTCTGTGAAAGCCTAGAAGCGATCAGCATACAGCTCAGAGCCAGTTACTTTAGTAAATTATTTAATGAAATCAAAGACTTTTTGCAAACTCCTATCGAGTTTTCAACAGAAGCCGAATTTTCCGTAGGCATTGCCAAAATTACAGCCAGAAGTAAAGACAGTCCTCAGCAACGCCAACTGCTACGACAGCACCTAGAACCCCGCACCCAAAGCATTTTGAATGCCATCAACGAAGAAATTTTACAATCAGCGATTCAGCAGCTGAAGTTGCGTGGGAAAAGGGGTTTGGTGGTGATTATTGATAATCTTGACCGAGTTGATAATCGCTCCATGGCTTCAGGTCGTTCCCAGCCAGAGTATCTCTTTATCGACCGTGGTACTCAGTTAAGGCGTTTGAACTGCCATGTGGTTTACACTCTACCCTTGTCCTTAATGTTCTCCAACGAGTACGAAACTCTCAAAAATCGAGTCGGTGGTGGTGTGGCTCCCAAAATTTTGCCCATGGTGCCCATACAGTTACGGGATGGTCGTGACTATCCAGAAGGTATGGCACTGCTGCGACAGCTATTGCTAGCCCGAGCTTTTCCAATGGTTGATCCTCAACAGCGGCTCAACCTGATTCCACTAGTATTTGATAGCCCAGAAACCCTCGACCGGATGTGTCGCATTAGTGGCGGTCATGTCCGTAACTTGTTAGGGTTGCTCTATAACTGTTTGCAACATGAAGACCCACCCTTTTCCAGGAGTTGTTTAGAGAGTGTGATTAAGGGATACCGAGATGACTTGACTCTGGCTGTTGAAGAGGAAGAGTGGAAGTTGCTATCTCAAGTCGTGCAACAGCAGTCCGTCAAGGGGGAACAAGAATATCAAACCTTGTTGCGCAGTATGTTTGTCTATGAATACCAAGATCAACAAGGGCGCTGGTTTGGGATCAACCCAGCCTTAGCAGAAACAGAAAAGTTTCGGTCTCTAGCTCTGTAAGAAGGCTAAAATCCCTTGGCTTCCAAAGGTGCGACCCGTGGCGAATTTAATTCACCAACGGAAAGCGCACCTATGGGATTTTGCCAGAGAAGGCGGTGTATGATATAGGGTTAAGGGTGCAGGGTGTGGGGTGTTCTGGAAAATTGAGCCGGACTATTGACCTCGAAATTAGAACTCAACAGGTGCGACCCTTACCTGTTAATCACCTTTTCTTTTTGAGGAAGAACTTTCTCTCAACCCTTGGTATGACATTAGTTGAGCCTTCAGGTTCACCCCCCTCAGGTAAGGTACATCCCCTCATCTAGAACCTACCACCTACCACCTACTAATTGGTTCAAAGGGAGAAATTTTATCCCTAATTGAGTTGAAAACTGATCTAGTCAGGACAACCGCCGCCCCTCAAGGTAGAGTGACGGCGGTTGTCCTGATAGTTTAACTATTTTATCTGTTTTCCTCTAGGAACTTATAGTTCCACCCCACTAGAAAACCAGAAAAATTCCGGGAAATCACTGATATCCACGCTATGGACTTGAGGGTCAATAAGTGAATTTATCATTGCTATTAATAATTTTAATTAAATATATTGATTAAATAAGTAGTAGTAATTACTGAACTATTTATCAAGGTACTTATGAGAGATGTTTTTCTTGATTAAGGCCTGATTATACTTATTGTTTTTTATCAGTGAAAACCCGTACTTACCGATAAGTTCTGATAGTAAGATTACTATCTAGAGGGTAAATCACCCTAGTAATAGGGAATTTATGTACCAGTAGGGGTCAAAAGGTTAGTGACATGAAGCAGCAAAATCCCCCAGAAACACTAGCCCCATACAGTGCTCGCTCTCTATTAACCCTATCCCGGGCAATAATGTTCTCCCAAGGAGAATTTGCACTGATTTTGGTGCGATGCAACTACGAGTTATTTAGGAAGCAAATATGGGAGTACGTCCGAGAAATCACAGAGCTCACCATAGGTGAGCTAGTTCTTAACAAGTCTAGTCAAACTCTATTTAGTAATATCTTTAGCACCCAACAGTATGGGACAACATCTGCCCTAATGGTATCGGGTCTAGAGTCAGTTGATGGCATCAACCAGGTACTACTTTCGGCTAACCAGGTCCGAGATGAATTGCCCAAATGCTTAACCTGTCCTTTAGTTGTATGGGTAACTGACAAGGGACTTCAAAAGTTGATGAGGCTTGCTCCTTATTTTAAAAATTGGGCTACTACCTCGATTCGGTTTGAACTTACCATTGACCAATTACTCGCTTTATGTTATAGAACGGCAGATGAAATCTTTGCCAATATTTTGGCTAGAGACTTGGGAGAGTTTTTGCCCAACAAGGTGCTTTCTTTGGCTCCCGATTGCCACCGACGCCAAGAATTTGAGTGGGCATTACAGGATTTGCAATCTCGTGACATCAGCGTAGATTCTATCCTACTAGCTACCAAGCACTTTATTCTAGGGCGAGATGCCTTTGAAAATGACCAAATTAATCTGGCCTTGGAGCATTATCAGCAGAGTCTAAATTTTTGGCAACAGGATACAGGAGAATGGGCAGGCTGGTTGTGCAGTGAGGCTCCCCATTCACATGAACAATATTATAAACCGGTTAAACAGGTAAACGGATTTACAACTATCCAAGGCAGAGCTTCGAAGAAGAGAAAAGAGGGCAAAAGGGACACAGGTAACTGTTTCGACCAACGTCTCGGACAAACTAACCACTCAATCCCCCCCTTCTCTCATCCCCCCCTCACCCCTTCAGGTTTAGAACGGCTTGGTTTAGTGTTCTATCACATCGGCTTGTGCTATTGCCGTCAAGCCCAGTTGCAAGGCTCCATCGGTTGCCATCAGTGGGAGCAAGCCCAGAAAAGCTTCTGTACTGCCATTGAGGTGTTTACGACCACAGGACGCTTGGACTTGGTGGCTCAGTTGACCATAAAACTCGGAGAAGTCCTACAACACCTGGAACATTGGACAGAATTACAAGATTTAGCGCGAGAGTTTCTGGCACACCCAATAACTCTCGATAATCCAGTTCAGCTCTCTCGAGCCTATGGCTTTTTGGCAACAGTTGCCTATGAGCAATCGAATTGGAACCGTGCTATAGACTTAGCCCTCACAGCTGTGCGCACTCTGGAGACATCTCAGCCGACTCTCAACGGTCAAAAGCTTTGCCACCGAGGTTCCTATCTGCTGCTAGCTGCTAGATCTGTGCGCCAGCTGGGCAAGCCAAAATCTGCCATTAATTATCTTGAACAAGCCATAAACCTCAAAACTATCGAGCCCAACCCTCTACAGCAGCAGCCTCAACTGTTCATGGAGCTGTTGGAGGAATTGCGATCGCTCTACTTCGAGCAAAAAGCATACCAACGAGGGTTTGAACTTAAGCAACAAAAACGCTTGATAGAACAACAGTTTAGGTTTTCTACGTTTGCTGGTATGGCTCCCTTACAGAGTGTCGAGCCAAGTCGAGAAACTGAGGCAACGATTACCAAGAAAGGTTTTTGTTCATCAGCCCTAGAAATTGCAGCCGCTGGACGTCAAACCGATGTCAACGGCCTGCTCGAACGCATTAGCCGCAATGACCACAAACTAACGGTGATTCACGGGACTTCCGGCGTTGGCAAGAGTTCCCTGATTAATGCTGGTTTAGTTCCTGCACTTAGCTCCAGAATTATTGGTGCTAGACAAACCTTGACAGTGGTGCAAACCGTTTACAGGAATTGGCTCGGTGAGCTGGAAAAACGTCTAGACCTTGAATTAGCAAGTACAGTCGTCTTCAAGTTTAAACATCCCAACCTTTCACCTTCAACCGTTCAACCTACCCCAAGGGAACGCCTACGGCTAACAACCTACCCCAAGGGAAAGCCTACAGCGAACAACCTACCCTACAAGGGACCCAGAGGCGAACAACCTTTAACCCTTAAACCAATTCTCGATAAGTTGTATCGGTGTTCCCAGCACAACTTATTAACCGTCCTGATTTTTGACCAGTTTGAAGAATTTTTTTTCCTTGCCACCGACTTAGAGCAACGGCATCAGTTTTATGATTTTTTAGCCCAGGCCCTCAATCTCCCCTTTGTAAAAATAATCTTGTCTATGCGAGAAGATTATCTACATTACTTGTTGGAGTTTGAGCGCTCTAAGGATCTCAGTGTCATTAACAACAATATCCTGGATCAGAAGCTGCGTTATCACTTAGGGGATCTGTCCCCAGAAAATGCCAAAAACGTTATTCACTCCTTAACAGCAGTATCTCAGTTTAAGTTAGAACCTGCTCTAATCGAGGCACTGGTAAAGGATTTAGTCACCAATACGGGAGTGGTGCGCTTAATTGAGTTACAAGTCGTGGGTGCTCAGCTACAAACGGAAAAAATTACTACCCTTGAAGGATACCGAGCTTTGGGAAATGACCCCAAGACAGTTCTAGTAGAGCGATCGCTTTCCCAAATTATCTATGATTGTGGGCCAGAGAATGAAGATGCCGTCTGGGAGGTTTTATTCTCCTTAACCGATCAACGAGGTACCCGTCCGTTAAAAACCCAAGCTGAGTTAGCACTCTCCAATGGTAACAACGCCACACTAACTCAAATCCCCTTGATTTTGGAAATTTTGGTGGGTTCTGGTTTAGTCTTCCGAGTGCCAGAAACACCACAAAACCGATATCAGCTGATTCATGATTATCTAGTTCTACCGATTCGTCAAAAATATAAGCAACGTACCCAATCTAATATTAGAGTACGGCTCAAACAAAGTGAGAGTCAACTGTTGCGGGTTCGCAAACAACGACTGCGTGCCATTGCCATTAGCACAGTGATGGCACTTTTAGCAGTGACCAATGGTGGCTTGAGATGGCGAGCCGAAGCTCAACGAATCAATGCTATGCTTAGTGCGCTGAGTGCCTCTTCAGAAGCTCTTTTCGTGTCCCATAAAACCTTTGATGCTTTGCTCGAAGGGTTAAGAGCCGCAAAAAAACTACAGCAGGAAGAGCAGCAATATCTACCATCTCGAACAGTAGATGCAGATACCCGTCTACAAGTAATCACAGCTCTGTCCCAGGCAGTTTATTCAGTTTCCGAACACAATCGACTGGAAGGACATAGTGATATTGTTTCCAGCATCAGTTTTTCCCCAGATGGTCAGTTGATTGCCTCCACCAGCCGCGATAAAACGGTCAAACTGTGGCATCCTGATGGCAAGTTAATCCAAACCATAGAAGGTCATCAAGATAGTGTAACCAGCGTATCCTTTAGTCCAGATAGTCAGTTAATTGCCTCTAGTAGCTGGGATGGCACAGTCAGACTATGGCGTCAAACTGGCGAGCCAGTCAGAACAATTACCACTCATGCCGGTCATATATACAGTGTCAGTTTTAGTCGAGATGGGCAGATGATTGCTGCAGCTGGCAAAGATAAGAAAATTCGATTATGGACTGTTGATGGCAAATTAATTAAAACCTTTTCCGGTCACCGGGGTGTAGTGCGGTCGGTAAGCTTTAGTGGAGATGGCAAGATCATTGCTTCTGCTAGTGCAGATAACACCATTAAGTTGTGGAGTCAAACGGGAAAATTGCTAAATACTCTTAGAGGACATAGCGCTCAGGTTAACTGTGTAGTATTTAGTCCAGATAGTCAGTTAATTGCCTCTGCTAGCGACGATCAAACCGTAAGGTTGTGGAATGCCAATGGCAAGCTAATCAAAACCTTTCCCAAGCATCAGCGATGGGTTAATGGTGTTTCTTTCAGTGCTGATGGTCAACTGATTGCCTCTGCCAGTGATGATAATACAGTGCGGCTATGGAACCGTGAAGGCACTTTAATAAACACGTTTAAGGGACACAGCGATGGGGTTAGTGGTGTCAGTTTCAGTCCTACTAAACCCTTTAGTTCTCAAGACAACCTAGCCCACAGCAAGTCCCATATCCCTCTACAACCATCCAACCCTCAAACTGACCAACTGATTCTGGCTTCAGCCAGCCACGATAAAACTATCAAGCTCTGGAGTAGTATTAATCAGTCTCACGTGATTTTAAGAGGGCATCAGGATGATGTACAGGATGTCACCTTTTCTCCAGACTCTCAACAGATTGCGACAGCTAGTAATGACACAACTGTTAAGCTTTGGGATCGCAACGGTAAGCTGCTCCACACCTTGACAGGGCATCATGATATGGTCTATAGTATTAGTTTCAGTCCTGATGGTGAGCTAATTGCTTCCGGTAGTCGAGATGGCACCGTGAAACTGTGGCATCGTAGCGGTACTTTGATTAAGACAATAAAGGGACATCAGGACTGGGTATTGAATGTTAGTTTTAGTCCTGACTCGGAGCACCTCGCTTCTGCCAGTCGGGACAGGACAGTCAAAATTTGGGATCGCACTGGTAAATTGCTTCATACCCTCACTGGTCATAGTGAGCGGGTTAATGCAGTTAAGTTTAGCCAGGATAGTCAGCGATTGGCATCGGCCAGTGATGATAAAACTGTAAAGCTGTGGAGTGCTGATGGGAAACTTCTGAAAACACTACCAGGTCATCGCAATTGGGTTTTGGATGTTAGCTTCTCACCCGACAACAAGTTTTTGGCAACAGCAAGTTATGATAACACAGTGAAACTCTGGCGCAAAGATGGCACTTTACAATCAACCCTCAAAGGCCATACTGATAGTGTGGCCAAAGTCCGCTTTAGCCCCAAGGGCAAAATTTTGGCAACCAGCAGCTGGGACAACCAGGTTCAGCTATGGCGCTTCGACGACACCCTGATCAAAACCTTGAAAGCTGGTGAGCATCGCGTCACAAATCTTAACTGGAGCCATGATGGAACAGCCTTGGCAGTGGCTAGTGAAGATGGTACAGTGGCAATTTGGAATTTGAATTTAGAGGATCTGCTAGATAAAAGCTGCCACTGGCTCAGAAATTATCTCCAAAACAACCCAGAAGTCAGAGAAAGCGATCGCCAACTCTGTCAGCTGATCACAAACAGCCATATCAAATAGAATAATTAGTAGGTCCGAAGCGGTAATGTTAGACTGGGAAATGGTGAATGGGTAATCATTGAACAACTAACGATCAAAACCAATGACCACAATAATTTTCCGGAGGGGAAGTTGGGTGGGAGGAAAATTAATAGTATGGGACTGATACCCCCAGCTTCCTTATCCTTAGTCAGGATAGGTTATTTCTTGAAATCCTAGCTAGATGGGATTATGGTGGTGTGGTGTGGTGGTATGATGGCGTGATTAGCTAATGAGGTTAGTATGGATAAATAAGATCCTCACGACCCTAATCAACAACACAGATGACCCCTAAAAGGCTATAGCCATAGGGGTATATTACCAGGGTTAGACTACCCAAAATTGAACAAGGGGGTGTCAGTCTCAGATTGATTTGCATAGGAGCTGTCTGGCATCCCCGTTCGTTAGATTTAGCTTAGCTCCTTTGCATTAGTTTCCCGACCTTAAGCGAAAGGATTATGGTAATTACAAAACGTGGCCTGGTTCTTGGTGCGACAGCAGTAGTCCTAACAACTGTAGCAGTTACAGGAGCTGGTCTTCATCTATCTCAAAGTCAGGCTTTCTTTCGCGAGAGTCCTAAGGAGCTAGTTGATGAAGTTTGGCAAATTATTAACCGCAGGTATGTAGATGCTACCTTCAACCAGGTTGATTGGGAAGAAGTTCGCCAAGATTATTTGAATCGCTCTTACAGCAGCAAGGAACAAGCCTACAAGGCAATCCGGGAAATGCTAGAGCCCTTGGACGATCCTTACACCCGGTTTATGGATCCCGAAGAGTTCAAGAATATGCAGATTGATACATCTGGGGAATTAACTGGTGTAGGTATTCAGATTGCCCTGGATGAGGAAACAAAAAAGTTGATGGTGATTTCCCCAATTGAGGATACCCCAGCTTTTAAAGCGGGAATCCTGGCAAAGGATATCATTATCAAAATTGATGGCAAGAGTACCGAAGGTATGGATGTCAACGATGCAGTTCAACTGATCCGAGGCAAGCCAGGAACTTCCGTGACTTTGACCATTCAGCGAGGCCAAAAGATAGTAGACTATCCCATCACACGAGCTAGGATTGAAATCCACCCTGTAAAGTATAGCTATCGGGAAACTTCAGATGGTTATGGCATCGGCTACATTCGCCTTTCTCAATTTAGTGCTAACGCGGCAAAGGAGATGGGGGAAGCAATCCGAAAGTTAGAAGATCAGAACGTTAGTGGCTATGTTTTAGATCTCCGGTCTAACCCTGGAGGGCTACTTTATGCCAGCATCGAAATTGCTCGGATGTGGTTTGATTCCGGTACGATTGTCTCAACAGTTAACCGAATCGGCAAAGCTGAATACCAGAGAGCAATTAATCGCTCTCTGACTGATAAACCATTAGTGGTACTGGTGGATGGTGGTTCAGCCAGTGCTAGCGAAATTCTTTCGGGTGCTTTACAAGACAATCAACGTGCCATATTGGTAGGAACTAAGACCTTTGGTAAGGGCTTAGTCCAATCCGTCCGAGGGCTTGGAGATGGCTCAGGTCTGGCAGTAACCATTGCTAAGTACCTTACCCCTAGTGGTCGCGATATCAATAAGTCTGGAATTGAACCAGATATTGTGTTTGAGCTTTCCGATGAACAGCGTAAGGACTTGCAGAAAAATCGTGACAAAGTTGGCACCTTGGATGATGCTCAGTATGCCAAAGCGTTTCAGATTTTGATGCAGGAAATTGCTGCCAAACAAGACTCAAGGGCAGAAGGGAAAGCTCGTTAATCCTCAAACCTTTAACTGATTGAAAGTGTGGAGAGTGTGGTAAGAGATGGGAGATTTTATGTTACCAATTCTCCCAATTACTTCTAATTGGTAATTGGTAATTAGTAATTAGTAATTAGTAATTGACAAACACACGACCGTTATAAGTTAAGATATTTTATTGATCCGAGGTTACCCCTTTCCCTTTGTATTTCAACCAAAGTATGATGTCCTAAGTCCATGTAGTAGTGATAGACTTGGTAAGTGATCGGGCTTTCCAAGTAGTGTATTCCGAGAAAAATTTTTGCTATTCCGGACTTAGTATACATTGAGTCAGCATTTTTTTGATGGAGCGGTCTTGTTGATAATTGAGACCGTTTTTTTTGTACCACAAGTCAGAATAATTACCAAATCATGAGGATCCTAGCCCGGTTACCCGTCAGATAAATCTCCTTTAAATTTCCTTAGTGACGAAAAAGTAGAGACGTAGCATGCTAAATCTATAATGAACCAACGATCAGCACTAGTCCAGCTGAATACAACTGCTGGAGACTGCGGAGCACTTGGGAAGAGCGATCGCTATTGCCAAAAATCCGTGCCACCCAATCAGAGCCAGGGAGATGCAATAAATCTTTACTTAAGTAAGGAGGCTTTCGGCTTCATCACCCAACTAGGATTCAATCGATTGGGGTGTGGTAAGGGTAGCAGTCATAACCATAAGAGTTCATCGAAAAGTCACCTTTCCGGCGGATTGGAGGCCCGCCCCATAATCTCTGATTTGGGGTCGGGAGGAAAATCCGCATCAGGTCTCTCGGTATGCTACCATATCATAATCTGAGTTTTTAGATGTCGTGAAACAAGTCCTAACGCTAGTTGTACGAATTGAACCTACCGCAGAACAGTATCAATTACTGGATCATACTGCGGTAGCGTTTGCGCGACTCTTGCAACTGGATTAACCACAACGTCAACTCAAGCAAGACCTCCCGAAACTCAATACAAGCCGTTTGCTACAACGATGTCAAATCTCAGTTTGGTCTAACTGCTAACCATATAGTTAGAGCTTGTGCAAGAGTAGGAGCGAATCGATTAACTGCTAAACAGAAAAGACGGAAAGTTAAGGGATTTAAGCCTACTAGTTTTGACTGTGATGCCAGAACCTTTCGGGTTATCGAAGAAGGTGATCTAGTTGGCATCAGTACCACTGGCAAACGAGTTAAAGTTCCGATGCGAGTAAGTCACTACCACATCGGTAAACTCAAGGGCCAGACTCCAACTTCTGCTCAAGTTTGTAAGCATCGAGACGGCAATTTCTATATCCATATTCAGCTAAAGTCTGAAGTACCAAAACCCAAGAAAACCAAAAATGTTATCGGTGTAGACTTTGGCAGACGCGATCTAGCAGTTACCTCAACAGGTCAATATTGGTCTGGGAAAGGAATTAACAATACTAGAGATAAATACTCCAGGGTTCGTGCTTCTCTGCAAAAGAAAGCGTCTCAAGGCACAAGGTCAACTCGTCGTAGATGTCGAGAAATCTTGAAACGGCTATCGGGGCGCGAGAGGAGATTTAAAACTTGGCTCAATCATAATATCTCTAGTTCAATCATTAATGACGCTATTGTCACAAATTATTCTGTTGCTATCGAAGACTTAACCGGAATTCGAGAAAGAACTAACTCTAAACCTAGAAATAAAACTGAGCGTAGACGTTCTAATAACTGGGCTTTATATCAGCTGAGAACTTTCTTGGAATATAAAGGGATAAAAGAGGGCGTGAATGTAATTGCTATTCCACCCGCATATACTTCGCAAACTTGCCATCAATGCCTACATATTCATCCAGTCCCAGGTCAGTCTTATCGAAGCGGGAAAAACTTTAAATGTAGGAATTGTGGTAATACCTGCGACGCCGACTACAACGGGTCAAAAATGATTGAAATTTGGGGCGCATCTGTAACCGCGCCTGGAGGCTCGAAGCTTCTTAGCTGTAATCTCAGTTATGATTCTTCAGGGCTGCTGAAAGCCCGCACCATAGGGTAGCTTGGTGTCGGGAAGGTGTTACTCTACTTTTATTGTGACAATTTCTGATTGGGAAAGGGGCTTTAAAAATGACTAATAATAAATAACTAATTACAGCCGGTTTGTGGATAATTTGTGTGTCTATGGTAAGCCTCCATACAAATGACCCCTAAAAACTGACCAAAAATTTACGAATACTTCACGCTAAAGCTGGTATGATCTATACTCAGTTGCGTCACTAAATAGGGATAATAGAAGTAAAGTTGTCGAAGACGTACAACTGTTAACAAAAAAGCTAAGCAAGAGAGGCGTGAGCAATGGCAACTACGACCATTTCCCAACGTGACCTTTCCGCTCTCAGTGCAGAGGACGTTGCCAAGTTGGCTGCACGTCTAGAGCTGGATGATTACTCTAGCGCATTTGAAGGACTCAAAGATTGGCATCTGCTGCGGGCACTGGCCTTTCAGCGTCCAGAGTTAGCAGAACCCTATATCTACTTACTGGACATAGAAGCTTACGACGAGGCGTGAATAAGGGTAGAAAAGTTTTAATGGGTGTATGTGGGGGCATCGCTGCCTATAAAGTTTGTGAGGTTGTTTCTACCCTATTTAAGGCGGTTGCTGAAGTAAGGGTAATTCTAACCCAGGGAGCTGAAAAATTTATCACTCCTTTGACTCTAAGTACCCTCTCTCGCCATCCAGCTTATACAGACAACGTATTCTGGCAAGCAAAGCATGAACGTCCGGTGCATATTGAATTAGGGGAATGGGCAGAAGTATTGGTGATTGCTCCTCTGACGGCTAATACCCTAGGTAAGTTGGCTTATGGCTTAGCAGATAACTTACTAACTAATACGGTTCTAGCGTCTAGTTGCCCGATTTTGTTGGCACCAGCTATGAATACAGATATGTGGAAGCAGCAGTCAGTGCAACGAAATTGGCAACAGCTGTTAAGTGACCCCAGGTATCATAGTGTTGGTCCAACAGCAGGACGGTTAGCATGCGATCGCATTGGTGCAGGACGGATGGCAGAACCAGAGGAGATAATCGCTTCTATCCAATCCCTGCTCTACACTGGTGGCAAAAGAGACTTAGCCGGTAAACAAGTCTTAATCAGTACTGGTGGCACTCGGGAATATATAGATCCAGTACGCTTTATCGGGAATCCCTCCACAGGCAAGATGGGACTAGCCCTAGCCCAAGCTGCCAGAAATCGGGGAGCAGTTGTCACCCTAGTTCATGGACCAGCTACTTGGGAAGTACCGATGGGTATCCGGACAATTCCAGTAGTGAGTGCTACTGAGATGCATCGGGCGATGCTAGCCAATTTTCCCAATGCTGATTTGATTGTGATGGCAGCAGCGGTAGCCGATGTAACCCCTGGAATCTACCAGGAGATGAAGATACCGAAGCATGGACTTCCTGCTGCTCTACCTTTAAAACCGGTGCCAGATATCCTAGCTGAATTGGGACGACTGAAACACCCCCATCAGTACTTAGTCGGATTTGCAGCACAGACTGGAGATATTATCAAGCCTGCGTTACAAAAATTAAACAAGAAGCGATTGGATGCCATTGTAGCTAACCCAGTTGACAAACCAAATGCTGGTTTTGGCAGTGATACCAACCAAGCCATTTTGATTGATAACAGAGGACGGCATCAACAGATTAATCGCTGCACTAAATTAGAGTTAGCTCACCATTTATTTGATTTTATCCAAAATCCTCCGGAAGGTAATAGTAATGTAAAGTATCAAATAATTACTAGATAAATAGGCTGTTGATAAGTCCTTGAAATTAACCGTAAACCAACTAATTAGCTCAAGGTTTCCACTAACTTAGCTACTCGTTCTTTAATTTCATCTCGGACACGGCGAAACGTCTCTAGTGGTTGCCCATCAGGATCATCGAGCTGCCAATCTTCAAACACATCTCGTAATACCCAGGCTTCTGGTAAATTAACACCACAGCCGCACAAGGAAATGACAGCATCATAGTCTTCAGCCTTGAAATCGTCTAAAGGATTAGACGTCTGGTCAGTAATATCTATGTTAATTTCATCCATGACTTGAATTGCCGTAGGATGAACTCGGCTTGCTTCTAGTCCAGAACTAGTAACAGAAATCTTCCCTTCTCCTAAGGTTCTAGCAAAACCCTCTGCCATTTGAGAGCGGCAGGAATTTCTTTTACAAACAAACATGATTTGTTTCATAGTTATTTTTTTTGTTAGTTGTTATTTGTTAGTTTTTAGCTTAAATTTTATACATTTAAACTGTATATTATTGAAATTAACTAAAAAAAATAGAATCCACTCCTCTTTTGCCTATTGCCTATTGCCTATTGCCTATTGCCTATTGCCTATTGCCTATTGCCTATTGCCTTGCTAAAACCCATTTTAAATGCGTTTTAGCTTAGCTATGCTTTTATTGAATATCCCGAAATCCATGGGAAAGTTGCCGATAGGCAATCACGGCTAATTGCGCTCCTACAATTGGGGCAACCCAATAAATCCATTGATGTTGCCAAATCCCAGCTACTAGGGCTGGCCCCAATGAACGGGCTGGATTCATGCTGGCACCGGTAATTGGTCCGAAGCAAGCTGCTTCTAATGCTACGGTTAAGCCAATAGCCAAACCAGCAAAGCCAATGGGAGCACGGCGGTCGAGACCAGAGCCTAAGATCACAAACATTAAGATAAAGGTGAGTACTACTTCCAGCACTAAGGATTGAAACCAGTTCCCTTGTAGAGGCAGAGTTGCGCCAAGATCAGCAACATACCCCAGTGTCAACAACAGTAATGTTGAAGCAGCGATCGCACCAATGCATTGAGCCAGGATATAAGGTAACACTTTGCGAGCAGGAAAAAAGCCACTAGCCCAGAAAGCAAGAGTCACAGCTGGGTTAATATGGGCATCGCTAATATGTCCTGTGGCATAGATTAAAGCAGCGACCACTGCTCCAAACACAAAACTGACGCCCAGATGAGTTAAGGCTCCACCAGTGATGTGATTAACCATGACAGCACCAGTGCCAACAAAAACTAAGATAAATGTAGCCATGCCCTCAGTTACTGCCTCTCGCCAGCAATGGGATATTAAGGACCAGAGAGTTTGTTTGGGTATCAGTTTGCGGATTCTCATTTAATGGTGATCTAAATTTAGCCACAGCAGGAGGATTTAACAGGAACTTCCAGGACAACTATTCCCTGGTAAATCTCGGCAGATACTAGCAAAAGCTATAAGTGTATCCATCTTTTCGGTATATTGCCGATATATCTTGAGGTTTGCAACTTTTGTAGCCCTTGGTTCCTAACGGGGTAAATCCAAAGCTTCCTTTGCTTCTAGGGGTGACTTTGCCTATTCCTAGTAGAGGATGCTGGGCTATGTCCCCAGTAACCCAGCCTTTGATTGGTTTTAATGGATTGTGTCTGATGGGGTAACCGTATTTGTTAAGTGCTGCTTTCTGTCTCCCTCCGGGTCCCTTGCAAGTGACTAACAGCGGCTGAGAGGTTCTCAACACTAAGGTCTCAATATCCCCAACACAAGCGGCATCAATCCAGTGCTGCTTAGGTAGTTCTAATCTAGTCCGGTTGTATTTGGTTTGCGCTCCCGTTCCGGTGACCACAACCTTGATTAATTGAAGTACCTTAACTAACTTGTTCCGAGTTGCATTTACTGCTGTTGCATCTTTTAATGGCTGCTTAGCTTTAGATTTGATTTTTTGCAGTAGACTTGGCTTCTTTTTTAAGAAGTCTTCTATAGGCTTGTTACCTTTGCGTTGATTACACTTTTTACAAGCCAAACAAAGATTACTTACGCGATCGCTTCCACCAAGTGACCTTGGGTGAATGTGTTCGATTTGCAATGGAACGGATTGCTTACCACAGTAAGTGCATTCTCTTCCCCATTTTTCAAGTAAGTACTCTCTAACCTCATATCCGGCTAACTCTCCTTGCTGGTACTGAATGCCACTGATTTCAGGATTTTGCATTTTTTGGGTGTCAAACTTAACCCTTTCGACCCAAATCTCATTGACTGGGCAGAATTTAATCAATCGTTTTACCCAAGTCTGAATAGTCAAAATCCTGTGTTCTAGACTAGGTGGAAGCCATCCCTCTGGACGCTTACGGTTAAGGAATCTGGGTTTCCTGTAGCGGGTGTTGCGGTTACGTCTCCTACGCCTTACAGCGCTTCTAGACTCTAGTTTTTTCTTAATTAATCCTCCTCTGTGCTCTAATTCCATTCCCCAAATAACTTGGTTGTTTTGGACTAGGGCAAATCCAGTTACCTTACTACCAGGGTCAATCTTTATTTGACAAGGTGAGATGGTTGGATTATTGATCGCAGTCTTTAAGATGATTGTGAACGGGTACATCCTAAAAACGGCAGCCTTACCTTTGTTTAATAACCGGCGAGCTTTCTTTGGTGGAATAGGGTTTAATGGTTGCTTGTTTGTGTCAATAACGAATACGTAATTCTGCATGATTAGTGCAACTCAATTCGGTAATGTGTTCCTCGACAATGTTGGAATGGCTTGTCATGCTAACCACACATTTTGCCTTTTCTTAATAGTTAGCGATAGAGCCGGGAGCTGGAGGTCACCCTCGGGTATCCTGACCAGACCAACGTAGGAAACTAATCCTTAGTCTGCATCTTCGCTAGGCAATCCCAGAGTTTACCGGGAATTGCCAGGCTTTAACGAAGAGCCTTGTATTTAACTGGAGACACACCAAACATGGCGTGGTAAAATGTCACAGATTTGTGAAGGTCAGTGACATTCAGGGAGACATGAGTTTTGAGAGTAGCCATGAATATCCCTCCTGTTTTACTAATTAGTTAATCCTAATATATCAAAAAAAATTGATTTATTGCTTAAATAATAGTTAAGCCATCGGCTGAATTGGCTAATGGTATAGCGCTACGCGCAAGGCAAGAGGCAACAGGCAACAGGCAACAGGCAAAAGTGGACTAAAACAGCTTAGGTGCGCTTTCCGCATTAAGAATTAAATTCGCCACGGGTCGCACCTTTTGCTGCTTGTATCAATGTCAAACACCTTAATAGGTAGTGCTATATTAGGCTAATGGTATTTAGGTAGATCAGAAGCAGTTGACAGGGTCGTTGCTATAGGACGCTCTATACCATGATCAGAACCCTAGAGCCATTCAAGCTAGGCTCTAAACTAGTCTGAGCAACAATTACGGGCAGGTACCATCACACCTGTGCGACGAAATTCTGCCAAATATTGCTCTAAAACCACAAACTGGGGCAAATTCAGGCTGTAGTACATCCACCTTCCCTGTTGGCGGGGGCGAATCAGACCAGCTTGTTTAAGGGTTTTCAGGTGAAATGATAGTTTTGATTGCTGGACATTTAAGCGATCACATAAATCACAAACACACAACTCTTGCGATCGCAGTAGCTCAATCACTGCCAGGCGCAGGGGATCGGAAAGAGCATGGAAGCCAGCGAGGATAGTAGTGGAGTCTGGAGCAGAAGTGGCTTGCATCAATTTTTATTGAATTATTCTGTGGGTTGGACATCGATAAATTTGAGTAATCGCACTTTTGGCTCAGATAGATTACTATACTTCTTCGCTGTGTCTTCTATTTGCTTCAGTTGTCCTAGTGCTTTGCTACAAGGGAAACCAAATTGAGCTTTGACCCGATTACTACCATCCTCAAGTGCAGTCCGAGACAGTGCCACAAATTCCGAAAGGGAATAGTCTTGATCAGAATTCAAATATTTCTTGACTACTAGAGAAGGAGAATAGCAAAGTTCCTGAGAACCATCAGGCCATTGAATTTGGAAGTTAGTTTCAGGCATCTTCTTATCTTATCTTATCGAATTTTATATTTTCGATTTGGAATTCTTTATTTTACTAATTATAACGATAAACTTTAACAAATCCTCGTCGTCCATTCAAGGGCTAACCTCTGCTTCTTTTTAGTTTTTTTTAAATACCCTTTACAGCATTTACAGCAACCAATTACAAACATCCTAAACTGAATTTTTTGGAAATATTTATCAGTCAACCAGGTTTGGTGTTATTGGCATCTGTGGCACAAACATAATATTGATCCGACCCATCTAGCGGTCGCAGTTATCAGTAATTGGTGGTATCCAAAAAACTAGCAATCCTCAAAAGTCTTTAACAAACTCTGAAACAATCTCATCCCATCGATATTGCCTAACATCGGATCAGCTGCTCGTTCTGGATGGGGCATCATACCCAAAATTTTGCCAGTGGGATCACAAATTCCGGCAATGTTATTTAGGGAACCATTGGGATTACCTGTTGTCTCTATCTCTCCTGAAACAGTGGAGTAACGAAACAAGACCTGACCATTATCTTCGAGAGCTTTGAGAGTCTCAGCATCAGCGTAGTAGCGACCTTCACCATGGGCAATAGGTAGAGTTATAATTTCTCCTGGGTGATAAGCTGTAGTCCAATATAAATCAGTGCGCTCTACTTTAACTGGAACGCGATCGCAAATAAAATGTAAGTCCCGATTTCTGACTAATGCCCCTGGTAACATCCCCATTTCCGTCAGCATCTGGAAGCCATTACAAATGCCCAGGACAAACTTACCCTGCTTAGCATGGTCTACAACCATTGGCATCACCGGAGAAAACTGAGCAATTGCGCCACAGCGCAGGTAATCCCCATAGCTAAAGCCCCCAGGGAGTACCACCACATCTAAGTCAGAAATATCGGTTTCTTGATGCCAAACCATCCGGGTTGGACATTGGAGTAAGCTAGTTGTAACATAGGCCACATCGCGATCACAGTTTGACCCAGGAAAGACCACCACCCCAAATTTCATGCTTCCACTCCTAGTTGTGCTGAAATCTCAACCAATTCAAAGCGATAATTTTCAATAACTGGGTTGGCTAAGAGCTGGTCACAGATCTGATTCAATTGTTCTCGCGCCATATCTTCATTTGCTGCACTCAGGCTAAGTTCGATATATTTACCAATACGCACCTCTTCTATACTCTCATAGCCTAGCTGCTTCAGTCCTGACTCAACAGCTACACCGGCTGGATCCAATACGGAATTTCTAAGTGTAACATAAATAGAAGCCTGATATTTGTTAATCACAACTCTCCCCTTTGACTATATAATGATAATGGATATAATATCAAGGATGAACGATCAAGGATTAAAAAAGTCTATCAATTAGGTGACTTATAGGTAACTCAGCAACTAGTATTTTTTGAGCTAGTATTTTTTTTAGCTGCCACAGCGTGTAACCAGCCCTAGCCTAATCCTGGGATTTGGGCACAGCCGCGCTAACTATTGCTGATGATCCGTTGATCATTCATCCTTCTTTACAGTTTGAACCAACAAGCACCATTAACATCAAAAAAATTCTAGGATATTAAAAAAAGATTAATGAAAGGCCAACGCACCCGCTCCCAAGAGCGAATTCTGAAACTGCTCACAACCTTAAATCGGGCTATGTCGGCCCAAGATCTTTATGTCGAGCTGCGCAAACGTAAGCAATCTATGGGTTTGGCTACAGTTTACCGCGCTTTGGATGCTTTGAAACTAGAAGGAATGGTGCAAGTCCGGACTCTTGGTAGTGGAGAATCCCTCTACAGTGGTGTACAAGAGGATCAACACCACCTCACTTGCCTCAATTGTGGATTGTCTATTCCCATTGAGGAATGCCCTGTACCTCAGTTAGAGAAGAAGTTGCAAGATTCTTATCAATTCACTATTTTTTACCATACCTTGGAGTTTTTCGGATTATGTGAACAGTGTTCTGTAACCAATGCTACAGAATATCAACAGCCAGAATGAGATAATACTTGAATCACCTAAAACAGCCATGCTAACAGAAGCTTGGTGATGCTGGCGACGCGCTTACCTAGCCAAAGACACGATATCAGTACAATGTACAATGGAACATTGCACACAGATTAAGTGTCGTCTACATCATAAAAAGCGTAAAAAGCTTAAAAAAGGGTGATAAGTACTGTGGAGGGATAGTCTCAATTGGCTTTTGCCAGACTTTCAGCCTCCAAGGTGCTAACTGATTTTAATAGGTGCTTGTGTTATGGCTAATATCAGGGAAGTTGTACAACAAGCGCTCAAAACTGGCTATTTGAGCGTGACAGAAGAGGATAAGCTACGGCAGCTTCTAACCAGAAAATATCCACTGGAAGACTTAAATGCCTTCATGAAGCTACAGCTAGCTGTGATGAATGGTAATGTTAAGCAAGAATCTCGTGAGATGTTCTGTTCTAAGCAACTTTCTCAAGGGATTTAGGAATTCTGTGGTTATCCCATGGCCAACGGGTTAAAACTGCGTTGGCTTTAACCGCTGTCAATAGACTCCTATATCCCTTGGCTGTATTAACAGCTATAGATTTGCTTAATTGGCAGACTTTTTATGTTTAGACACAAGCCCCACCTAAACGGGGATACCCGTCTAGGTATGGCTAATTGACGCTGAACTTTACCTTTGATTCATCTCAATACCTAGGGAATTGGGATTAACCTTGTCTCCATCACCAACAATCGAACGCATCCCTTCAATGGTTGCTGGAATGCTGCGAGGATCCATGAACATAACTTTACTACTGTCGCTACTGCCAACTTGCATACCCATATCGATATAATTCTGAGCCAGTAAAAACTGGAGGGCATCACGAGCATTCGGGTCATTATTAAGAGTCTTAGCCACAATTTTCAGAGCCTCAGCAGTGGCTTGTGCCTTTAGAACCTGCTGCTGTCGTTCTGCCTGAGCTTTGAGAACTATTGCCTGTTGTTGGGCTTCAGCATCCATAATCGCAGCTTTTTTACGGGCTGCAGCATCTAACTCTAGTGCCTCGGCTTTACCTCTGGCAGTGTTAACCGCAGATTCTCGTTCCCCTTCAGAGGTCAAAATTGCCGCCCGCTTACGGCGTTCTGCGGACATTTGTAACTCCATTGAGTCCTGCACTGCCTGAGACGGTACAATATCCCGCAGTTCAACCCGGGTGACTTTAACCCCCCAAGGATCAGTGGAAATGTCTAATTCCCGCAGTAGGGTTTCATTGATTTGAGAGCGAGCGGTAAAGGTTTGATCCAGTTCCAGTTTACCCATTTCGGCTCGAATCTGGGTTAGCACCAAGTTCTGCATGGCGGAGCGCAGGTCTTCGACCTTATAGTAAGCTTTCTCCATATCCATGATCCGCCAGTAAACCACAGCGTCAACGGTAATGGAAACATTGTCGGAGGTGATACAAGGCTGAGGTGGCACATCAAGGACTTTTTCCCGAATGGTTTGCTGGAAAACCACCCGCTCAATCACAGGAATAACAAAGTTGAGCCCAGGTTCAAGTTTTTTGCCACTATATTTTCCCAACCGTTCCACTAAGGCTTGGTTTCCTTGATTAATAATCTTGACGGAACCGAGAAGACCTGAACCGCCCAAAGCTAAAAAGACAAGCAAAAACCACTGTGACACGCTCTTTCCTCCCTTTCGGGTAGTGTTGTACAAATTTGTTAGAGGGGGACCGGATGAGTGGGGGAGGACAGAAAACTTATTTAGACTGATTTAGTTGAAGCTGACTCTATTCCCCTTTGTCCAACCTGACTTTTAAACTGTTTTTTGACAAAAAACATTGGACTGGGTTAGAAGGAAGATTACCAAAAACTAGTAACTAGGGGGACTAATAGATCTAGCATTGACTCTATTACTCCATCACCCCATTAACCCATCACTATCCCCTGAACCTGGCAGAGCACCCTTGGTCGATCAGAATACCAAAAAACTGGTAATTTGCGGGAAATCAAGCCCATTTATACGAATAGCCATCTCTTCTGAAGACAGGTTTTAGGTCTATTGGCTTGACTGACTTCTTGGTTTTGTCAGGTTTGCTCAACACAAAACTACCGCGACTTCTGGGGGTAATTCTACCGATTCCATGCACTCTATGCTTGGCAATATCCCCAGTTTGCCATCCCTTGATTGGCTTTAATGGATTGTGACGGATTGGATATCCGTATTTGTTGATAGCAGCTTTCTGACGACCACCACGCCCAGTGCAAGTAATTAGTAGTGGCTGGGAAGTGGCGATGTTTAACATGGGTGTACTTTTTCCCACACAAGCTGCATCTAACCAATGAGTTTTGGGTAGTCCTTGAAGAGTCCGGTTGTATTTTGTCAAACCTCCCGTGCCAATTTCAATGGCTAATCCAGTTTCCTGAAGGCGGTTAAACAATGCCCATCGGGTAGAGTTGACTGCCGCTGCATCTTTTAGGGGGGCATTAGCTTGGGCTAGCAACCGCTTCAACACTTCGGGCTTCTTTTTTAGGAATTGCTCTACAGGCTTGTTTCCTTTTTTCTGGTTGCATTGATGGCAAGCGATAGCCAGATTGCTAACTCGATCGGAACCTCCCTTACTCTTCGGATGAATGTGTTCGATTTCTAACGGGACTTTTTGGGCACCGCAGTAGGCACACTCGTGTCGCCATTTCGTCAACAGATATTCCCTCAATTCGTATCCAAACAAGACTCCCTGCTGGTACTGTACCCCTGATATCTCAGGGTTTTGTAGCTTTTGGGTGTCAAATCGTACCAATTCCATTGATAGATCCGTGATCGAACAACATTTACCCAGGCGCTCGACCCAAGTCATAGTAGTTTCTACTCGATGTTGTAGGCTCGGAGCTAGCCATCCATCAGGGCGTTTTCTGTGATCAAATCTGGCTGGGCGGTAACGAGTTTTACGATGGCGACGATTGCGGCGAACCCGACGGCGGTCAGCTAACTTTTGCCGTATCATGTCGCCACGGTGAGTTAATTCTGCTGCCCAGACAACTGCATCAGTTCTCTGATTAACCAATGCCATGCCAGTAACCTTAGCCCCCGGGTCTAATTTAATCCGATGAGGTTCATTGACAGGATCTCGAACAGTTTTTTTGAGAATGATCGTAAACGGGTAAGTTCTAAAAACTGCCGCCTTCCCTTGCTTTAAGAGCTTTCTCGCTCTGCCAGGGTGAATCGGATTGAGCGGTTGCTTGTTGACATCAATCACAAAAACTCGATTTTGCATTTAAGCAATCTCCCGAAAAAGGGGTTTTGTTTGCCTCGGTCATGTTAAAGGGGCTTTTTACATCTAATTCACGCGGTCCTACAAAATCCATTCGTTCCGTTCCTTAAAATCAGACGACAGAGCTACAAGCTGGCGCTCACCCGTAGGTGTCATGACCCCTCTAACGTAGGTCTAATCCTGGACCTGCATCAAGCATCTTCCCGTTCGCACAGCGTCGGCAAATGCCGAAAGGAGATAATTTCAGTTATTGCCGAAAATTACCGGATTTTATGCAAGAGCTTCAGTCATGCAATAGGTGATGAGGCACAACAATCAGGGTAGTGCCTTCCCTGCGCACTACGTAGACTTTTTGGTTGGGTGCGATCGCATCTGCATAGTCTTCACAACGGGCACGCCATGAGTTCCCTTCATAGAGTACCCGCCCAGTTTGCCCTGGCAGAATTTCTGTCAAGGTTTGAGCTTCCATCGCATCCAAATTTTTTCCCACTCTAGCAGGGGGCATAAGGCGACGGGATAAAAAGACTGAGGCAGTGGAAAGCAGCAACCATAACCCCACTTGTAGGGTATAAGATATGGGCAAAATCGAGATCACAAATCCTACCACCAAAGCACTGATGCCCATCATGAAAGCAACAAACGCTGTTGGCACAAACAGCTCGACTAAGCACAGCATTGACCCGGCAATTAGCCAAAGCATCGAGGAACTTACCATCGGCTCATCATAATATACGGGGTATGGGGTGAGTAGTTGCAGGTAACTCTACTTTATTTTGTCTGACGTCAGACAAAGATATAGGTTGCTGAGTTATTTGAATTTTCTTTAATTTACTAGACAACTTTGAGAGAAAATGTTTAAAAGCTCAAACAAGCCCTCTTGTGACATACTCCTACACTGAACTCGTTCGCACAGCGGCTCTGTAAGAGCAGAGTCAGTGTAGGCTTCTTGCCAACTCCACCCAACGGGAACGGATACTCGGCAAGCTTTATTGACGACACGAGATGCCCCTCCGCGCCGGAACAATACAAACAAAAAAGTTCTATTTTTAGGTAGTAGGTGGCGGTTAGCTCTTAATTTGATTACCCTACTATGTTCATTATAGATGATCACAAAGTATCAAAGTTCTTGTCTGCCATTCATCCCACGCCGACATGCAAGTGGGGACGTGGGGCATAAGCGCGGACCTTAGCTAATTTATAGCACTACCCATTAAGGTGTTTGGCATTTCTAAACTCCGAAACTTAGTCATAGCTTACTTCTGACTTCTGACTTCTGACTTCTGACGCT
Source organism: Moorena sp. SIOASIH (assembly GCF_010671925.1). Classification (GTDB taxonomy): domain Bacteria; phylum Cyanobacteriota; class Cyanobacteriia; order Cyanobacteriales; family Coleofasciculaceae; genus Moorena. The sequence goes on along the minus strand of NZ_JAAHIH010000006.1, from coordinate 162,389 downwards.
AAGCGTAGCGCTATATCTCAGCCGTCTAGAATTTGACCGTATAGCCGTAAATTAACTTCATAGGTGTTAGCCGTGGATCGTTATCTTTGGGCAGTGGGTTCTGCTGCCGTAGAGCTACCAGTTGGAGAACAAGTGGCAGACCGCTACCAGGTAGTTGCCCCGCAAATTTGGCAGGATATGCAACCAGAACTGCCACCGGATTTTCCTGAACAACTCAACGGCCATATTCTTCCTTACCTACGGTTGTATCCCCACTGCCTCCATGTGCCAGAGGTTTATGGGATATGCCAGTTGCCACAGCAACGGAATTTCCTGTCTACACCCGGTCAAGATGTGGTCATTTTGCTAGAAAATGCCCCGATTGATGCCAATGGCAACTTATATCCCTCAATGGAGTCGATTTGGACTTCTGCTACCGCAGTGCGTCAAGTCTATTGGCTGTGGCAAATTTGGGAATTATGGATACCCTTATCAGAATTGGGTGTGGCTTCTAGCCTGTTAGTGCCAACTAATTTGCGAGTTGAAGGGTGGCGGCTGCGACTAAGGGAATTATATCGGGATACCATGGCTGATACGAGTTTATCACCAGTTGTACCGTCTAATGGTCTAGAAGATAGGGGATTTGATACATTGGTTTCCCCAGACTCCCCTACCGAACCGAATTCTGTGAGTGAACCCTCTGTGGATGCTAGTCTTAAACAGCTAGGAGAATGCTGGGAAGCTTGGTGTCGCAAAGCATCAGTGTCTGTGGCGGATCAGCTACAAGCTATTGCCCAACACCTGCAAACTGAACACCCATCCTTAAGTGCGATCGCATCCCAACTTAACCACCTATTACTTGAGCAAGCTGCTCAGCAGCCGTTACGGTTAAAAATTGCTGGTATCACCGCAACTGGTTCAAGTCACAGCCACAACGAAGACAGTTGCTATCCTACTAAGGCTGACTTGATTAAGGACCCAGAGCAAACCCAAGACCCCTTGATTCCCCACCTGTCGATTATTTGTGATGGTATTGGTGGTCACGAAGGGGGGGAAATTGCTAGCCAGTTAGCACTACAGTCCATTAAATTACAGGTTCGGGCATTACTGGCTGAGTTGAACGAAGATCCGGAGCTGATGACACCAGAACTCGTAACCGAGAATCTATCAGCAATTATCCGGGTTGCTAATAACATGATTTCTTCTCGCAACGATCAACAAGAACGAGAATCCCGGCGTCGCATGGCTACTACCTTAACTCTAGCGCTACAACTTCCCCAAATGGTGAATACACCAGAAGGGAAAACCAATGGTCACGAAATCTATATCGCTAGTGTAGGAGATAGTCGTGCTTACTGGCTTACTCCCGACTATTGCCAGCAGCTAACTGTGGATGATGATGTGGCTACTCGGGAGGTCAAGCTTGGGCGTAGTCTTTATCGACAAGCGTTGCAGCGATCTGATGCACAAGCACTCACTCAAGCCTTAGGGACAAAGGAGGCTGAATTACTTCGTCCCACTGTGCGACGCTTTATTGTGGAAGAAGATGGTTTGCTGCTGCTGTGTTCCGATGGCTTGAGCAACAACAACTTGATTGAAAAATTTGGTCGAGATTTACCGCAAAAAGTCAATAGCCACCGAATTTCCGTCGAATCGGCAGCTGAGTCTTTAATTGAGCTAGGGTTTAAACATAATGGTCAAGATGACATTTCGGTGGTGCTAACATACTGTGCTGTCTCTCCCCAATATCCGACAGTGCTAAATTTGGGAGACATGTCTAGCTCAAAAGAACTACAGGTGGTTAATCTGGGGCAGCAAACCGCTCTGACTCCATCACTACCAGGGGAAATAACCACAAGCAATGACAAGAAACCCGAAACCACCCGCTCATACCGGGATGGGATTAGAGCCGTGTTTGGGCTGCTGGGGGTAGTCGGTATACTAGTTGGTGCTGGAGCTATTTTACTGACTACCCAATGGGTACTCGCTCCTGAGGGCTTCCAGAAAATGCGCGATCGCTTTTTACCAGCACCGGATCCCAATCTACCAGAGTCTTCACCTACCGAGCAGGAGCTCCCAGATAACTAAGGGTTAAACTAAGGGTGAAAAAAATTTACATTATAATCTATTCTTATAATTTTAACCAAGAATCATCGGCATCAGACCAGGGAACTAATGCCATTAAACCTAAATTTTGTTTATGCTCACAACTGTGCTCAATTTAAACAACCCACTCTGTGAGACAATAATAAGGTTGCCTGAGCCAACCCTAGCTTAGGTAAGGGATGTCCGTAGAATAGTTAGAGTTACTTATCATATGAAAGTTGGCGATCGCGTCCGAGTCAAAGAATCAGTTGTGGTATATACCCATCCCGAACACAAGAATAAACCTTTTGATATTAAAGGTCTCGAAGGGGAAGTCACTGGAATAATCACTGAGTGGCAAGGTAGGCCCGTCAGCGCCAATTTACCAATACAAGTCAAGTTTGACAAAAAATTTAAAAAAGTTCACTTCCGTGAAGATGAACTAGAAATTATCCCCTAGGCGGCTAGATTATTAGCTATAGCAATCATAATCACCATCACAGGGATTTTTAAACAGGTCGGCACGGATAGCACAAACTTAGATGATTACTGTATATATTTATATCTATTACTATCCGTGTTGACTTTAATTTTTTATACCATCTTTTAAGATAATAAGCTATCCGTTTATTCTAATCTACGACTTGCGGCGACTGAACCAACCAAAAAGGTTGATGTCACCGCGCATTTTTTCTAATTCCTCTCGATGGCTTTGTGCTGTCGAATAATACCACTGGCAATAGTCCTCAAATTCTTGCCGATGCTGTACTTCCTCGCTAAACTCATAAGCTAGCTGGTAAGTGGCAAACATATCGGCGGCTGGTGGTGGTGCTGGGACAATCCGTTGGAATTCTTCTGGCATAGTAACTAGGAAAATATAGCTATTTTCAAACTCATGAGGTACAAATTCATGGGTTTTAGGGAGCAGGGAACAGGGAACAGGGAACAGGGAACAGGGAACAGGGAACAGGGAACAGGGAACAGGGAGTGGAAATTAGGGAAAAGGGAAGAGGAAAGAGGGAAAAAATCCTGTGTACCTCATAGCTATGATAAAAGCTATTATCAAGGATAATATTTCAGCAACAATAATAATCTTGTTACACCCAACCACGAATGCGATAAGCGACTATACCAATGTATTCCTTGATAGCACGGGTAATCCTAGACAATTGATCAGCATTTGGAAGAGAATGTAGCAAAGCAGCTTGAGTACTGCTGCTAGGTTCATCTAGTTCATGTTGGGACACTAGAAAATCTGTCGGTGCTGGGATCACATCAATACCCTGACGCCGGAACACTAGGACAGAACGAGGCATATGGATGGCCGAAGTTACCAATAATACCTTGCGCAAATCCCGCTGATCCAAAATTTTCCGCACATTGACCGCATTTTGGTGAGTGTTTAAAGACCTAGACTCTTGGATGATAGCGGCTCTCGGAACACCCAGGTCTTCTAGAATCTGTGCCATGTCTTCTGATTCAGGGGCCAACCGTTGTGAGGATTGAGCACTTTGGGAAGAAAGTCGTTGGCTAGAGTTATTACTACTGGAACCCCAAACAATCCGACCACCAGCAGGAATCACCCAGGGAGCTTTCCCTTCACGGTATAGCTGAGCACCATAGAGAACGCGATCGCCTGCTTCATCTACTTCTGGAGTAGGACGTGGTGGAAAAGGCGGTTTGGTCGCTCCCCCCAAGATTACGATCACATCAGCCTCAGGTAATTCTGAAGTAGGAAGATATTGCCACTCCAGAGAGCGTATTAAGCTGTTAGTCACCCAAGTATTACTTGAGACCAACAACACAATTAATGCCAAAGCCACGGGTATCGGTACCCAGCGAGGGGTGCGCCACGACATTACCAAAGCTACTACCAGTAGCACACAAGCCAGGCCCAAGGGGTACAGAAAGAGTGGCAATAGCTTTGAGAGAAATAGAAACATGTTAGATTTTATTGACGATAAAACCACATCTATTCCATAGAGTGGTGTAGCAGTTGCCACTAATGTATCTTAAATATCTCGGTATTTACCTTTGACCAATAGCAATAACTAATTCCTCTTGCTTAACGTCTAAAAAATCTACTAATAGGATTGAGTAACCCTTGTGAGCGCCTCTTTTCTCTAACTTTTCGTTCCTGTACAGCTAAACGGATGCCAGTTAAGTCAGAAGTACCTTCCTCGGGATACTCTGCTTGCTGAGGTTGTGAGTCCCTGGGTTTGTCTGGGTGGTGCCACCAGTCAACTATCAAACCACCGGCTAAAGCGCCGATGCCACCAAATAGTAAGCTGAATTGGATGTCGTATCCCAGCAAGGCAAGGGCTAAGATAAAAAACACCAAAATTTGAAGCCCGCTTAAAAAACCGTCTTTCTTACCATTCATCTGATTCAATCTAAGGTATGTAGCTGTTTTGTTTCTAGGTTAGAGGTTAGAGGTTATAGATTATAGGGACTAGCTCGCAATCCTCCCTTTGCCGCTTATCCTGTTATTGAACCTTTCCCCTTTGCCATATCAACGGATTACATTCTACCAAAGCCAATTCAAGTAAAACGATTAGTCACAATTGTCGCTAGAGCAGCTATTGGGTTTCAGCTTTTCGATAAAGTAACCATAGTCCTTCTCAACTTGATCAGCATAAGTTAAAGCCACTTCCCTTACCAATTGCCGAAACTCCTTGTGGCGACCGTCAGTCAACTCATCCACCTGTTTGTCTATGGAATAAGGCACTAAGGTGGCATCAAAATCTTTGTCAGCTCGTGCGTGAGCTGTTGCCAACACTTGACCCCATTGTTCAGCTAGCTTAACAAAGCGTTTCTCTTTAGTTAGCTCAGTGGTATCAAAGGTTTCCTTAAATGGCGATCGCTCTCGCACTGAGTAATACCCATCCCCAAGTTTCATCCAGCCCAGGTGATTATCGGTGTACTTGGTTAAGGCTCGATAGGCTAAAGCATGACGTTGACCCTCATTGTTAAAATTTTTATCATACTTTTCCCGTTCCTCCTGACTTAGGTAATCATAGGCAGTAGGGGAAGATTGGAATTTAATGTCCAAGATCCGGTCATCCTTCTGGGAAGAGGTCTCCCCTTCAATCAGGAGATAATACCGGGGTATTCCTAAGGAACCAGTGCCAGCCAGTAAACGTTGCGCAATATCTTTGACTCGGAAGTAGTCTATATCATATTTAAACTTTTTTGTCAACGTTTTCTGATAATCTGGGATCGCATTCTGAATATCCTGTCGCTCGGAAGCAGTAGGTTTGCCTAACTTAACCTTGGATAGATTGAAGCGACGCTGATTTCCGTCCAGTTCTGTCCATTTTTTCAACATTTTTTGGCGGCTTTCGCTGGCTTCGACTTCTTCTAGGAAGTCATCCAACTTCCCATAAGTATTGTCTTTAGTGAAGTAAGTCTCCAGTTCACGATCATTACCGCGATAGGAGGCCATAGTATCAAGATAGGACTCACTGAAGGCATCAATCCCCTTGTTTTGTTCCTCAGCAGACAAACCATTCTGACGACCGACCAATGCTAAACTAGCTGCCATGCGCCAGACATCATATTGGTAATCGGCGATAATTCCATCATCAAAGTCATCAAGTGCGTAAACGATTTCCCCTCGATTGTTATCATAGGCTCCAAAGTTCTCGGCATGCATATCTCCCGATAACCAAATCTTGGTTTTGGCATTTCCAAAATCCTTGAGGCGGCTATCGCCAGCAAAATCTTTCCAAAATAGTTGGTTAGTGCCACGGTAGAAGACAAATTCAGAACAAGCCATTTTGCAATATTTAGTTTCTCGATCTTGCTTGGAAATGTCAGTGTTTGCATCCTGAATGGTTTTCACGACTACCGTTGCACGATCCTTGGTTTTCATTGGGGGCTCCGGTCGGTCGGGGGATGAACAGGATAGGTTAGTCAGTAAAAGTAGGATTGCAAACGCACTCACATATACTGGTTGTTTACAAGTCTTCATCATTCAACTCAATCAACTCAAAATTACGTTAATCTATGAAACATCTAGTAATAGATCTCTAAGAGGCTATTCGTTTACATTTCTTTATGTTTAGAACTTACTTGCTTTACAGAGAATAGACATGCTAGCAATAGGCATGCTAGCAATAGGCATGCTAGCAAAAAATTATGTGTACCTCATTAGGTTTCAAACCTCTATATACCTTCGCCATAGTCTAGGCCCACCATTACTTGTTCCAGTTCTGTAATTCCTAGTACTCTAAAAATATAATCATAAGAGAATAACATAAAAAATGACTCGTCAATATGATGTTCGCAGAAGCAGCGAGTCCCCCCAGAAGGATTCCGATAACTGGATACTCCAACGAAGTGCGGTGCGTGAGCTACCCGCTAAAACTGTGACACCCCAAACAGAATCCCCTGATAGCGTAAACTCAGGCATTAAACTGGACTTGTTGCAGATACCCGTCAGCAATAACTCGGCTAAACCTTCCCCATTGCACGCTAAAGCCAATCAGCCCAATAGACGAGAAGAGGAAACCGAATCACAGAGGATGCAAGGAAAACTCCCAACACAAGCAGTAGGAGAGGAAAAGGTAGTGAATCCGCCGACGAGGGGAAGATATGGGCAGGTGCAACAGCTCCGGACAAAGGGAATGCCCGTAGCCCAACGAACAGGAGGAATGAGCGGACGCGAAACCCCAATCCAGCGCCAGGAGCAAGAAAAGAAAGCGGAAAACAAGACCGGGTTGCCCGATCGCCTAAAGGAAGGAATAGAAAGTCTGTCAGGCTTTGACCTCTCTGGGGTGCGCGTGAACTACAACTCCCCCAAACCCGCCCAACTCAATGCCCATGCTTATACCCAAGGTCAGGAGATTGAGGTTGCACCGGGACAGAAGCGGCATCTGCCCCATGAGGCGTGGCATGTGGTGCAGCAAATGCAGGGAAGGGTGAGACCGACGATGGAGGTGAATGGGGTTGGGGTGAATGGCGATCGGGGTTTGGAGGGTGAGGCGGATGTGATGGGGCAGAGGGCAGTACAGATGAGAGTGAATTCAGTCGCCCCACCAGCCTTTATAACGGAGGGCAAAGCCTCTTCGGAAAGATCAAAGGAAAAAGCCTGTACTGAAAAAAAACCGACTTCAAGACAGTACAAAAAAACGAAAAACCAAGGTATTTCTTGTATTGAATATCGAGTACAAGAAGGTAGCATAACCAATATTTCAGATCTAGGAACAAGACCTGTCGTTCAGCTGTTAAAGAAGCACGCAGAAAAATATATTAAGGAAAATGCCATTGAATGTGCATCTGATTATGAGTCAGTAAAAGCTTATGTGGACAATCCTAGTAACGAGGAAAGACATAGAAAAAACCTTATGAATGCCTGGAACATGCCGGGAAAAAAATCAAAACAACCGTTGAATATTGACCGGCCATCCGATTTGAAAAAACAAGGAGGAATGAAAAAAGAAGGCAAAAAGAGAATAGTCAGGTCAGATTCAATAGAAGTTAGTGACTGGGAGTACGAAAGTGAATTGGCAGAATCAAGCCGAAAGCGGATTAAGATAGGAAATGCCGGAGGTGGAAAGGAAAAAGGACATATCGAGATCCCCGTGGTGGATAATTTCCCAGAAGCAGCAAGGCTTATACGTAGTTATGGGCATAATTATGCCGAAAATGGACCAAAAACTGGCGCGCAATTCGCAATCGAAAATCATGACACCATGGGTTTATATGATGCCCCGCAAGGTAATGATATTGTCTACAGGGGATTAAGAAAAAAAGGAAGCCATTATGAAAGAGAGGGAAAAATATTCAATTGGTCGGACCACGCCGTAGCTCTAAATAGAACGTATCAAAAGGATGAGGATAAAGCCAGGTTTTTAGATGATTTACGCAAAAGTTTGAAAGGCGAGATCGAGCCGTCAGATGAAAAGGTGATAGACACAGCTGGAGCGATGTCATGTGATGCGAAGACAAGTTTGACAGGCTATCTTGAATTGTTGGAGAAGTTAGAGCCATATAAAGTAAAGGATTTCAAAGAGTTATTCAATACAAAACCTTCACCCGAGCCCTATTGGACCCCATCGAAGGAGAAGGGAAGAGGGGAACCCAAGAAGATCAAGGAAGAGTTATGGAGAATATATAGTGCGGAGATCCGGGCCCAGGCCGAGTTGAAAATGAACAATTGTTTAATCAATGCAATATCCTTAGCAGCAAGGGGCAAAGTGGCAAATGAAGCCGAGCTAGTAACAATACGGAATGAGACGGACACCATAGGACAGATGTTAGCCTCGACCCCAGAAATAATCGAAACAATCAGGCGCGTACTAAGAATCCGCAATCCGATAAATATAATTTATCCGGAGGAAGTGCGACGGGACAAGGGAGTAGCAAATGAAGCATATGATGGAGAAGGAGATGCGCTAAACATTTATCATGACGGGAAGGATCACTTTAGCAGTACCGCGCCAGACTTGATTAAGTACTAACTCGCTGATCGCTCTCGTAGGTGGGGTTTCCGGTTTCCGAACGGATACTGTTGGCGAATGTGCTACCAAGCATCAGGCAATTGAGTATTACTAATCGCCCAAGGAAAGATTTCTCACCTCTTGTAGCACGCTCTTATTCTTCCGAGATTACTGTCACCAACAGCATCAGGAACGAAACCCAACAAAAGCATATTCAACACCGACAACAAGCATTGTTCAGCATTGAAAACAATTGTTGGGTTTCCCGATGGTCAACCCAACCTACGAAATCACCCAACCTGCCATCAATCCCGCCTCGCACCCAACAAAAGGAGGAGATAAGACAGAATGCGCCCACTCGACGCCCCTTGCTCGTAAAGCCGTCTTACCAACTCCCGCATCCAAATCAATTCAAAATTCAAAATTCAAAATTCAGAATTCAAAATTCAAATACAATTCAAAATTCAAAATTCAGAATTCAAAAACCGAAGCAATTTTGAACTATGAATTCATAATTTTGAATTGGCTCGATTGCGTTTGGTTTTAACGACAATCGATGCTATAATTTTAATGATTTATTCTGATTCATTCAAAAGAGGACGCAAACGACTTTCTGGAAATAATTCAACAGCTATTAATAAACGCAACCAATATCGCGTTTCTCTCGCTTCCTTGAGTGCAATTTCCAACTTATGAACAAAATCCGCCGTGCTCTGGGCAGCTTGGGACTCCGACCCATTAGCCCCAATAGACGTACCCGAACGAATGAGTTGTTTAGAAAGCGTTCGAGCTACCCCTAGCTTTTCTTCCATTGCCTTGCAAAGATTAACAATCCGTACCGCAAAATCAAATGTCCGGTGCGTAATTGGGCTTACTTCACTCATTTTGAATTTTGAATTTTGAATTTTAAATTCTGAATTTTGAATTTTGAATTTTGAATTGAGTGTTCCTGTAGCCAGTCAAGCAAATCAGCGCTAGTCTGAAAATCCCACATGGCATCTGCTAAATTATCTAAATCCTGGGAATTCAACCCAACGATAGCTGCACTCAGTTGTGAGGCTATTTCTGGGAAACGGCGCTCCAGCTGTCCTAATAGTAAGCTTCTTTTCCCTTCTTCCCTACCTTCTAGTCTTCCCTCTTCCCTACCTTCTTCCCTACCTTCTTCCCTACCTTCTAGTCTTCCTTCTTCCCTACCTTCTAGTCTACCTCGAATTTTTGCCTGTTCAATCTGTTCGATTTGCCATTGCGCCTCAAACTCTTGGGTACTTAAGATACTGGCTTCGTAACTTTTGTTGTCCATATAACGCTTGTATGCCGCTCTTTCTTCGTCTGAGAGATTATTGACTCTTAGGGTTTCCTTAGCTTCCACCATTCCTAATGCTCCAAATTCCTCCTTGATCTCGCTGTTTTTGAGAAAATAGATCCATTCGTCTAGGCTGTTTTTCGCTATCCCCTTAAAGTTCTTTACTTTCAGCAGGTAGTATTCTGGAAAGATATCTGCTACTTTTTCAATCGTATATTTTCTTTCTTGAGCTAGGGTAGGTTCCAGGATATCTCCTTGATTCACTCCCATGAACTCGGAGCGCAGACGATAAATATAGTCATCTCCCTTACCGAGGTTAAAGTAGACGATATTCACTGAGTAGATTTTCCGAATTTTGCCGTACTCTTCCCCTTGTTCAAGATATTCCGTGACTAGCTGGGAAACACCGTAGAGCATCCGATGAAAATAATCGAGTTGGGAGTTGTTTTGCACTTCGATGAGGACTAACTCGGAGTTTTCGGTTTCCGCCAGAATATCAACACGGTTGCTTTTATCTTCCTCTGTCTGTTGATTGCCGACCTTTTCGAGAAGGGTTTGGATTTTGATCTGTGTATGTAATAACTCGCTTAAAAACCCTTCCAAGACTACATAATTGGCTTTATTGCGCAGTAGTCTTAAGATTGCCCAATCAAAGCGTATATGTCTGGTAGCCATGGTTGGTGTGCTGGTATGACTACATATATTATAGATAATGATTTATTTCATTAACCATTCCCGTGTTGTTGCTGCCGTGCCATTAACTGTTGGAAAAAAGCTTGATGCTCTGGGGAAGGCGTTGCTGAATTAAGGAATGAATGCGCGATAATCTGGTTTTATTAAAGCCCCCGTTGGTCCCCCAAGCGAGGCAGGCGAAACCATACCCAGAATCAGCAACGCCGGTTATTAAGCACCTTTAACTTTGAAATTAGTAGTAATAAACATGCCAGTACCCGAGTATTGAGGAGTAGCGTCGGGAATTGGTGGTCCCGGGCCTGGTGGTGGTTGCTGGGCTGGGGTCATTACTTGAAATTTGGCAGTGAACGTGCTGCCTTTGAGCAACACAGGTTTACCACCAGACTTATTTTTTTTAGCTTTTTGATTGCCCCCCAGGGATTGAATCGAGAGAGTACCTACACCTGGTATACTGTATTGTGGGGTCATATACATACAGCCCGGTACTATCACTTTTTTCTCATCCCCATCCACACACACAGGCTTGCCATTAATTGTGTCCTTGCCAGAACCCGCCAGCGTACCCGGTTGAGGCACCACAGTTGCGGCCCCAAAGGTAGGGTTAAACATGGCTTTATCCCCTGTAACCAGAATAAAATCAGCCATTAAGCACTACAAAATTATTTCTTCAAGGTTTAGCTCCAGGGAAACTAGTGCAGCGAGGCGGAAATTTCCCACCAATTTGAAAGCGATTGAATCAATACTATCTAAGCATTTTGAATTTTGAATTTTGAATTTTGAACTCCGCTCACATTGTCTGATGACTCCCCTTGTTCAGATTCACTTTATTACCCGACAACTCCACACTAGCCGAACCCTTCTTCAAGTTAATTGCTGAAGATGTTATTTCCACCACTGCCGATGTGGTCTTACTCATTTTTACCCCTGAGTCTGATAGCTGTACTTTCGATTTATCCTTCTCTAGGTTGAACGCACTTTCTGTTAACTCCGCAATTGACTTACTCTTCTTTAATCTAATCTTATCTTTATTCAGCTCCACCTCTACCTGCTTTTCCGCCAGCTTAATACTCTCCTCGGTTATTGTAACCAGAGAGTCCTTTCCATTCTTCAACTCGATCGCCTTTTCGGTCAATTTAGCGGTCGTCTTATTATTATTGTTGATTTCTATTCCATTTTCATCAAATAGCACCTTCAGGGGCTTATCCACCACTGGTTTAGCCACCTCTAGTAACAAATATTTTTTGCCTTTACTCAGACTGCTAACGGATATCGTAACCCCTTGAGTCTTAAACATCTGAAACTTCTCAGGCTCCCCCGCCGTAGTCGCCTCAGCTGCCTTTTTAGGCAGTTCATTCGGGCACCACAAACAGCCCGTCCAAATTGGGCGCTCTCTATTTCCACCCTCAAATTCTACCCAAACCTCCGAGCCTTTCGGCGGAATAGCAAACATGCCAATATCTTTGCCTGCATAAGGAACACAAGGTTCAGCCCACAAGCACTGATCTCCCAAAACTGACGGTACGCTCACCTCAATGCGACCGCGCTTGTTTAGATCCTTCGTATTCGTTACTGTACCGCGATATTTACCAAAGAAATTATTCATACTTTTACAACCGGAACAGTTGTCCCCAAACCTTCACGGGTCAAAACAAAACTTTGTTTATACTTTCCCACTTCTAAAGTATGAGTCACACTTTTGACATAATAAAGTCCGTCGTAACTTTTGCCAGCCCCTCGCAAACCAACTAAACCCCTTGCCCTCAGTAGACTACCATACTTCTGGGCATCCAGTACACCCTCAACGGTAAGTACCTTGCCTAGAGAAGTATCAGTGATCGACTGGACCCCAGCCTTAGCCTGGGACTGATTTAATCCCTGAGGTGGCAGCAAGCGCTTGCGCACTACGGGCTGCTTCAAGGCTGAAGAGCTAGCCAGGGACGGACTCTTGCTCTTGGCAGATTTTACCTCCTTGGGCTTATTTTTCTTACAGTCCAGCAATTCTCCAGATGCCTGGCTAGCCGCCAGTCCATCATACTGAAAATTAATCGAGTCCACATTGCTATGCCACCCCATATTCACAGATATTGCTGACTGGGGGACACCCAACTTCGGAGGCGGTCCCCAATAGGCGGTATTAGTCAGTGGCACTGGTCCGGGAGAAATAAAAAATACATAGCCATTGTGCTCCGCCATCTCCAAAATGTATTGGAGATCTGTACCGTACTGGATCGGAATATATTCCGTAGGCAAGGGGGGTTTATCCCCTGAAGGGGGCTTTACTTTGGGAATAATACCGTATTTGGCGTACTTGCCAATAATTTTAGTGGTGATCGCCGTTTGATTCTGGGATGGATGCTTTTCTATTTTTTCTTCCATATCCATCATCACACTGACATCTTCCCCAGTCACGGTTATCGTTGACGGGACACCCGGTTGAGTACTTGGTTGTAGTTGCTGGTTGGTAATTATACCATCGCTGAGAACGTGAGGTTTGCCATTGAAGGTCACCACCAGGACAACTCTGTTAAACTGCTTTACCTGCTTTAGTAGGGGATAATCTAAATCTGACTTCCCGCTGGGACTGACCGAAAAGACTATCTGAAAACCTGATCGCCCAGTATCGCTATTAGTTACTTCAACACTAGTCAGGGATTCAAGGAGCAAGCGAGATGCTGGTTTAGGCACTGTCGGTCCTATTAAAATCGTTAATTGTACACCCAGGAAGACCATTTATTTTTCTATTTGGGGCTAAATTGTTAAATGGGTTCAATAATATAGGGCTGCGGGATCCGTATCTGTTTACCCGGGGGTTCTAGCAGCTCGAAGGGATTCATGGTATTGTTGGCATCGCATACTTGCCAAAACATTTCTGGAGAGCCGATGTACGTATTGGCAATCCGATCAAGGCGATCGCCTTCATTTACTGTCAATTCTACCTGCAACTGCAGCTTTTCACTCTGGGGCAGAAACCGCCTGCGCTTGTAGGCTATTATTCTACCGTCTGGGTTGGTGAATTTTTCGGTTTCTAAATAGTAGTAACGGCTTGTTTCGTCAAACATAAGTGTTTCTGGCTACCGCCTCAATGTCGTGTCTCAAAGTTTATCCTAATCCACTGATGCTGTTAACCATGTTCACTGCTGCCATCAGTTCCTTCGCGATTTGATGACCCATAAACATAGTACCACCCATGCTTGACAATTTTAAGTCGCTATAGCTGAGTACTTGCATCTCTAGGCTAACTTCCGAGCGGATCGGATTGAGATTCACATCATAAGCAAGTTCTTCTATGCTCATACTCTTAATCTGTACTGGTACAATCCGCTTCACTCCCCAAATAAACACTGTTAGTGGAGGACTTTTGGGCAGTAGTTCTATCGTTCCTGCTAGCAACAGAGCCTCCTTAGCGATCACCTCCACGCTCATCGGATATATTAGGGTTTCCAATGCAGCTAACTGGGGATGTATTCCCAGATTGACGGCGGTGCCATCTGCCTTTTCCAATTGATCGGTGGCATCGAGTTCTATTTTCAGACTGATTGTTTCTTCTGGTGGTAGGCTAATTTTTGTTGACTCATGCTTTTCGTTACTAGCTAGTCGGGATGTCAGCGAGCGCGTCATCGTTTCTGGATTATATTGGAAAACGATCACCTTGGGTAGGGGAATCAAGGGATCGATTGAGGCGATCGCCCCTTTGAGGGTACGTGGGGAACCTGGAAATGCGCTCATAGAGTTTTTCTATGGATTAACTGCAATCTATTTTACCTTCATGGGCACCAGCTTACTCCCCTGAGTTGCAACGCCACTATTTAGCCCGATCACCTTACATATTATTTAGATAGATGGCGTTATGTTCAGTTTTATTAAGCAGCGCTGATCCAATCTCAGGATATGGTAGTCTACGATAACTTGGGAGTATAGCATTTTTCAATTTGGTGAGGTACAGATTACCTGGTTTTATGAGACAGGGAAAAAAATCCTGTGTGCCTCATTAGACTTAAAAACGCTAGTTATTTTTCTAAATTGTCAATCTACTTGGAGCCTTGGCTTCCTTATCGTCTCTAAAAGATAAATTCTCCAGTCGCGAAAAATTGATGACAGATTTTTTTGGTAAATACCGGGGTAAAGTCAAAAAAAATCAAGACCCCAAGAAGCTCGGTCGCCTTCAAGTGATTGTTCCCGAGGTTTTAGATGCAGACAACGAAAACTGGGCTCTGCCTTGCTTGCCATACACGGGCAAAGATATGGGGATGTTTACAATACCACCATTAGGTGCCAACATCTGGGTTGAATTTGAGGGAGGTAATCGCGATCGCCCGATTTGGACAGGTTGCTTTTGGATCAATGAAGAGGTGCCTAAGGAAGTTAAGGCTGCTTACGAACAAAATGGGGATCCTGCTGAGATTCAAGTTTTTAAGACGGAAGACTTAATTTTAATCTTGAGTAGGCGAACTCAAAAAGAAGGGGTCACCTTAGAGATTAAATTACCTAAAAAAGATAATAAAAATTCCAAAAAAGTAATTAAATTGACGTTAGATAAGAAAGGAATTGAAATCAAGCATGATCAGCAGACGCTTTTAAAATTAACAGAAGATTTGATAGAGTTGAAAACTAAGGAAACAGGAGTAGATATCACTGCTAAGCAGATTCAACTAAAGGAGAAGGAAGGTGGTGAGGGTAAACTGGAGGAATCGGGGATTGAATTAAATAAAAAATCATCTACAGCGAAATTGACAAACGACGGTATTCAGCTCAAGAACGGTAAATCAGAGATGCAACTAGCTTCCTCGGGGATAAAAATAAGTAATGATGGCTCGGAAATAGCAGTTAATTCTGCTATAGATGTCAAGAACAGTGGCGGTGCAAAGATTAACCTATCTCAGGTTAAAGTAAACATTAATAATGGGGCACTGGAAGTAATGTAAGTAGTTAGTGATAAGATTTAAAGTAAGCTATCAGCTATCAGCTATCAGCTATCAGCTATCAGCTATCAGCTATCAGCTATCAGCTATCAGCTATCAGCTATCAGCTATCAGCTATCAGCTATCAGCTATCAGCTTTGAAATAAAACAAGTAAGCATTCGTTTAATCTTTGTTACGTCAGCTGAATGCTGAATGCTGAATGCTGAATGCTGACGGCTGACGTTTTCAATTAGACAAACTTGAGTTAACAAATGGAAATTGCTTATCCTTTTGAAATTGACGAAAATAAGCGAGTAGCAGAAGCGGACTGGCCAGAACATATCCGTCAAATGATCGAGCAAGTGCTATTCACGACTCCGGGAGAAAGAGTCAACCGCCCTACTTTTGGCACGGGTTTAATGCAGTTGATTTTTGCTCCTAATAGCCAAGACCTCACTAGTTCTGTTGAGTTGATGGTACAAAGTTCTTTACAGGAGTGGTTGGGGGAACTGATCCACGTAGAAGGACTACAGGTAGAAACTGAAGATACCAAGTTAACTGTGACAGTGGTCTATATAATTAGACGCAATCAGCAACGGGAAGTGGCTAAATTCGAGCAGGGAGAATAAAGGACTGTACAGTAATGGATAGCGAATTCAGACATCAGCGACGGATGGCAGTGAGCGCTCATCCGATTCAGATCGGGCTTGATTATATCCAAGTTGAGTGGCTAGAAGATACTGAAGACGAGTGGAATCTGCTAGTCTATTTCATTCCTGCAGCACCAGGTTTGGAAGGCAAACAGGTGGCTCCCGAAACAGTCACTTCTGGTAATATCCAGATTACCAAAGGTGGTGTGGTTAGCAATGACGTTGAGTTACTACCAGCCACGCCAGAAACACCAGTAATCATAAAGGGGAATCGGCTGCAACTCACAGTTAAGCATCCGTTGACATCATCAGATAGTGAGGAGCAGAGCAATTCCTATCAATTAAAACTGATTAATATACCTAACCTAGATCCGTTCTTTGAAGAGCTGAGCTTTGGCTTCCGAAAACCCGAGCAGATCTCCACGAAAATTGATCCGCAACAGCCCCTACTTGGAGAGCTGAAAACTCAGGAATCCATCGAAATTACCTATCTGGCAAAGGACTATAGCAGCTTTCGCCAATTGATACTTGATCGCCTATCGGTGGTAATGCCTAAATGGCGAGAGCGCAATCCAGCTGATATTGGAATAGTTTTAACAGAAATATTAGCTTATACGGCTGACAGCGCCAGCTATTATCAGGATGCAGTGGCAACAGAAGCCTACCTGAGTAAAGCTCGACAACGAATTTCTATCCGTCGCCACTGCCGTCTGGTAGACTACGTATTGCATGAAGGCTGTAATGCTCGGGTTTGGGTATACCTAGAGTTACAGTCTGGGATGGAGCCAGTGATGCTCCACAAGGACTCCATGGTCGTTACGGGTGCATCAACATTGCAGCCAGTGCTAAAGTCTGATTCCCGTGAGGCTCAAGAAGTGCTCAAGAAAAAGGGGGCTAAGGTTTTTCAAACCCTACACGACCTGGAACTGCGATCAGAACACAATAAAATTGAGTTCTATGCTTGGGGGGCTTCTGAGTTTTACTTAAAAAAAGGTACCACAAAAGCGACATTAGTAGGACATTTAAAACATTTGCAAAAAGGTGACCTGCTGTTACTCGAAGAGGTGAAAAACCCGCAGACAGGGGAAGACGGCGATCCGGAGCACCGTCAGGTGGTGCGTTTGACTATGGTCAATTCTCAGGTAGAAGACGTGATCGGAGGTAGATTTAAGGACCCACCAGATAATACAGCAGTGCCATTGACTGAGATTGAATGGGCTCTTCCCGATGCACTCAAATTCTCTCTGTGCGTCGCTAAACCTTCTTGCCCGAAAACTACTGATCCCCTCAGCCTAGCCCGGGGTAATATTGTACTTGCCGATCACGGCAAAAGTCAGGAAGACAATAACATGCCTAACGTGCAGGCATCAGGGGACTATCGTCCCCAATTGTCTAAAAGTGATTTAACTTACAGCGAAGTTTACAAGCACGAACAGGCAAAAGAACAGCCCGCAGCAGAACTATTACAGCAAAACCCTCAAAACGCCGTACCAGTCTTGTGTTTACAATCTTCTGCTAGTAACAGTGGTGATTGGGAAACCTGGTATCCACAACCCGACCTTTTGAATAGCAATCAGTTTGCTTCAGATTTTGTTGTGGAAATGGAGAGCGATCGCACAGCCTACCTGCGTTTTGGAGACGGAAATTTGGGTAAAGCCCCCCTAGCCGGTTCGACAATGAAAGCGAGCTACCGCAGTGGTAACGGTACTGCTGGTAATGTGGGTCGAGAGGCGATCGCTTATCTGCTTCCCCACGATAGCAATTACTACGTAGAACTGGTTGGGAAAATTGCTAAAATTTACAACCCCTTAGCTGCCGAAGGTGGTATAGACCCCGAACCGATCCCCGACGCCCGGCTGAATGCCCCTCAGGCTTTCCGCATTCGTCAGAACTGCGTTACAGAAGCAGACTATGTTGAGGTAATGCAACGTTACCCGGAGGTGCAAAAGGCTGCTGCCCAACTGCGCTGGACTGGTAGTTGGTACACTATGTTTATTGCGGTCGATCGCTATGAGGGCAAACCGATTGACGATGCTTTTAAGCAGGAATTGCGCGACTATATCATGCCATTCCGATTGATGGGTCACGACCTAGAGATTGTGGAACCGACCTTCGTTCCGTTGGATATAGTGTTACAGGTAACACTTAAAGATGGCTATTTCCAAAACAGTATCAGACGCGCTCTTGAGGAAACCTTTGGCAACAAAGATTACAAGAGTGGCAGGCGCGGTTTTTTTCATCCAGATAACTTCACCTTCGGTCAACCCGTTTTCCTAAGTCGCATTATTAAGAAGACAATGGACATTGATGGGGTGTACCGGGCTGAAGTTAGCCGTTTTCAGGTTTGGGGTCGGACACCTCAGGATGAACTGAACCGAGGTGTAATCGCCACTGATACGTTGTCCATTGTGCGAGTGGATAATAATCCTTATACTCCAGAGTATGGTTTGATCGAGTTTGAATTAGAGGGGGGCATATGACATCAACACCAGAAAACCAACCAGAACCAATTTACAATCCACCAGGGCTGACAGCCCTCTCTTATCGGATTGCTAGGCATGATGATAGCCTCAAACGGATGAAATCCGAGTTGCATACTCAGACAATCCCCCCTAATCAAAAGGATGGTTCGCGACCCCTAGGGAAACTGACCGCTAGCCACAACGATGACCCTGCGATCGCATTCTTAGATGGTTGGGCAGCAGTGATGGAAGTGCTGACGTTCTACCAAGAACGGATCGCGAATGAAGGCTTTGTAAACACGGCAACCGAGCGACTATCGTTACTGGAACTGAGTCGGACGGTGGGCTACGAACTAGCTCCAGGTGTTGCTGCCAGTACCTATCTAGCTTTTACAATCGAAGAGTCAGAGGATGTACCGGAAATTGTCCAAGTCCCCGAGGGAGTTACAGTCGAAAGCGTACCCATCGCTGATGAAGACCCCCAGGTATTTGAGACTGTAGAAACGTTGGAAATGCGGGGGGCGTGGAATTTACTGCAACCCCATTTACCCTCAGAAATTGTCCCGCAAGAAATAAGCGAAGACACCGTATCACTCAAGCTATCGGGTACTGAAACTCAGTTGGAAGAGGGCGATGCTCTATTGATAGTAGAGGAGGAAATAGAATTATCTGATCGCGTAGCGTGGCCTTTGGCCTTAGGTGTTTATACGACTGAAAGTCTTTATACTCCAATAGCAACAGTCGAAACCGATGACGAGCTAGATTATACTACTGTTGCTTGGGAAAAAGGTTTGGGTTGGGAACCCCGCAGCGAGATCCAAGTCTTTGCTTTACCGGAACAAGCCACTCTATTTGGTAGCGAGGCTCCTGAATGGAATGAACTGAGTCCGGAGGAGCAACGCCTGTACAGTGATGACACCGGTGGTGTTTTTAACTATATTGACCAGCGGGAGTGGACGTCAATTTCCACAAACTTGTTGAAAAATGCTGATGTTCGGGCTTTGGTGCGGGAGCAAAATACTGGTAGTCTTTTTGTCGGAACTCATAATGGCATCTTCCGCTCTAGGGATGAAGGCAGAAATTGGGTAGAGATTAACAAAGGTTTAACAAATCTTGATATCTACTCTCTAGCAGTTAATGAGAAAGGATATATTTTTGCAGGGGCGACCGAGGGGAATGTCTTTAGAAGCATTGACCAGGGAGAAAGCTGGGTAGAAATAGGTAGTGGGGGGATTAGTGTTGTCGAACATAAAATTACGATCGGAGGGGTACCAGACCCATTACACGAATGGGAGCCCATAACAACCAGTTTGCCCAGCAGTATTATCCGCTGTCTTGCTGTTTCTGGGAATATCATCTATGTGGGTACTGAATATGGTATTTTTAGGTCTCAAGATAGTGGGAGAATCTGGGAGGATATTAATAACAGAGATAGTAACTCTATTGGCTTGAATGGCACGATTATATATTCAATTGCGAGAATTAAAAAAGATACTACTTATTATATTTTTATTGGGACTGACCAGGGTGTATTTCGTGCCGAGGAAAATGACCCTGGGCAGATAACGTGGACAAAGATTAACAATACTGACACCCTGAACGATGAAAAAAATGTATATTCACTAGTTGCGGTTAAAATTGATGATCATGATTATCTATTTGCCGGAACAAACACAGGGGTATTTTTATGCGACAATCCTTCTGTTGCTCCTGGTAGTAGTGTAACTTGGCAGGAGATTAACAACGAAAATCTGACAAATGAAACTACTGTCTATTCCCTAAGTATAGCGCCTAAGGGAAGCAGCAATGATTATATATATGCAGGGACAGACCGTGGTGTATTTTACTCCCATATTGACACAAGTAATCCTGATGATGTTGTTGTAAACTGGGAAGAAATCAATAATGGATTGA
Source organism: Moorena sp. SIOASIH (assembly GCF_010671925.1). Classification (GTDB taxonomy): domain Bacteria; phylum Cyanobacteriota; class Cyanobacteriia; order Cyanobacteriales; family Coleofasciculaceae; genus Moorena. Next base: position 141,961 of record NZ_JAAHIH010000006.1, on the reverse strand, counting down.
TAAATCAGGAAATTCGTAGTATATTAGCCAATTTTGATGCAGCCCAGGAAGAAAAGCTATTCGCCGGAAGTTGGTTTGATAGCCTGCACACAATGGACTGGCCAGGGTTTGCGATCGCAAATCAGCAACATATCGATCTCAATGATATCTACGATAATATTTTCCCAAATAGTTGGGTGGTATTGAAGCATGAAGAAAGTAGCCAGGCTTATAAAGTTAAAAGCGTAGGGACAGTTTTGCGCAATGAGTTTGGCGAAAATGGTAAACTAACCCGGATTCAACTGGAAACTACTCAAGCAGATTTGAGTGCCTTTGGAGGAGATAAATACCGCGAAACTCTAGTTTTAACCGAAAGTGAAGCCTTAGAACTCTACGAGGAAATTATCTACCGAACAAAACTGCCAGTGGAAGGGGATGAAATAGAGTTAGATAAAGTAGTCCCAGGACTGGAAGAAGAGCGGAAAATAATTATAAGTGGCAAGCAAATGCGAGCTCAAATCCCTCCCATGGGAGGGGTTGTTCGCCAGTCGTTGTTGAGTGACAAAACTTGGGCAAATTTGACTCAACTGTGGACGTATACTGATGTTAATGATTTGTTAATTGACCAGGAAGCTGATAGGGAAACCCTATTTACTGGAACAGCAACAGGAGTCTTGCATCTGGAACTGGGAAGCGATGAGTGGTTGGACAGGAAAAGTATTGACCCTTCCCAACAGAGTATTCAAGTTCTAGAGTGCTACTCAGACAGTGGCTCCGACTACATCTTGGCAGGGACAGCAGCTGGAGTATTCCGATATGATGGCAGATTCTGGCAATCACTGAATAATAAGAGCTTGACCAATACCAATGTGGTTGCTCTGACTAGCTATGTAGAAGATGAAATTCGTATCATCTTAGCAGGGACAGCAAGCGGAGTTTTTCGACATGATGGCACTAGCTGGAGCCCTCTGAATGATGGCTTGACAAGTACTGATGTCCGTGACCTGACAAACTATTTGGAAAATGGCTCCCGCATCATCTTGGCAGGGACAGCAGGGGGAGTATTTCGAAATGATGGCACTAGCTGGAGCGAGCTCACTGGCTTGACAAATCCTAATGTCCGTGCTGTAGAGAGCTATCAAGAAGGCACCTCCCGCATCATCTTAGCGGGCACAGCAGGGGGAGTATTTCAACATGATGGCAGTAACTGGACCGAGCTAGCTGGCTTGACAAATCCTAATGTCCGTGCTGTAGAGAGCTATCAAGAAGGCACCTCCCGCATCATCTTAGCGGGCACAGCAGGGGGAGTATTTCAACATGATGGCAGTAACTGGACCGAGCTAGCTGACTTGACAAATACTGATGTCCATGATGTAGAGAGCTATGAAGAAAGTGGCTCCCGCATCATCTTAGCAGGGACAGCAGGGGGAGTATTTCGACATGATGGCAATATCTGGAATGCTCTGAATGATGGCTTGACAAATACTGATGTCCGTGATGTTGAGAGCTATGAAGAAAATGGCTCCGTTATTATCTTAGCGGGGACAGCAGCGGGAGTTTTTCGAAATGAGAATAGCAGCTGGAGCGCACTTACAACTGATTTGCCTACAAGCATCGGGGCATTGGAAAGTTACGAACGCAATGGTATTTTCTACATTTTCGCAGGAACAGGACAGGGTCTATTTCGCCGAGAACACAATGGCATTAGTTGGGATTTAGATACTGATTTAGGAACTGGTAATGTCCAAGATTTGGAGATTTATACAGAAAAAGGCGATCGCTATCTGTTGGCCGGGACAGCAGATGGCCTATTTCGTCTAAATCTGGATCGAGGGGATGGAGAATGGGAAAATATTACCTATGACTTGACAAAGACTGATGTTCGTGCTTTGACAACTTATATAGAAAATGGAGTACGTACACTATTTGTGGGGACCACCGAGGGAGATATCTTTAGCTTAAAGTCCGATTCCCAATCCTGGATTAAATTTGATAATAACGTTCCCAATAAAGAAGCTATAACAGCTCTGGCGACTTATGTATTATGGGGCGGACGCTATTTGTGGGCAGGGACAAATTTAGGAGTATTTCGCCTCAAGCTGGGAGAAAATGCCTGGGAAGAATTTAATACTGACTTACCCAATAAACAGGTTAAAGCTCTAGATATTTATCAAGATAGTGGGGATATCTCCCTGTTGGCTGGCACCATAGAAGGCATATTTGGTCGGGATCTGACAGATTTAACCGCTAGCTGGAATAAGTTTTCTGATAGCTGGGACAATGGTGAAAAAGAAGTCAGGGTTCTGAAAACTTACCAGTACAATGACACACGCTATATATTGATAGCAATCGGAACAGGAGACATATTGAGTCGAGACTTTGGTGGGAATAGCTGGCATAAACTTGATGATGAAGGATTGACAAATACAGATGTTCGCAGCCTGACGATCGATACTCAAGGTAATTCTAAATACCTATTGGCAGGAACAGCAGGGGGTATATTTCGCCAGGAACTGAACCAACAGCAGAGATGGGAACGGTTTGATAATGGCTTGACAAATACAGATGTAAACGTGCTGGAGATATACGAACAAAACGGTTCTCGCTACATCTTGGCGGGAACCGGAGAAAATGTATGTCGCCGCAATCTGGATGATCCTGACCAGACTTGGCATCACTTATCCAGGGGATGGATAAATCGCGAAGTCCGTGACCTCAAGATTTATACAAAAAATGGCAAGTGTTATATCTTTGCAGGGACATCTGATGGAGTATTTTGCTTGAAGTTTAATAATAGCGAGGATGACACCCAAAGCTGGATTTCCCTGAATAATGAGGATAGTAACAATAGCTTGCCTGATAAAGATGTGCGCGCCCTCGATCTTAAAACACAAGATAACAGGCTTTACATGTTCGTGGGGACAAAATCCGGTGTATTTAGAAGTTTTTTAACTTTAGAATCAGAAGAGCAGGCAGAGGATTTGAGTTCAAAGCTAAAATCTGTGGAGGATTTGCCAAATTCAGACCTAGAAGAGCTAGAAAAGTCGTTGGTAGAATTCCTTTATCAAGTCTCCTCAGCTCTCGGTGCTTTTTCAGGGCAATTAAATCCGGTTTTAGCTTCTCAAACTTATCAGCAGACTCTAAACATTACTACAAAACCGAAGGTTTCGGGTTGGGAGCACGAAAATAGGGCTTTAACCAACAACAATGTCTATAGCTTAGCGTTAGATACCCAGGATAATGTAACCTGGCTATTTGCAGGGACTAAAGGTGGTAATATCTATCGTCGTGCTATCTTCCAGGAAGATAGTCAGTGGATACAAATGCGACAAGCCCTAGCTAATGATGTCCGGGCGATCGCTATTAGCAGCCAAGGTCAAGTATTTATTGGCACACGCAACCACTGTATTTTGAAAGGCACCGAAAGTATAGAATCAACAGAAATACTGCCTGGAGACTCCCTGTCTATCCAACAGCGTCAGGAACTCACGGAAGATAATACCTTAAACGCAATGCCTTCAGAGCAGGTTGTGATGCCAGGTAGTTTAGTGCGCTGGAATCTGATCGATAAACTTGGGTTTAAGGGGGAGATAACCACAAAACCAGGGGAAATCCTTCTGGAGGCGGCAACTGAAGCTGACAAAATTATCAGTGAGGTTGCTTCCTTAAAAGAGGTAATCCAAGGACAGCAGCGCACAGTGATTAAGCTAGTTGAACCCCTCCTGAATACCTACGATCGCACCACAGTGACCATCAACGCTAATGTGGCTTTGGTTACCCACGGGGAAACCGTTGCTGATGAAGTGCTCGGTAGCGGTGATGGAACCAAGATGAATCAGGAATTTCTCCTGAAAAATCCACCCTTAACCTATGTTTCCGCAGATACAGCTACCGGTAGCGAAAGCACCCTGAGCGTGCGTGTGGATGGTTTACTGTGGGAAGAAGTTACCTCCCTTTATGAGTTAACATCCCCAGAACAGCGGTATATGACACGGATAGACGATGATGGCAAAACCCGTGTGATCTTTGGGGATGGCTACAAGGGGGCACGACCTACAACTGGGGAGGAAAATATCACTGCTACCTATCGTACAGGTATTGGTCCTGATGGTGAAGTCGCAGCTAACACAATCTCTTTAGTACAAAGCGCACCCTTAGGTGTGGTGGAGGCAACTAATCCCCAAGCCGCAACGGGTGCAGCACCACCAGAAACTCGGGACGAAGCACGGCAAAATGCTCCCCTGAAAACGCGGTCTTTGGATCGGATTATTTCTTTGCAAGATTACGAGTACTTTATCGGTGGCTTCTCTAGTATTGGGAAAGTTATTGCTACTCAGTTGCAAACGACGGCAAATTATGGTATGGTACAAGCAACGATAGCTGGTCGCAATGGCGCACCAGTTGAACCTGACTCAAATCTTTACGCTCAAATTAAGCAAGCTGTTGAAGACGTAAGGGATCCCACTCTCAGCTTAGGTGGTGGTCCGGCATCTCAGTTCAGCCTTGACAGTTACCAGGGTCTATTGTTCAATATTAAGGCGAATCTCTGGATTAACTGGCAATATGTGGCTGATACTGTAATGAGTGATGTAAAAAAGGTGCTTAAGGAGGCGTTTGCTTTTGACAAGCGTGCCTTTGCTCAGAATGTAACTGCTGCAGAGATCCTCCAGTTAATTCAGTCAATTCAAGGGGTTGATGGTGTAGACTTGGATGCCCTTTACTTAGATGGCTACGATAAAACGTTCAACCAATTCCTAGAAGCAAAACCAGCCTCTTGGAATGGCCTTGAGGTGGAACCGGCTCAACTGCTATTACTCAATCCGGTCTCAGGCAGTATTGAGTTAGAGACACGGTAAGCATTCAGCCGTCAGCCGTCAGCCGTCAGCCATTCCCGTAGCGTGGCCATAGGCCAAGGCTCACGCTATGGGGATAAACTGTTACCTTAGCGTGTCCACAAGCCTTTAGCTGATAGCATCTCAAGTAGCACCTCAAGTAGCCCATTAGCTGAATGCTGATAGCTGAATGCTGACGAGACACGGTAACGAATCACCATTAAAACTTCATGAAACCCTTGATTAATAAGGGTTTTTGTTTTGTCTAGCCAGCCAAACTTAAGTTCAAAACCTCTAGGTTTTGGATAACCATAGCTAAGAACTCGTTAACGGTGACGGAAAACATGGTGAGGGAGAAACTTTACGAGCTATTACCAGCTATCTATCGTCGGAAAGATTTCTTTTCAGGCGAACCCCTACGAGCCTTGCTGGCGATCGTCGAGCAAGAACTGGGCATCCTCGAAGCCGATATCAATAACCTCTACGAAAACTGGTTCATTGAAACCTGCGATGAATGGGTATTGCCCTACATTGCTGAATTGGTAGGGATTCAAGACTTAAATGACCCGGAAAAGATTTTACCCGTTCAGCGCAGTCGCATTGGTAATGCGATTCGCTATCGCAGGCATAAAGGGACTCCCAGAACCCTAGAGCTAGCCATTGAGAATACCACGGGTTGGACAGTGCGGGTCGTGGAAATGTTCAACTACGTCCTGACCACTCAGTATATCCAAAGAGTCCGCCCCCAGTCCGCTGCCACGTTTGCTCTGACTCAAAGTACGGCAATGGTGGCGATGCAGGATTTATTTGACAGTAATGCTCATACCTTAGATATCCGTGCTTTTGATGGCAATCAAATCAGATACAATCTCAGAAGTCTCAGTTTATTTATTTGGAGACTACAAAGCTATCCAATAAAACGCTCTACCCCATGCTATAGGCCAGAATTACCCATCAAGGCGGTAGATATTAGGCACTGGGATACCAGGGATGATACCAGCAAATATGAATTTGAACAGGCGGTTTTTGGCTTTAATACCTCCCCTAGCCAGCGCAAACATACCCTACAAGTTAGTCCTAGAGTGATCAGCAATAGGAATGGCTATTACAGGCACAAGCTCAAGAAAAAATCTAAACTTGACTGGCCAGTAATCAACCAAACCGGTTGCTATACCTTTCACCCCTTGGGTTACGATATGCCTTTGTTCAATCAGCCGAAAAGTAGAGAAAATCAGGATCTATGGGCTCATGAATTGGACAGTCTTGAACTTCCGATCCCAATCAGTCATAAGGCGTTTGAGGAAGATTTAAGACCTTTCCAAACGCCTACTCCCGAGGAGGAAACTCATGAAAAATTCATTAAAGTCTTCCGATTAGGTGATGGCGACGATTATATCTATCCTAATGATTGGGTGGAGCAGCAGACGGAAAATACGACTTACAGTCTATTAAAAATGGCAAAAGACTATCGCAAGTCCGTTGACCTCAAGGAAGTGCCAGCGCCACAGGTAGAACCCTCAGAACCAGAACTCAATAGCGAGTACTATTACGGACCTGCGCGCAGTCTGGTGATATATATAAAGCGTGGAAAAAATCAAGGGGCAGAATATCCAGCCATACCACCAGAAAAGATTATTGCCCAACGATTAACCAATTGGGAAGAACCGCCACCCGGTAAAATAGCCGTAGATGTGGAATTGGGTCGGCTAATGTTCGCCAGTGGCGAGGATCCGGGTTGGGATAATTTAGAAGTTAACTTCAGCTATGGCTTTAGTGGTAATATGGGAGGCGGTCCTTATAATCGGAGTCAAGCTCTGGTTCAAGACGCAGAAACAATTCGGTGGGTAGCCAGAAAAATGCCTCCAGAGGCTACCGAAAACTGGTATACATCCCTGTCAGAAGCGATCGCTGCTTGGAAGGCAAGCGGCGAGTCCCACAACACGATCAGGATAATGGACAATCAAGCGCACTTTACGGCGCGCACCCATACAGCACCTGTAGTGTCCGATACGTTGCTGATCGAACTCGGTTCGTGCGATCGCTTGACAATCGAAGCAGGTAATGGTTACCGACCGACGATCAGTCCTTTGGGAGGGGATCTGATCGTGAGCGGTGCTGAGGGGTCAACGTTACGGCTAAATGGTTTGCTTTGTGGCGGTAAAGTCATCGTCGCCGGAAAGGCGCAACTAGAAGTAGACCACTGTACGATTCGACCCAAGCGATCCCCTGACCAACACCAAGAAACTGTTGTGGGCATTAGCGAAGTCTCTGGGGAGACCAAAGTGACAATCTCTAATAGTATTGTTGGGCAGGTAAACTTGCCCATTGAAAGTGGAGCGTTGGCACTGCGCGATAGTATAATCGATGGGGCCGGATCGGCAGCAATCCGGTCGTTGGGAAGACACCATGGACTCGTGACAAAAATCGAGCGCTCGACAATTTTTGGGGGAGTATATATTGAAGAAATGGAGTTGGGTTCGGAAACAATCTTTATGGAACCCGTAAAAGCGCAAAAACAAGGAAGTGGCGGTCTGCGGTATAGCTACGCACCAGTGGGTTACCAAATCGAAACAGAACCACCACCGACAGAAGAAGAACCAAAAAAAGAAAATTATTATTACTCTACACCAGAACGATATGAGTGCCAGCCAAAGACTTTGGAGAATTCAGAACTACAGCCAAGTTTTACATCCCAGCAGTACGGTCAACCGGGTTATGCTCAGTTAAGCCTCAGTTGCCCTCAAGAGATCCAAAAGGGCGCAGAAAATAATACTGAAATGGGGGCGTTCAATAATTTGCAGCGACCGCAACAAGAGGCAAATTTAGCAGCCAGTTTGGATGAATACTTGCGCTTGGGCATGGAAGTAAGCACAGTTTATAAAAATTAACCAAAAAAATTAACAAAAAATAACAGGTGAGGTTAAACAGATGAAAGGGGATTTTACTCGTTGGACATTTGATCCAAGCAACCGTTACAGCAGCGTTCGCCTACAGCAAGGTCGGGTATTGTTAGATGCGGACTGGAACGAACAGCTAGATATAATTGCTTACAGAGAGCAGTACGCGAACAAGGAGATTATCGGACTCAATGGAGTGCCAGATCGGAATAGTTTTAAGGTTGAGTTTGATAATGCCCAACAAATTATTAAGCTGGCTGAAGGACGATGTTATGTGGAAGGTATCCTGTGTGAAACTGTACAGGATGGCTATCAGCGTGAGATAACAGACGTCCCGGGTATATTAGCAGCAGAAGGGGCAGAAACTGCCAATCCAGGGGACTTCCTAGTTTATTTAGAGGTATGGCAGCATCACATTACAGCCATAGAAGACCAAGACCTGCTAGAGCCAGCCCTGGGGGGACCCGATACGACCACTCGCACCGAGACTTACTGGCAGCTAAAGGCACAAGAATTGACCGAGAAGGAACAATGGCGGCACGAGTGGAAAACCTTACTGAGTGAGAACCAGCAGAAAGGGAAACTTAAGGTAAAGAGTGGAACAGCGTTGCCCAACGATCTTTACAGGGTAGAAATACACCAAGTTGCGGACAATGTAGATGATACTACGTTTAAGTGGGCAAGAAACAATGCTTCCATGGCCGCAAAAGTGACAAAAATTGAAACCCATAAGGTTACAGTTTTAAAAAATAATCAAATCCAATTTCCAGAAGAACAGGGGAAAGAGTGGTGGATAGAAATTACAGACGAAGATCGTGTAAAAGCAGGTGAACCAGGGTTCTTTTTAAAAGTAGATCATGTAGGAGAAAGTAATGATGGACTTATACTAACTATAAATCAAGATACTTGGAATCAGGAAGAAATAGATCAGTTAAACCCTGACGAAAAAATCACAACTGTACGGATTTGGGAAGCAAATGCAAGAGAGATAAAATTCCTCTCTGAGGAAGAAGAGAACCAAGATTTTATAGAACTGGAAAAAGGGCTACAAGTCAAGTTTGTCCATACAGGAAATGAAAAATACAGGACCGGAGATTATTGGTTAATCCCAACCCGCTCTCAACAAGAAGTTGTGTGGCCAGCAGACAACAAAGAACCAGACGGGATTGTATATCACTACTGTCCATTGGCGATTGTCAATTACAATGATAATCCCACTCCTCCCACTCTTCACTGGACAGTGCTCCAGGATTGCCGGGAAATTTTCCCAGCCCTGACGGAGATGGCGCGGGAAACGGGATTATATAACGGGGTTGTACCAAAAGGAAGGAAGTTATCAATTGGGGTACATAGCTACAATGATGCCCGCCGTGATCAAGAAACAGAACCATTCCATACTGATGACCAGCTCGAGATTCAAGGTGGAAAGCAACTCACTTTGAATGTGGGCTATTGGAAGGATGAACTGGAAGAAAAAGCACCAGATTCCGTCGATCAGGCCATCAGCTTCAGCATCTGTGAAGAAGAGGTGATGCGCCTTACCAAAGACAATCTGAGTATTATTGGTAATAAAGACCTGATTGTAGAAGGGACAAGTTGGCTCAAGGGTGTGGTCGCCATTGGAACAGAACCTCCCGACGAGACAATTGGGTTGCTGGTACAGCCAGACTTGAGTAACGATAGTGCTCAAGAAGTCGTTGGCGAGAAGTTGGCACCGAAATTGACAGCCAAGTCCGATGGACAAATCCTCGCAGCCTTGCATATTCAGCCAAACTTTCAGAATGGAGGTAATGCTCCTAAACGATATGGGTTGATAGTTGAAGAGGGCAAAGTATCCATTGGTGCAGACCGTACGGAGCTGGAAAAGCTACAGATAGGGGTAGATTTGCGACCCGAAGTGAAAGCGCAAACCTCTAAAGAAAAGTTAGCGGCCTTATATATAAACCCAAACTTTAATGAGAACGGTCAAAGTCCGGTGTACAAGTTTGGGTTGATGATAGAAAAAGGTAAAGTTGGCATTGGCCGTGAAACTCGAATACGAGATGAAGAAGACGACCAACATCGGATCGGGGTAGACCTGCGACCGGTAGTGGATGCCAGGGATGCCCAAGACAAGCTAGTCGGACTATACATTAAGCCTGATTTTAAGGATACATGTAGTTGCGGAATAACAGAAGCAGCCCAGTATGGGTTGATAGTAGAAGAGGGGCGCGTCGCCTTTGGACCCCAGTTAACTGTTAACGGAAGCAAAGAGTATTTAGTAGATATTGGAAAAGATCCAAATGATCCTGATGATCTTACAAAAGCACGCTTGAAAGTGGCGGGAGATCTGGAGGTTTACGGTAAGGTAACCTACCATGCAGAGAAAGGAGAACCAGGTGATGTCGAACTGGGTCAGCAAAATCAAGATAAGTTACTGATCCATGGAAAACTGGAAACCCAGCATACCTCTGGGAAGCTAAAGGTTATTAGCCCCTTAGAAGTCCAGCTAGAAGAGAGTGGTCAGCAAGATTTCCTATCCCTGTTTGCTGCAAACGACAGTGCCTCGGTTAATGGCAGGATAGTCTGGAAAAAGGGCATAGTAACACAGGAGGGGATAGACGAGGAAGCTGAACAAGGTGATGATGAAACTCTAAAATACAAAGAAGAAGCTCAAGAAGCAGCAGCTATTTATTCTGTAGTAGAAGGAGACGGTTCAAGTAATTCATCAGGGGAGTTAAGATTTAGCACAGGTCAGGACGGGACGTTAGTAGATCGGGTGGTCATTACAGCAGATGGTAATGTAGGCATCGGTCAAATCGATGCTAATAACCCAGGAGACAATCAACTCAAAGTTACGGGAACTACTGACTTACAAACTTTGGTTGTAAATACTAGTTTACAAGTCACGGAGAACGCCAATACCGATGTATATTCACTGAACCTCACAGGTGTTTGGAGTAGAACTCAACCGACTTTGACAATTCCCAATGGAAATGTATGTATTGGGGCGACTGAAATTCCCAGGGAAAAAGTTGTAAATGATAAGCAACCAAAGTTGTATGTAAAAGGGGCAGCAAACGAATTAGTCAGTTTTGATACAAACTTGAGCGTTCTTGGTTCTACAGATCTAGAAACGCTGACGGTAACACCAGAACTAGTTGCTCAAGCAGATAACGATAGCCTGACAGCGGCAAGAATTGAGCCAAGTTTCGATGTAGCTGGTTACCAAAATGTAAAGACGTTGGGACTGCAGGTAGTTAAGGGGGATGTAGACCTCGACGATGGCCATCTAAACATAAAATCGGGAAACTTAGTGATCGGGACACCCATAGCCTCAACATCGGATAAGTTGAGAGTGAAAGGGGGTTCTACCCTCTTAGAAGGTGATCTGCAAATCCGTCAAGATGCTTCTATTGCCCTCAAGGTAAATCAAGCAACTCAAGAAGTCGGCATCGGGGGTGACTCCCAAACAAATTATAAGTTAGCCGTTGCCGGTGCTACTAAATTAACAGGCAAGCTAGAAGTAGCACCAAGTTTGACCGGTACTAGCAATGCCACGGAAATCACACCAACTTTGACAAGTTCAGGCCAGAATCAAACCCTAACAGCGCTGAAAATTAATCCAACCTTCAGCGGTGGTCATGGAGGTCTTAAGAAGTTGGGACTGCTTGTCGAGACAGGGGATGTGGTTGTTAATAGTGGCAACGTGGCGATCGGGTCCGCGACGGTAGATCCAGACCACGCATTATCTGTAACAGGTGGTTCGACAATCGACATCCTGACAGTGACAGGTGAAAGTACCCTCACCAGTAATTTGTCAGTACTGGAAGATGTGGAGATCGCAGGGAACACGAACTTAGAGGGTACTCTAACAGTAGATGGAAGTGTTGGTATTGGCACAACAGCTCCGCAAGCAAAGCTGCAAGTAAGCGGTGGAGCGATCATGCCTGCTGCTGGGAACACACAGGAATCTGGTATATTATTTCCAAAAAATCCTGGAGGCGGTGGAGCCGATGCAGCATGGATACGATACTACGCCAGAGAGGGTGAGGATAGTGCTGAAAACACTACCTTTGAAATTGGAACCTCTAATGACCCTAAGGATCATATTGTTTTGAACACTAGTGGTGCTGTCGGGATTGGGAAAGTGCCAGGAGAGGGAGGACAATCTCCTGTAACTAACCTCAAACTAGACGTTAATGGCAAAATACTCGCTGAGAATGTGGAGTTATCAAGCGATGCAACGTTAAAAGAAAATGTTAAGCCCCTAAAAAACGGGCTTAAAAAGATCCTAGGTTTGCGGGGCGTGAGCTACCAATGGAAAGATGAGCAAAAAGCTACCCAAGAAACACAAATTGGACTGGTAGCCCAAGAGGTAGAAGAGGTGTTCCCAGAACTAGTAAGCACTGATTCCCAGGGGATGAAGTCTCTGAGTTATTCTAAGCTTATTGCCCCTCTGATCGAAGCTATTAAGGAGCAAAACAAGAAAATTTTGGAACTGGCCAAGGAAGTTAAACAGCAGCAAACTAAAATCACACAGTTGCAGGCTCTCAATAAGGAGTAATTACATCATTATCCCAGATTAGCCCCCTAGGGCGTGTTGTAAAAGTTTTCCGCAAGATTTAGATCCCCCCCAGCCCCCCTTAATAAGGGGGGAGCCATACTCAAAGTCCCCGAGCGAGGGATTTAGGGGGCTTGACCAAAACCAAACGTTAGTAGGTACAAACCAACCATGAAAGAGAAATTAGAACAGCGTCTCCAATCCCTTAAAACCGAATTTGATGCAGGTCAAAAACTCCTGGCTGAGTATGAAACCAAGCAAATGAATTTGCGAGAAACCTTACTGCGTATTAGCGGTGCTATTCAGGTTATTGAGGAAGAGTTGAGGCAGTTCACAGAAGCGGAAAATGAAGCGGAAAATAACAGTCAGCCAGTGGAAACGGAGGCAGGGGTTGTTGACAATTGATTTGGATGTATAGCAATTTTCCTAGGTCGGCAAGAGGCAAGAGGCAAGAGGCAAGAGGCAAGAGGCAATAGGCAATAGGCAATAGGCAAGAGGAACCCACCCCTAACCCCTCCCAGGAGGGGAAGGCAAGAGGCAAGAGGCAAGAGGCAATAGGCAATAGGCAATAGGCAATAGGCAAGAGGGTTTTAAGGGATGCGGCCTCAAATACAACTGTACCTCATGAGTCCTAGAAACGTTAACTCAAGAGCAATTAATCACAATAAGAACAAAAAAGGAGTATAAACAATGCCAGTAACACCAACCTATCCTGGAGTTTATGTAGAAGAAATTCCTTCGGGGGTACGGACGATAACAGGTGTAGCCACTTCAATTACAGCCTTTATCGGTCGGGCCTTCCGGGGACCGACCGATGAGCCAATACTAATTAATAACTACGGAGAATATGAGCGCATATTTGGCGGATTGTGGAATGAGAGTACCATGGGTTTCGCGGTAAGGGATTTCTACACAAATGGCGGGAGTCAGGCGGTAATTGTTCGACTGTTCAATCCTGGAGAAATGCAAGCTACAACCGACAACCAAGTGTTGGACACAGTAAGTGCAATTCAAAGTGCAGCTAACCAAGATAGCACAGATCAGAAAGAGGCTGGCATTACAGAGGCAAAAAACCATTTAGATATTACACCTCCTCCACTAGTAAGTGATCCTAACAATTGGCCAGAGCAAAGCACAGGGGAAGGAAAGATAGCCAAAGACTTTGCAATCGAGATGTATAACTCTAATGTCTGGGCAGCAGTAGATGACATTAAAAATGCAGGGAATGAAGCCGCTGGCATTACAGCGGCAAAACGCCATTTGGATAATAAAACTCCTCCACCAGGAGGCGAACCTAAAACTTGGCCATACCAAAATACAGAGCGAGGGCAGACAGCTAAAAAAATTGCCATCGAACTCCATAAATTACAGGACGTAATTCCAGTAGTAAACGATATTAAAGATACAGAAAACAAAGACGATGGTATTGAAGCTGCAGAAACTCATTTAGATCCTGGCACTCCTCCTCAAAACAACGATCCTAACACTTGGCCAGACCAAACTACAGTGCCAGGAAAGATAGCCAAAGAGATTGCGATAAATATCTATAGTTTATCCGATGAATTAACCGTTGAGCAGTACCAAGAAGAAGTCGATAAAATCATTGGTAATGTGCTCGAAAGCCATGGATTAATTAATATTGTTTCAGCAGAAGACTATTCAGGAAGAGTCGATATAATTGTTACCTCACTCAAGATTGACGTGTCAGATGAGAAGTATACAAAAGACATCGATCAAATAGTTGCTGACTTGCAGATCAGGCAGAAGGCACAATTATCAGTAGGAACAGATAATGAACTGTTCCTGGAAGCAGCAAACGAGGGGTCTTGGGGCAACGAATTGCGGGCTCGGGTTGACTATGAGGGACTAGAAGACGGCAGTGCATTGTTCAATCTATCGGTCAGGGATGGAGGGACGGGAGAAGTTGAAACGTTCCAGAATCTATCTGTTGACGAAAGCGAAACGCGATACATTAAGAAGGTACTGGAAAAAGATTCACAATTAGTACGGGTAATTGGGACATTGCCTGGTGCTAGACCAGAGCAGAATGCTAGCACATGGGAAGAGATAGAGGAGCAAATTGACCCAGAGTCCCGAGAAGAAGAAAAGAAGAAATTTAAGGCGGAAGGAGTGTGGTACGAACTGTGTTCAAATGGAGTGCAACCAATAGACCGTGCAGGAGATGGCGATCCCCTGGAAAGTAATAACTTTACTGAAGGAGAAGGGGACAAAACAGGAATTTATGCTCTGGAAAAGGCCGACCTGTTTAACTTGCTCTGCATCCCACCCTACAAACAGGAGGCTAATGGACTAGATGTTGAAACAGGGGTAATTGATCAAGCTATCACCTATTGCCACAAACGCCGGGCTATGATGATTATCGACTCTCCTAGCGGGTGGGATAGTAAGGGAAAGGCAAAAACAGGGATTAAGACAGACGTGGGGTCTACCAGTGAAAATGCAGCCGTCTTCTTCCCGCGCCTCGTGATGCCTAACCCTCTCAAAGAAAATCAAATAGAAGTATTTGCCGCCTGTGGGGCTGTGGCAGGAATCTTCGCCCGCACCGATGGGACCAGGGGTGTATGGAAGGCCCCAGCGGGTTTGGAGGCAGTCTTAAAAGGAGTGGCCGCCCTCAGCGTCCCCCTGACAGACCCCGAAAATGGGGAGTTGAACCCTCTGGGAATTAACTGCTTGCGGAATAGACCGCCAGCGGGTAAAATAGTATGGGGTTCGCGCACCCGAGTGGGAGACGACATGCTAGCCTCCGAATGGAAATACATTCCGGTACGGCGACTGGCATTGTACCTAGAAGAAACCTTGTATCGCAATACCAAGTGGGCCGTATTTGAACCGAACGACGAACCCCTTTGGTCTCAACTTCGATTAAGCATCGGCTCGTTTATGCAAAATCTCTTCAAGCAAGGGGCATTCCAAGGCAGCTCTCCCAAAGACGCTTACTTTGTCAAGTGTGACAAGGAAACCACAACCCAGTATGATATCGATCGGGGGATAGTTAATATCATGATCGGGTTTGCACCCTTGAAGCCAGCAGAATTTGTGATTCTGAAATTCCAGCAGATAGCTGGACAATCATAAATAAGCTTAGAAAATGTAAGCATATGCGCTACGCGCACGCTGCGCGAACAGCAGTCAGCAGTCAGCAGTCAGCCTTGAGCTGATAGCACCTCAAGTAGCGTGGCACAGGCTTCAAGGCTGGGACGTAGCGCATAGGCTGAACGCGCACGCGTGCGCGTAGCGCTTAAGCTGATAGCTGATACGCGACACGCTGATAGCTGATAGCTGAATGCTTACTAGAAAATGGCTAATCGGTCGGTTGGGCACTGCCGACCAAAGAAAAAAATAACTAAGGGAAAAAGGAGAGAGAAATGCCAGTAACACCAACCTATCCTGGGGTCTATATCGAAGAAATTCCATCAGGAGTGCGCACGATAACAGGCGTAGCCACTTCAATCACAGCCTTTATCGGTAGGGCATTACGGGGACCGACCGATGAGCCAATACTAATTAATAACTACGGAGAATACGAGCGCATATTTGGCGGATTGTGGAATCACAGTACCATGAGTTTCGCGGTGCGAGATTTCTACACTAATGGCGGCAGTCAGGCGGTGATTGTTCGACTTTACAAACAAAAAGATTCAGAGCAGCAAAAAGCAACCTTGAAGGCAGGTCAAGACGATGGCAGTGCACTTGATTTAGAAGCTGCAAACCCGGGAGTATGGGGAAACAAGCTCCGGGCGCGGATTGATAGGACTTTTCCCTCAAGCATTACGGATGAGGGCACACACGAAACCGATAAATTGTTCAATCTCTATATAAGAGACGGAGAGACAGAGGAAGTAGAAACATTCCTCAATGTTTCGGCGAAGTACGGTCACCCTCGACAAGTAGATAAGGTACTAGAAAATAGTTCAAACCTAGTGCTTTACGATGGAACAGTTACAGCAGATCTACCTATTCCAACGCCAAATGATCAAGATTTGGACGAAGAGGATTTGAAAAAAGATTTGTGGAGCGATACTCGCTCAAATAAGGTAGAATCAGGCGATGAAGGCTCAGATGGAGATGCGATCACACAAGAAGAATTCACTGGTACAGGAAAGGAAGGAGACAAAGAGGGACTTTATGCCCTAGAGAATACGGACTTGTTTAACTTGCTGTGCATCCCACCCTTCGTACCAGGTGGGGATATAACTTCAAGTCTAATTGACGACGCTTTGGCATATTGCCTGAAGCGCCGCGCCATGATGATTATCGACTCTCCTAGTAGTTGGGATAGTAAGGATGATGCGAAAACAGGGATTGATCAATCAAGTCAAGTTGGGTCAGTCAGTACCAATGGAGCCATCTTCTTCCCGCGCCTGATCATGCCAAACCCCCTTAAGGACAATCAAATCGAAATATTTGCCGCTTGCGGAGCAATTGCGGGAGTATTTGCCCGCACGGATGCAAGCCGGGGAGTTTGGAAAGCACCAGCGGGTTTGGAAGCCGTCTTAAAAGGAGTTATAGGTCTGAGCGTCCCCCTGACGGATCCTGAAAATGGGGAGTTGAACCCTAAAGGGATTAACTGCTTGCGAGTGATGCCACCAGCGGGTCGAATCGTCTGGGGTTCCCGCACCAGGGTAGGAGACGATATGCTGGCTTCGGAATGGAAATACATCCCCGTGCGCCGACTAGCATTATACCTAGAAGAAACCTTGTATCGCAATACCCAATGGGCTGTATTTGAACCCAATGACGAACCCCTGTGGTCTCAACTGCGATTGAATATCGGCGCGTTTATGCAAAATCTCTTCAAGCAAGGAGCATTTCAAGGCAGTTCCCCCAAGGACGCTTACTTTGTCAAGTGTGACAAGGAAACAACGACTCAGTACGATATAGACCGGGGGATTGTCAACATCCTAATTGGATTTGCCCCCCTCAAGCCCGCAGAATTCGTAATACTCAAGTTCCAACAAATAGCAGGACAATCTTAAGGAGGAAACCATGGCTCAATTTTCAGTAAATGCAGAACGATTTGACCCCTATAAAAACTTCAAATTTCGGGTCAAATGGGATGGAAACTACGTAGCAGGAGTTAGTAAAGTTGGTGCCTTAAGTCGGAGCACCGAAGTGATAGAACATCGCACAGGGGGAGACCCCAGCAGTTCCCGATTATCCCCAGGACAAACTAAGTACGAAGCAATTACATTAGAACGGGGGGTAACCCACGACCCAGCCTTTGAACAATGGGCTAATAAGGTCTGGAACTACGGTTCCGGTTTGGGATCGGAAGTGTCCTTGAAGGACTTCCGCAAGGATATCATTATCGAGGTGATGAACGAAGCCGGACAGGTAGCGATCGCTTATAAAGTATATCGCTGCTGGGTATCGGAATTCCAAGCATTACCAGAGTTGGATGCAAGCGGCAACGAAATCGCAATCCAGAGCATTCAACTGCAAAATGAAGGATGGGAACGTGACTATGACGTGACGGAACCGACAGAACCCAGTTTCACTGAACCGGCATAGATAAAAAGAATTGAGAATTAAGAATGAAGAATTAAGAATGAAGAATTAAGAATTGAGAATGAAGAATTAAGAATGAAGAATTAAGAATGAAGAATTAAAAATGAAAAATTGAGAATTGAGAATTAAGAATGAAGAATGAAGAATGAAGAATTAAGTATTTTTCTACATTCTACATTATACATTCAGCATTCTACATTATACATTCAGCATTCTACATTATACATTCAGCATTCTACATTATACATTCAGCATTCTACATTATACATTCTTAATTCTACATTCTTAATTCTACATTCTACATTCTAAATCAGTCCAATGCGACCACTAACAGCAAATGAGCTAATACGTTGTTGGGAAATAGGACAGAGTCAACATCCCCTGGACAGGGCGTTGACTCTTTTGAGTTTTGCTTGTCCGGAAAAGCCGAGGGCCACCCTGGCTACTATGAGTATCGGACAGCGGGACGCTTATTTATTAACCCTACGAGAAATCACCTTCGGGGAGCAAATGAATAGTTGGGTAAACTGTCCCGAATGTAGCGAACGGTTAGAGTTTACCATGAAAACATCCCAGATGCGCTTGGTAGAACTGCGGGAACCAGAAGCAGAACAGTATATAATCAACGTCGGGGAGTGGGAGTTGCACTATAGATTACCGAATAGCTGGGACTTAGCTGGAATAGTGGGAAGCAAAGATGATGAGAAAGCGGCCAGACACCTGAGGCAAAACTGTTTGGTGGGAGCAAGCCGATGGGGACAAAAGTGGGGGTATAATGACCTGCCAGAGGACGTGATCGAAAAAATGGTAGAGGCAATAGCAGCAGCAGACCCCCAAATAGAAATACTATTAGATCTAGATTGTCCAGCTTGCAGTCACAATTGGCAGGTAATGTTAGATATAGTTTGGTTTATTTGGAAAGAAATCAGTGCCAAAGCCCAGAGGATTCTCCAGGAAGTACACCTGCTAGCCCGGTTTTATGGATGGCGAGAGGCGGATATCTTATCTATGAGTACGCTCCGACGACAATATTATTTAAGTTTAGTGGGCTAATGACAGATTTATTTACCAGACTGGCAAGACGGACTTTAGGTTTAATGCCCGTAGTGCAACCCCGAATAGCTTCGCGGTTTGCTCCGGAAGAGGCGATGGCTAGTGACAATGCCAATTTAGAAATACCTAGCCTGTTTGAGGGGGATCGGAGTTTAAGGTCACAAGAAAAAGAGCAAAGGAACAGAGAAAAAAACGCGTCCGCACCAACAACAAATGAGCTAACAACAAATGAGCCCATCACTACTGACCTTCAGTTAGGGAGAAGGGAGGAAATTCAAGAATTGGTAAGTAGAGAAAAAATGGGGGAGAGAAGCAGAGGGATAGAGTTAGAAGGACTACAAAGGGTAGAAAGTAACTCGGGAGATGTAACATACAAAGAAAATTCACTTGGAGAAAGGGTAACGAAGGAAGGGCGAGAGGTAGAAAAAAGAAGAGAAGTAAAAGAAATTTCCAGAGAAAATCCAGGGGCGATCGCTTCGGAAGAGGGAGAAGATAAACGGTCTGCCAAGCCTTTAAAACCCAAAGAGTTAGGGAAGAACAAGGAGAGAGATTTTCCAACAGAAGAAGTCTTAAAGTCCGGTCGATCAACCAGGGAAATTGAGCAAAAAGCAAGCTCTGTAAAGGGTGAGAATCGAGGAAATCAATCAGACTCTGGAGAGTTAGAAAGTCCTGAAAGAAGTAAAGGGTTAAACAACAGGAAAAAAAACGCGATCGCACCAGGGGAAGACCTTACTCCACGGGACGTGGTATCAAGAAACGTGAACCCACCAGCAGTGGAGAGAGTTAGAGAGTTAGAAAGTCAAGCTCCTAACACTAGAGAAGTCAAACAGTTGGGGAGAAATGAGCAGAACGATTCCCCAATAAAAGACGTTTTAACGTCGGTTCGAGAAACTAGAGAGGTCGGGCAAAACCCTAGCTCGGGAGACGGGAAAAGTGGAGGAAATGAGGTAGATTCTAGAGAGTCAACAAAATCTGTAAATCCAGATCGACCATCGGGAAAGACACCGCCAAGGACATTCACAGCCAAGCTCTTCTCAAGAAACCAAGAAAAGTCAACGGAGTCAGTCAGGGAGACCGCCCCCTCCCAACCCGTTACTGAGGGGAAAGTGGACTCAAGGACGGTGAAGTCCCTAGAACTTGAGAAAGGAATAGACTTAGAAAGTCCTTTTAAGTCAAGGGTAGTGAAGGAGCCAGACTCCAAGGAATTCTCGACACAAAGCACGAGTATACCACAGTCGAGAAAAGCGATCGCTTCCAACAGGAGAGGGAAAGTAACGTGGGAAAATCAGCTAACCGCACCAGGGTTTCCCAGCCCAGGCTCAGAAACTAGTCTGCCCCTCTTGGCACAAGAAAACCCAAGAGCCTTAAAGGAGATAGAGGATGGGGTCAAATTATCATCCAGACGAGAAGACCAGTTGAGTCAGTTGGCACCAGAAACTGCGATCGCGCGAGTAGAAAAAGGGGGAGAAACGGGAAAAACCGAAACAGACAGACCTGTAAAATTAGAAGACAATCTAATCGGGAACAATCCCTTAAAATTATTAGAGTCAAAGCTAGCAGAAGAACGGAAAGCATCCATAGCCTCGACACCCACTATTCAGGTTACCATAGGTAAGATAGAAGTCCGAGGAACTAAACCAGTGGTCAAACCTGTTCAGCAATCCCGTAGGATGCAGTCAACCGTTTCAAATCCAAGGCTTTCCCTAGATGAATATCTTAAGCAGCGCAGTAAATAACTCACCGCTAAGTCTTTCGGCGTAGCCGACGCTGCGCGAACAGACTATAGCGGGAGCTTTCAAGCTCAAAGTTTACCAGTCTAAGTTCTATAAGAACTACGTTATTTCCAAGAGTTAAAGTCCTACCTGGGGATGCGTAGCTAGTCCCCAGCTCTAGAACCCGGTCGTTAAACAGGTGTAGTTGAGTTAAGCCAGTGCGATTGGGAAAGTACCGAGAAATAACTTTGACTAAGCTCACTTTACCCTAGCAATAGGAGAAAACACAGTTATGCGTGTATTTGTACTTAACAAAAATCGGCAACCTTTAGACCCCTGCAAACCGGCGAGAGCTAGAATTATACTCTCGAAAGGCAAAGGTAAAGTCTATCGTCGTTACCCATTTACCATAATTTTAACGGAGGAGATAGAAGAGCCAATAACCCACGGGTCACAACTCAAAATAGACCCTGGCTCGAAAACAAGTGGTTTAGCAATCATTCAAAATAACCGAGTAGTTTGGGGATGTGAAATTACCCACAGAGGCTTTCAAATTCGAGATGCCTTAACCTCTCGTAGGCAGTTAAGGCGTGCCCGACGCCATCGTAAAACTCGATATCGTCAGCCCAGATTTCTTAATAGAACTAGACCAAAAGGTTGGTTAGCTCCTAGCCTGATGTCTAGAGTTAAAAACATTTTAACTTGGGTTAAAAAGCTGACTCGATTATGTCCTGTTACGGGCATCTCTCAAGAGTTGGTCAGATTCGACACTCAGAAACTGCAAAATCCTGAAATATCTGGGATCGAGTATCAGCAGGGTACACTTTACGGTTACGAACTTCGGGAATATTTACTTGAAAAATGGAATGGTAAATGTGCTTATTGTGGGGCAACAGGTACTCAGTTAGAAATTGAGCATATCAAGCCCAAGTCTAAAGGCGGTTCTGATCGGGTTTCTAATTTAGCTATTGCGTGTCACCCATGTAATCAAGCTAAATCTAATCAAGATATTGAGCTTTTCTTGTCTGGGAAACCCAAGATATTGAAGCGGATTTTAGGTCAAGCGAAACGTCCTCTGGCTGATGCGGCTTCTGTTAATACAACTCGCTGGAGGTTGTACCACGAACTGAAATCAATCGGGTTGCCTGTTGAAGTTGGTAGCGGCGGATTGACTAAATTCAATCGATGCCGTCAAAGCCTTCCAAAAACTCATTGGTTAGACGCGGCAAATGTCGGAAAAGTTGAAACATTGATTGTCGAAGTAACCCATCCTTTGATAATTACGGCAAAAGGTCACGGAACTCGTCAGCTTTGTCGAACAAACAAGTTTGGATTCCCTGTCCGTCACTGTTCAAGAACCAAAATCCACAAAGGCTTTCAGACGGGTGATATTGTCCGCGCTGTGGTGACTAAAGGCAAGAAGATCGGTACCTACGTGGGACGAGTCGCAACTCGAAAATCAGGATCTTTCAATATCTTAACTAAATCAGGACTGGTACAAGGAATCAGTCACAAGTATTGTCAATGTATTCACAGGAAAGATGGTTATGCCTATACAAATTAAACCTTGTCCTCCCTTTCCTGAGTGCCTGTCACCTGGGGGAACCCCAGGTGTTTATATGGCACGTCTCACCGCTAAATTAAAGATTATAGCGGGAGACGACCGGGAGGCGGACATATGAGTAACTCGCAGGCGATTGCTGGGGTGACAATAATGCTAGAGTTCCTAATTAAGGAAGGAGCCCTCCAAGAATTAGGCAGTGGAACTCTAGAAATAGTCACAACAAAACCTCTAGATGAAGCCAGGAAAGAAGGGCAGGAAAAAAATCAGATTAACATCTTTCTTTACCAAACTAATCCTAATAGTGCCTGGCGCAATTTAGATATGCCGAATAAGGTCAAACCAGGAGAAACAGGTAAACCCCCGTTGGCATTAAATCTATATTATTTGATTACAGCTTACGGAAAAGATAACGAAGATACCGAAAGCCAAACTTTGCTGGGGGTAGCCATGCGGGTCTTGCACGACCATCCCTTAATCCGATCCTACGATATTGACAGGGCAATTGCCAAAAAACCGGGATTCATAGACCAGGGATTATTAGACGAATCAAAAAAAAAGCTGCTTGAGGATAGTAATCTGGCAAATCAGATCGAACGAATTAGCGTAACACCTAATAACCTATCCTTAGAAGAGATATCGAAGCTATGGGGGACATTTCAAACCCAATATCGCATTTCCGCTGCTTATAAAATCTCTGTGGTATTGATAGAAAGCCAGATTCCAGTCAAAACCCCACTGCCAGTATTGAGTCGCGGTGCTGACGACCGGGGTCCCGATTCTCAGACAGGTACGATACCGCCCTTACCTAGTCTCACAGCCATCAAACTACCGCAGAATGAAAGTTACTTTACAGTAGGGAAGGATTTGATTCTTGAGGGATATAACCTGGAAAACAGTGAGGAAGTCCACTTCGGACACCCCCATCTAGAAAATCCGATTGTACTGACAAACCTAAAAGACGTTTCGGCCACCCAGATCAGGGTAACCCTTGACGGGAGTATGCAGTGGCTAGCTGGATTTTACACTGTGACAGTACATGTCCAGGAGAGCGATCGCACTCGGATAACGAACTCCATGACTTTTCCCTTAGTCCCAGAGGTAACAGCAATTACTTACCCGGATCGAGGGAATCGGTTAACCTTAACCTGCAACCCAGCGGTGAAAGAAGGACAAGAGGTTGCTTTGTTACTCGGAGATCTAGCTATTCCTTACCAATTTCCAACACCACAAAGCCAAGACCCGATATTAGAAAAAAATCTGACGTTCAATGTCAGTAATGTCACTCCAGGAACCTATGTCGTGCGTTTGCGGGTAGATGGCGTAGATAGCATCCCCATCGACTTCACAAAACAGCCACCTGAGTTTAAAGAAGACCAGAAGGTAACGATACAGGAATCCTGAACTTAACAAGAAACAATAAAATCCTATAGGTAATGAATAATATAGAAGAATTCCAAAAAAACAACAATTATTACCTGAAAGCAGCCATGGCTTGGTTGGTACTCCTTTTGGAGCAGAAAGCTCAAAGAGAAGGGACAACTGCGGCTGAGCTAGCGGCAGCAGAAAAGACGATGATAGCAGCAGAGAGAGTCGAACCCGCGCCAGCCTTGGTAAGACTCAAACACCAACTGAAGTTATCTCAGTTTGAAGCAAACCTCTTGCTGCTGTGCGTCGCCATGGAATTGAACCAAAACATTCCGCAGTTATATGGTTTAATTCAGGGGAACAACCGCAACTATCCGACCTTTTACCTCGCCTTTATGATTTTCGAGGCTCCGGCTTGGGATATCGTTTCTCCTGAAAGACCCCTGCGCTATTGGCAACTGATTGAAATTCTTCAATCTGGGGTCGATCCCTCGATTACCAGTCCGCTACGTGCCGATGAAAAAATTATCAATTATATCAAGGGGTTAAATTACTTAGACGATCGCCTAGCCAAGCTGGTCTTGCCATGGAAAAGACCGGAAAACAGCAACACCCAACCGGAAAACAGTCTGCCACCTTCTCAGCAAAAAGCAGTACAAGGAATAATTAATCAACTCCAGCATAACACAGATGCTCCCCAGCCAAAGGCGATCCAACTGTTGGGAGCGGATACAGCTAGCAAGCAACTGGTAGCCTGGCAAGTTTGCCAGTGTTTGAGCCTGGAACTCTATCGCTTGCCGATCGCCCTACTACCAACAGATAGTCATGTCTTGGAAACCATAGCTCGCTTGTGGGAGCGGGAAAGCCGCCTGGAGCAGGTGGCACTTTATTTAGACGTGCTGTCTTGCGAAGACTATATCACTCAGGGGCAAATGGCAGCATTCTATCGTTTTTTGGCACGGGGGAATGGCTTCTTTTTTATCGACATCTACGACAAAACCTCAGCTTTAGAAGGGGAAAGCTTGAGCTGGGATATTACCAAACCGACATCGGGAGAACAAATACAAACCTGGGAGAAGGCTTTAGGAACTGTAAGTCGCGACTTAGTCATGCCCCTGGTAGGGCAATTTAACTTAAATATTGCCGAAATTGAGAAAGTTGTCCGCAAAGTGTTGTCCCCCGATCTCCAACCTGTAGAGTATACGGAACAGGTAAAGGTAGAGCAGGAGGTGGTTGCACCAACAGTCCCTGATTTAAATTTGATAGACTCGACGAGTGCTAATCTGGGACGCGATCGCTTCGAGTTAATCGGCATCCCTAATACGATAACAGAGAAAGTAACCGAAACACAGAAAGTAACCGAAGTCCAGGATATTGAACAGGTTTCGCCACCACCCCAGGAAGATAATTTCCTGTTCAAGCAACTGTGGGATGGTTGTCTAGAGATAACCTGTCCCAAATTAGAGACTCTCGCACAGCGCATAGATGTGAAAGCGGGTTGGCAGGATATTGTATTGCCAGAAGACGAGACGAATCTATTACATCAAATTGCCAACCAAGTGCAACAGCGAGGTAAAGTCTATCAAGAGTGGGGTTTTCACCAGCGGATGAATAGAGGCAAGGGAATAAGTGCTTTATTTGCTGGAGAAAGCGGTACGGGGAAAACAATGGCAGCAGAAGTAATTGCTAAGGATCTGAGATTACATCTGTATCGGATCGACTTGGCTACGGTGGTGAGTAAGTATATAGGAGAAACAGAGAAGAATTTGCGTCGTCTGTTCGATGCAGCGGAAGATGGCGGGGCAATTCTGTTTTTTGATGAAGCTGATGCCTTGTTTGGCAAGCGTTCGGAAGTTAAAGACGCCCACGACCGGTATGCCAATATCGAAATTAACTATTTACTACAGCGTCTGGAAGCTTATCGCGGTTTGGCCATTCTGGCAACCAATAAGAAAAATTCCATAGATGGAGCTTTCCTCCGGCGTTTACGATTTATTGTTAATTTTCCTTTTCCTGGGGTGGATCAACGTGCAAAAATATGGCAGAAATCCTTCCCGAAAGAAACCCCAAGAGAGATGCTGGACTGGGAGCGTTTAAGTCGCTTTAATTTTACAGGAGGGAATATACACAGTATAGCATTGAATGCGGCGTTTATGGCAGCGGAAGAAGGTAAATCGGTGACAATGGATGTTGTCATGCGAGCAGCGCGGATGGAGTTCAAAAAACTGGACAAGTTAATAAATGAGGCTGATTTTCGGGAGTTCTCAATCCTGGGTGACTTGAGATAAATTTTGTTAAAAATGAACGTAAATCTGAGAATCAATGAGATAGTAATAGGGGAAGGTCTTGACATACCGCGCAGTATGCGTCGGGTATTGCAAGCTGCTGTCGAAACTGAATTAACCCGCCTGTTGACAGAAAATGGATTGCCCCATAGTCTAGCACAAGATTATAGGATACCGGGTATGCAAGTTGATCTGGAATTAAAGGGGAAAACTAGTCCGGATCGTGTGGGCAAGATGGTGGCTCAATCCATTTACGAACAATTAACTAAATAATTGATTAAATAATATCCAGTTAGTTATAGATACAAAGGATAAAAAATGACTCGTCAATATGATGTTAGCAGAAGCAGCGAGTTTTCCCAGAAGAACTCCGATAACTGGATATTGCAACGGAGTGCAGTGCGTGAGCTACCAGCAAAAACTGTGACACCTCAAACAGAAACTGTACCGGGCGATCGCTCAGGCATTACAATGGACTTGATGGAGATACCCGTCCACAACCAAGATCCGCTAGTGGTGCAGCCAAAGCTGATGGCAGGTTCAGTGGGAAATCATAACTGGGTCTGTCAACTAAAAGAACACCAGCAGAACGTAGCGGATGTTGGAGACACCCCAGTGCAGGAGGTAGCTGAGGTTGAAGCGCCAAACAATACTGGCCTGCCCAATGGTCTCAAAGCTGGTCTAGAAAACCTTTCAGGCATGTTAATGGATGATGTACGGGTTCACTACAATTCATCAAAACCAGCCCAGTTGAATGCCTTGGCCTATACTCAGGGTACAGATATCCATGTCGGACCAGGACAGGAAAGGCATTTGCCCCATGAAGCCTGGCATGTAGTACAGCAGAAACAAGGGCGAGTGCAACCAACGATGCAGTTGCAGGGGATGGCAGTGAATGATAATTCAGCACTGGAACGGGAGGCAGATATCAGGGGAAAACAAGCAAGTTTATTGAATTTAAGCAAGGGACAAAAAAAAGCTCCAGAATTGGCTGAGGCAGAATCTAATATTACACAAACAAAGCAGCCCCTCGTCCAAACAATTCCCCATAAGGGCAAAGATGAACGAGTCAAGCACAAATCAACAGGAAATGCAGGGAAGTTACCAGGACAGACCGACCCAACAATTCAAAGAACTAAGATTGATTCGAGAAAGCGAGGTTCGACTGCTGTAATTTCCGGACCACCCAATAAAAAAGGGAAGTTGGCATTTAACGACCAACGAGCGATCAAGACAACAATGGATTTTGGACCGCTAGATAAATATGAAGGTGGAACCTCAGCCCATGGCGTGGTCGATCCCAAAGACAACCTGAAAGGATCTAGTCCATCGGTAGCCCCTAAATGGTGGCCGAAGCCAGGTACGGAACCCTATTGGACAAAGCATATAGTACGAGGACATCTGCTTAATGAAAAAGTTGGAGGTCCCGGAAATGATTTGCGGAATTTAACCCCATTGGGTAAAACGGCTAATCACGACCATGAAAAACAAATCGAGAAACACCTGAAAAATGATGTCAAAGCAAATGAGTATGTTGAATACCAAGTAAATGTGAGCTCGAAAAAAGCAGCAAAGAGTGATTTTCCCAATATGCCAGCAAACTTGCAGAAGGCGCATTTACCCGCTTTCGCTGACCATATCGAAGTGACAATGGCAAACTTCCATCCAACTCAAAATAAACATATCAACAAAATCGGACCAATTAAAATCAAAAATAAAGAGTAGGAAATCACAGAATTGAAAAATCCATTGTCCGAGTGCGATCGCGAACAAGCAACAAAGAACTATTTGTGATAGACCGTGCCCTCGCTACTATTAGTATTTATTAGGAAGAACAGAGAAAAGGAAAATAAAAAAAATGACTCGTCAATATGTACGCGAAAGCAACAAGTCACCCCAGAAGAATGCGGACAATTGGATACTGCAACGGAGTGCGGTGCGTGAGCTACCAGTAAAAACTTTGACACCCCAAACAGAAACTGCAGCGGGCGATCGCTCAGGTATTCAACTGGACTTGATGGAGATACCTGTCAGCAATCATACTGCTATGCCAGTCCAAGCTAAGTTAAAGATTGGGCCAGCTGGTGATAAGTACGAACAGGAAGCTGATCGAGTAGCTAAGCAAGTGGTGCAACAGCTTCATGGCTCACAGTCTGGGAAACTCCAACCAAGGCAAACCCTTCAAAGACTTCGAAACCGAGAAGTAGACGAGGAACTGCAAAGGAAACCAACACTTCAGCTTAAGGGTGATCGGGAAGGGATGACCGCAACCCCAGAACTGGAATCTTCGATCGCGCGATCGCGATGTAGTGGACAACCACTTTCCGAGGGGATTCGAGAACCAATGGAAAAGGCATTTGGTGGTGTAGATTTTAGTGGAGTTAAGGTTCACACTGATGGGCACTCGGATAAGTTGAATCAATCGATGCAAGCGAAGGCGTTTACAACGGGGCAGGATGTTTTCTTTCGGCAGGGAGCCTACGATCCGGGGAGTCAGGGGGGACAGGAGTTGTTGGCTCATGAGTTGACCCATGTGGTGCAGCAGCAGGGGTATGGGTTGAATAATAAGAACATTTCCCGTGAAAAGCAGGATTTAGCAGACCGAGTGAAAGCCTACCCAGAGGGCATTGGGATTCAATTAATGCCAAAAAAGAAAGGAGACGGGAAAAAGTCAGGAAAAGGAAGCGGAGCGGAAGGGGGAGAAAAGCAACAGGGACGCGGTATAACACCAATGGGTAAAAACAAAAAAGCAAGGGAGGATCTGGAGTTACTGATCGGTAAATTAGATCGAGGATCTATATTCGATGCCGGACCAAAAAGCCTAGTTGGCGGGTTTAAAGGAAAGCAGGTAAAGGGATTGAATTTCCCTAGTGCAAGAATAGACATTCAGTCCAAAGGTAACGTCCAGTTTCAGATCGACAAGGACAGTGTGGCAGGGGTTACATTTGAGGAGGGAGTAACAGAGGATCAGGTACTCGCCGAATTGGTAGAATCTTTAAAACAAGAAAAAATGATACATTTACCAGCTCAGGAAGGGCATCCCCGACAGGATCGAAATGATAAAGGGGGCGGTAGACGACAGCCGCCCCCTGGTGGTGCCGGAGCGGCGATAAGAGCGCACTGAGTGCGATCGCTGATCTTTTAGGGTGGGCAAATGGACAAGATAACTTCAATTGGTCAAACATTCATAATTTACCAACCCTACTCCTGCCTCATCCCCAAAAATATTGCGCAATATTTTTATCACCAGGGCGATCGCACTCACCATCCCAGTAACTATTCCTCTGTCATAGGGCGATCGCGAACAACCAACAAAGAACTATTTATGATAGACCGTGCGATCGCTAATATTATTTATTAGGCAGAACAGAGAAAAGGAAAATCGAAAAAATGACTCGTCAATATGATGTTCGTAGAAGCAACGAGTCCCCCCAGAAGGACGCCGACAACTGGATACTGCAAAGGACTGCAGTGCGATCGCTACCAGTAAAAACTCTAACACCTCAAACAGAATCCCCAGCCGGTGATCGCTCAGGCATGAAACTGGACTTGATCCAAATACCCGTCAGCAATCACACTGCCATGCCAGTGCAAGCTAAGCTAGAAATTAGACCTGCTGGTGATAAGTACGAACAGGAAGCCGATCGGGTAGCTAAGCAAGTGGTGCAAAAGCTTCATAAGTCACAGTCAGCTCAACTCCAACAGCAGTCAACCCTGATTCGACAGGAAAACCCAGAAGTAGAAGAGGAACTGCAAAGGAAACCAAGGCTTCAGCTTAAGGGCGATCAGGGAGGAATGACCACAACCCCAGAACTGGAATCTTCGATCACGCGATCGCGAGGTAGTGGACAACCACTTTCCCAGGGGATTCGAGAACCAATGGAAAAAGCATTTGGTGGTGTAGATTTTAGTGGAGTGAAGGTTCACACTGATGGGCACTCGGATCGGTTAAATCAATCGATGCAGGCAAAGGCTTTCACAACGGGGCAGGATGTTTTCTTTCGGCAGGGAGCCTATGATCCAGGGAGTCAGGTAGGAAAAGAGTTGTTGGCCCATGAATTGACCCATGTGGTGCAGCAGAATGCTGGGACAGTGCAGCGACAAATAGTACAGTGCAATGGGGATGACGATCGCAAAAAGAAAAAAGATCGACTTGACCCCTCAAAGTTTCGCAGTCAGTACACTCGTGACGCCATTAGCGATAGAGCCGAAGCCCGAGAGCAGGGTATTACTGTAGATGAACTTCGTGCCCAAAAGGAAGAGCTTCGCACTCAAGAGCAAGAAGAGCGTCTGAGTGGATTTCGGGCATCCCTTACTGGGCTCTATCCAGAGGAATTCGATCAGCTGGGAGAACAGTTAAATACTGTGGGAGCAGGTTTAAAACAAGACTGCGATAAAATGCTCCAAATTCTTGAGGAAGAGAAAAAGCTTCATGAGATTATAACTCAAATTGCCACCATAGAGGTTGAAACTATTGATCAAAGTCCTGAGGGAATAGCAGGAAAACAGCTAGGGGAACATATTAGAGAACTTAATCGAAATGCATCTTTCTACCGAGAGCAAGAGCATAAGTCCAATAAAAAGAAGGGGTTCAAGAAACTATACGAATCAGGGGAAAGTAAGACTAAACGCAAAAGTGAGAAAGCCAGTAACGCTCAAAAGGCTGAAGAGTATGAGAAACAACGTCAGTTTATAGTAGACAACAAAATCCGCTTAGGAGTAATCATCCCCCTCAAAAACGTTAGAACGAATCAAGATGTAGCAAATATCAGACCAGAGACAATTACCAAGATGACAGAATATGTTAATGAACAAATCAAGACAGCGAGTTCGGAGTTTGATGTAAGCCACCTACAGGAACTTGCAGGTTATCTAGAGCAAGAACCGAAAATGCGCATTTTATTGGCACGTATATTCAAAGAGGGTGTCCAATCATTGTATACTAATCGTCAAAAAATTCAAGAGACAATAGAAAAGCTCGAAAAAGGAATAAAAGAGTTAAAACCAGGAAAATTTGAAAGCTTTCTAGATACAATAGGTGTAAGTGAGACAACGGAAAAGGAACTGGTTATTGCTCAGGGGCAACAGCAGCTGACAAAGGCCGTCGAAGAACTTGAATATCTAAACAGTTTGATAGAGTTGGTCGAAGCACCTCGCAATAAAGAGCGTGTAGAACGAAACGAACGTATGTATCAAGGGTGGTTGAGGAGGCAATAGAGGGAGCAGGCAAGAGGCAAGAGGCAATAGTGAAACAAAACTGTGTACCTCATAACTGCAAAAAACGCTATATTTATGGTATCTTAGATAAGTTGATGCACTTTAGGCTTTTTGCGCTTAGCCTTGTGCATAAGATTTATTAGAAGTAGATACCAATAGAATGGCTGGAAACAGAATCAGGGTTGCTAAAGATAAGGCGGCTTTGGTGAAAGACCTAACCGCTTCCGATGGAAAAACCGGACCGTTTCAGACTTATGCTGATGTGATGGTGTTTGCAGCAGCTTTAGGAGTAAAGCGTAAAAAGCGATCGCCCCTGAAGGTAATTTCTAAACGAGAACCTGGTCCGATTGGATTGGAAATTTTTGTCTCAAGGGGATATGAGGTAGTAATTAAATTAATTGCGATCGCAGAGATTAAGGATACTCAAATTCTCTCTTCTATCGATAAAGAGTCTGAGGAAAAACGCATCTATATTTTTGAGGAGTATGCCAATGGAGGACTTGATATTTTGCGCAATGAGTTGCGAGGAGCAGTAGACTATTCAGAGCGACTTTTGTTAATTTTAAATAATGATAGGTATAAGAAGAAAGAGTATAAAGAAAATGAGCAACAGGAGTTTGATTTGAGTCGATTTTTGTGACAGCTAGCTCCTACACTTGCCAGATAGGAAAGTGTAGGAGCTGTCACTAATTCCGTTACAACTGAGGTGGTAATCCTACCTCCTTCAGTTTCACAAATTTACCATCAAAGCTGATCCCTTGATCTTTGCTAACACTCCTGGCATTAGCCACAGCTATGCGCAGTTGAGCACGTTCCATACGTTCTGTAACACCACCCAAAAGATATAACATCACTTTGGAGGCTAACTCTCGTCCAGAAACTAGCACTCGCTTTCGATTTGGGTCATACAAAATGCCGTACCAAGGGGATTGTGGGTGATCTATCTGACTAAAGCCACCCGAACCATCGTATTTTTGAAGTTTCTCGAAGATGGCTTTGAGGGAGAAATCCTTGTTAAATACTAGAATACCCAAAGCTTGAGCCAGGGCAATTTGTCCTACTGGACGGAATAGCATATTTCCTTCTCCTCCACCCCTTTCATGGTTAAACCGACGCAGTTGAGGTGTTTCTTTTCCATGTTCGAGTTTTTGATAGCTGGGTAAACTAGCCAAATAGTCGAAAAGCTCCGTCAATGTCTTAGTTCCCATCTCTAGCTCTTCATCTTCAGGACGCATGGGAATTAGACCTTTCTCACAGGGTTTCCAGTGAGGAAATTGGTAGCCCAAATACAGCTCAGATATATGTTTGAGAGCTTGTAACGTAGTCAATACTGTTGACTTAGCTGAAACCGTAGCGCTATCCCAATTAACCCGAGGATTACGATTTTCCATCTCCCTCAGCAGAGGATGACTCATGGCAATTTTTCTAGCAACGATTGAGAAGCCATCGTCTTCGTTTAGCAACGCTAGTTGTCCTTTGCTCAACCTTACTGCCATCAGGTTGACGTGAGCAAAGATCGATCGGATGCGTCGCCGTGCTTCTTCACGGGTTTCTCCCTGAACGACAGCAGGAATGAACTCAATACCAATTTTTTCTGTGGCTAGACTTTGCAGATAACCTAGGTCGATGTGATACTCCTCAATCAAGTCATCCACTGTAATTAGGGAGCCGATTGGCTTTTTCCCTTTGCTATATTTCTGGAGCGTACCGATTTTAATCAATTCCATCAAAGCCTGGATTCCCATCAGTCGATGTTGACCATCTAAGGCAAAAATTGAAACATGGTCTGAAACATCAAGCAGTCCGACTGTGCGATCTTTATCTAAACTGGTGAACTCAGCTGCCGACTGCCGAGCGCGTTGATTGTTGTCCCACTGAGCAGCTTGGGCATTATCTACCCACCCAGAGCTAAGCACTACTAGGACTGGGGGAAACTTGTGAGTTTTGCGGGCTGCTAGATATTGAGCCAGAGCAGCTTGACGTGACCAATCAAGGGGACGCTGCTGAAGCGCTTCGATGGTATCGGCATCCCTGACGATATTGTTAGTCTGTTGATCAAACTTTTGTTGAAATAGCGGCAGTTGGGAGGCGTAGCGGACGCGAATCGCTAACCATTCCAGAGTGACTGAGCCAATAAATGCCTCTGTAGTGCCCATGTGAGTTTTTTGCACCAAGATTTGGTCGTTTCTAGCCAGATGCCTATCGAGCAATAATGCCAGCGCCTGTCGATCTCGGTTTTCTTGTTCAAGAATTTGCTTAGCGAGGTCATTAGGATGATTTTCAGTTTTGATCACCATAGTTTTAAACCAATAATGCTGCGTTGTAGAAGCTATCAGCTATCAGCTTTCAGCTTTCAGCTTTCAGCTTTCAGCTATTAGATATCAGCTATTAGATATCAGCTATCAGCTTTCAGCTTTCAGCTATTAGATATCAGCTATTAGATATCAGCTATTAGATATCAGCTATTAGATATCAGCTATTAGATATCAGCTTATGTGCTACGCACACGCTACTTGAGGTGCTATCAGCTTTCAGCTTATGTGCTACGCACACGCTACTTGAGGTGCTTTCAGCTATCAGCTAATGCGCTACCTCCCAGCTTCGTTCGCACAGCGTGGCCAAAGGCCAAAGGCTGTGCCACGGTACTTGAGGTGCTTATGGGCTACTTGAGGTGCTACTGTTCGCGCAGTACCTCAAGTAGCGCAATCGGTGCTTTTGAATAAAATATAGCGTTTCTAGGATTTATGAGGTACGTTTTTCAACCTCAAAGTCCCCCTTATCAAGGGGGACCAACGGGGGATCCCTTTGTACCTCATGGCATAGAGAATTGCTATAAACTGTTCACCCAGCGTGAGCCTTAGGCTGACCGCTGACCGCTGACCCCTGACCCCTGACCCCTGACCGCTGACCCCTGACCGCTGACCGCTGACCGCTGACCGCTGACCGCTGACCGCTGACCGCTGACCGCTGACCGCTGAATGCTTACGATAAATATTTTTAAGACTAGCACAAGTTTTTAACCATCAAATTAGCTTATTTCCCTATACTCGGGCTTCGATAGAGTAAAACTATCTATCATACCAATTTAGGAAGAAAAACGTTAGATCCACTGTCAAGAAATTTTATTCAAAACTTGGGATAAGCTCAAAAAAAGGACCAATCTGCCAAGCCTTGTCTTAGCAGAGAGTCAGCACCCCGCTCTTGCCTAGAGGGGGTTTCCCTACTGCCGTGAAGTCAGATGAATCAGGTAAAACTCTCAGAAAATAAGCCAAAAAATCGTACTGTGGCTGAGCTGGTGGAGGAGATCACTGCTCTGACCACCGAAATTCAACAGTTGTACTGCTTAGATGCAATTCCCTGGGTGATAGGGTATAGTGGTGGCAAGGATAGCACCGCAACTCTACAGCTGGTATGGAATGCGATCGCAGCTCTGCCACCAGAACAGCGAACTAAGACTATCTATGTCATCACTACAGACACCTTAGTAGAGAATCCCATTGTTTCAGCTTGGGTTCGCAATTCTCTAAAACAGATTAAGTTGGCGGCTGAAGCTCAAGGATTGCCCTTTGAACCCCATCTCTTACAACCAGAGGTTAAAGAAACCTACTGGGTCAGTTTAATTGGCAAAGGTTACCCAGCCCCACGGGGGAAATTTCGCTGGTGTACTGAACGTTTGAAAATTAAACCCTCTAACCGTTTTATTCGGAATGTTATCCGATCTAGTGGAGAGGCTATTGTTGTTTTAGGCACTCGCAAAGCTGAAAGCCAACAACGGGCAAGACGGATGAAAAAAATGGAAGCTAAGCGAGTACGTGCTCGTCTAAGTCCTAATATCAATTTACCAAACTCGTTGGTTTATAGCCCCATTGAAGATTGGCAAAATGATGAGGTTTGGCTCTATCTCATGCAATGGCAAAACCCCTGGGAATACAGCAATAAAGAGTTATTTGCTATGTATCGAGGGGCTAGTGCTGATAATGAATGTCCATTAGTTGTAGATACGTCTACTCCTAGTTGTGGTAGCTCTCGTTTTGGTTGCTGGGTTTGTACACTAGTCAGTCAGGATAAATCCCTGACAGCGATGATTGATAATGACGAAGAAAAGGAATGGCTGGAACCTTTACTGGATTTGCGCAAGGAGTTGGAGCCTGGAGAAAACCGTGAGCGACGAGATTTTAGACGTAGCAATGGTAATGTCCAACTGTATGAACGGAATTTAGATGGACAAATCTCTGTTGAGCCAATTCCTGGTCCTTATACCAAAGAAGCACGGGAGTATTGGCTGAGAAAATTGCTTACTGTTGAAACTGAAATTCGTCAGAATTGTCCAGAAAATATGCGGGACATTACGTTGATTAGTCGAGAGGAACTTAGTGAGATTCGTCGCATCTGGCTAGAAGAAAAACACGAATTTGATGACAGTTTGCCCCGTATTTATCAAGAAGTTACTGGCGAAGCCTTCAAAGACATCCGTCCTGGCGCTGAAAACCGTCTGCTTGGTGGTGATGAGTGGCAGGTCTTAGAAGAAATCTGTGACAATGATGCTATGCATCTCGAACTAATGGCAAAACTGCTAGACACAGAACGCCAGTATGTGACTAGGTCTCGTCGTATTGGTATCTATGAGGCTTTGGAGCGGTGCTTTGACACTAGTTCTCGGTCTAAAGAAGATGCGATCGCTAATGCTCACTTGAAACGAGATTTAAAAACAGCTGCTGATGAAGGGGATGTTGACACTGTCAAGCAGCTGGCTTGGGCAAATTTAAAATTTCCAGTCCAAAATTCGTAATCATTCAAACTAGAGTAACTTATGATCAAGGCTTTGGATAGCTCTAATCAGATATTAAATTTCTGGTTTGGTAAGCCGGACGAACCCGAATATGGCAAATCCCGCAAAGTCTGGTTTACTAAGAACCCAGATTTTGACCAAGAAATGCGGACGCGTTTCCTCGACATCTATCAACAGGCGGCGGCTGATGAGTTAGATAACTGGCAAACATCACCCTATAGCTGCCTAGCGCTAATTATCTTACTTGATCAGTTTCCTCGCAATATGTTTCGGGGTCAACCCCAAGCTTTTGCTACTGATTCCAAAGCATTGTCTACTGCCCAGTATGCTGTTGATCGAGGTTTTGACAAAGAACTGTTACCAGTGCAGCGCTGGTTTATCTACTTACCGTTTGAGCATAGCGAAAATCTCGAACATCAGCGCTACTGTGTTGAATTATTCTCGACTCTTAAGGATGATCCTGATAGTGCCAGTACCATTAATTATGCCTATCGTCATCTAGAAGTGATTGAACGTTTTGGTCGCTTTCCCCATCGTAACAAAATCCTTGGTCGGGTTAATACTCCAGAAGAGGAGGAATTTATAAAGCTGCCCGGTTCATCATTTTAGCGTTAATTATTTACAGTTAATCGTTGAGATTTAACGGTAAACGATTAACAGGCACTATAGCGTTTCTCATAGTTATGAGCTACACATATTTTTTTCTCTTTTCCCTGTTCCCGATTCCCGATTCCCGATTCCCGATTCCCGATTCCCTGTTCCCTGTTCCCTGTTCCCTGTTCCCTATAAAATTCATACTTGATAAATCCTGTGATTTTCCTTGAACTTGTCCTAGAAAACTTTGGCCCCTATCTGGGGCGTCAGGTGATCAATCTCTGTCCAAAAAGGGATGATAACTCTCGACCTATTATTCTAGTCGGTGGTATGAATGGTGGTGGCAAAACCACTATGATGGATGCTATTCGTCTGGCTTTATATGGACACCGCGCTCAATGTTCCACCCGTGGCAATTTGAGTTATAGCGACTTTCTAACTCAGTCAGTCAATCGCAATGCTTTACCCATTGACAACACCCGAGTGGAATTAGTTTTTGAACATATCGAGAACGACCAGCCCATGGAGTATCGGATTGTACGCACTTGGACAAAAAAACCGAAAGATGGTAAGGATAACTTAGGCATTTTAGAGGGAGACTGGCTGGATTCTGCCCTAACCAATACTTGGGACGAGTACATTGAAAATCTGTTGCCCTTAGGAATATCAAACCTATTTCTTTTTGATGGGGAACAGGTTAAAGAACTAGCAGAAGTGGAAGCACCACCCCCGGTTGTTGTGGAAGCGATTCGATCATTACTTGGTCTAGAACTTGCTGACCGCTTAGCCATTGACCTTGATATTTTAGTGACGCGCAAACGCAAATCTATGGCGAATCAACAGCAACTGGCTAATTTAGAAGATATCGAAAAAAAGCTCTCCTCTGAACAATCAGACTATGAACTAGCTAAACAAGAGTTAGCGAGTATTCAAGAGCAGCTAGAACAAACCAGGGAAAAACAGCAACAAGCTTTTGATAAATTTGTCTGTGATGGTGGTAAAATAGCAGCCCAACGGAACCAACTAGAGAGTCAACTCAATCACTACAATACTAAAGCTGAACAAATTCGTGAACAAATGAGGGAATTAGCAGCTGGTATTTTGCCTCTATCGTTAATTGAACCCCTACTCACCCAAGCCCAAGCTCAAGCAGAAAAAGAATCGCGGGCATCACAGGCTAAACTAGCTAGAGATATTTTACAACAGCGTGATCAACGTCTGGTAGATTTATTGACTGCCCTGAAGTTACCTGCTAAAAAATTTGATAAAATTAAAGGGTTCTTGGCAAAAGAAAATCAACAAATAGAGCAAGAGGCTGGAGATGGTCAAGACGCTTGGTTAGAAGCTGAGGAAGAAATGTTTCATTCCCTAACTAATCTCCTGACTTACTACCAACCAACTCAAAAGCAATTAGCTGAGGAGCAATTAGTTAACCGCCAAAATCTGGAAGCAGATATTAATGCAACTAAAAGACAACTAGCAACAGCTGCTCCTCCGGAATCCTATCAAGAACTCGAAGATGCACTAAAACAGGCACAAACGGAATTGG
The DNA here is from genome assembly GCF_010671925.1 of Moorena sp. SIOASIH. Taxonomy (GTDB): domain Bacteria; phylum Cyanobacteriota; class Cyanobacteriia; order Cyanobacteriales; family Coleofasciculaceae; genus Moorena. Next base: position 104,053 of record NZ_JAAHIH010000006.1, on the reverse strand, counting down.
CTCAAGCTCAAGCAGCTTACGAAATCGCCAAACGCCGCTGTGATAAATTAGGATATGCGATCGCACAAACTAAAAAAGACTTAGCCAGGTATGGTGAAGAAACCATTGACCGCAAAAATGATCAGCATATGCTGGCCGCATCTGCTAAAGTCCAACAGAGCCTTAAGGTTTTCCGGGAACAGTTAACTCTGAGAAAACTGAATAAATTAGAACATGAGGTAACCGAATGCTTTCTCTATCTCCTCCATAAATCTGACCTAGTCCATCGAGTTGCCATCGACACCAACAGCTTCAGCCTATCCCTGTACGACCTACAAGGAAAACTTGTACCGAAACATCGTCTATCCGCTGGGGAAAAGCAATTATTAGCGATCGCATTATTGTGGGGACTCGCCCGTGTTTCTGGACGTAATCTACCGGTAGCCATTGATACCCCCCTCGGACGATTGGACTCCTCCCATCGCAGCAACCTAGTGGAACGCTACTTCCCCGCCGCCTCCCATCAGGTGATTCTGCTGTCTACAGATACGGAAATTGGTAAGGTCGAAGTGAAACAATTACGAGAAGCTGATGCGATCGCACAACAGTATATGCTAAATTATGACCCAAATAAACATCGGACAACCGTGGAATCGGGTTACTTTTACTCACAACAGGTCACTGCATGACCATAAATGTTGTTGACTGCCCATGTAATTTGTCTTGGAGTGCTTCTGAGACAGGGTCTAACGTAATCCTGTATTCTCCTTCTTGCTCCAAGGTAATGCTAGGGCCTCCTTGATATAGCTGGCGCTCACTAGGATGCGCAGTAGGAGACCAACCCACCGCCTCCCTCAGACTACTGGGATCGTTACAAGAATCCAAATCCTCTGGTATAGGATCACAAGGGTAATAGAAAACTGGACTTTGCAAATCGACCATAAACTGTTGTTGGCTACCATCTGGTAGGTAGAGAGTCATTCTCAACGGAATCGGGTCTAAGATCTTGACAGGCTCGCTAACAGCTTTAAAAGCGAATTGGACAGTTTCCCCAGCAGTAATTGGTTGGTCTTTATCTAGTATTGCCCGGATGGTTAGAGGTTTTGACAGTAACTGTGCTTCTTCTACTAACTCTTTTGTATCATTATAGCCGCAAGCAGTAATCAATAACGGGCTAATCAATAGGGCAATGGCGAAGACAGTTTTACGAATGTACATGCTTGTTAATTTTATCGCTATTTGCTATCAAAGACGCCAATTTGCCCTAAAAAGTTCTACTGAAGGCTGAGTACTTATACAGGGTAAGCGCAAGAATCAATAAGCTGTGGCTTATTGAGAAAAAACCTAGGTTATTCTCAACAATTTAACTCTATTGCGAGTACAGTTATACGAGATTATAGGGGTTTCAAACCACGATCAACCGATATCCAACCAATGCACATTATGATCCATTTTTTCTTGCGCTTACCCTGAGTACTTATAGCTAAATCATGATCTGAATATTTCTATGGTTATACATCAATTCAAGTTGCCAAACTATCAAGACTTTGGGCAAATACTAAAGTAATTTTCCAGAAAACGTAAACCTGATTTCATTAATATATACATGCAACCCCCAATAAACCAGATCACACTTTCCCAAACTGCCAAAGACCAACTCATTAAACTCAAACGTCAGACCAAAATCCCTCAGTGGAATGTCCTTTGCCGCTGGGCAATCTGCCGTTCCCTCGCCGAACCGACAATGCCCTCCCCGGTTCCCATACCTGCCGATAGTAACCTTGAACTCACTTGGAGCGTGATGGCAGGAGATATGGCTGATCTGCTCCTGATTGCTCTCAAACAACGCTGCTATAACGATGGCTTAAGTTTGGAGCCAGAAACCCTAGCGAATCAGTTTCGCCTACACCTTCATCGAGGTATTGGTTACTTAGCAGGGGATACAACTATTAAAAAAATTGAGGATTTGATTGCTCTAGCTGTTATCAAGGATGAAGTTTGAAGTATGAAGTCTTACTCAGAACTCAGGAGTTAGCACTATAGTGTTCACTGCGGTGCGTTCGGGAAGCGGCTCTTTCAGAGCATCGCTTTTTCTGATGCTGCAAGGCACGAGAAGTCCGCAATCGATAGATCAGCTTTACACTCAACCAATAACTAACCACAGCACAGACCAACCCAACCGCAAAACAACCAACAAATAGGGTTAGAACAATGTCTGACCCCAATTCTCTAAATTCCTGCCAAGATTGGAAACTCACATTAGCCAATTCATCCTGATTCAGTAGCCATTCTCCGACGTGAAAGTTGAATGCAAAAATCGGTACATAAGTCAAGGGATTACTAATCCAAGTTCCAGCAGTAGCAGCTATTTTGTTCCCTCGCAAGAGTACCGCCAGCAAAATCCCTATAATTAACTGGAGACCAAACAGGGGAAAGAACCCAGCAAACACACCACATGCTAAACCTCGTGCGATCGCTTCTGGTTTTCCTTGCATACGAACCAAGCGCCAATATATGTATTTTAGGCGTCGTCTAAAAGTTCCCCTCGGTCTGATCGACTTTCGTTTACCTAGGTCAAGGGGTTTGGTGGCTGAGGGTAAAGGCTGTGGGTAACTTGACAGGAATTTTCTAGACATTTTGGCAAATCAATCACCAACCCTCTAGCAACTGGGGCAGATTATTCTGGGGCAGATTATTAGTCAGCAGCTAATCTTTACTGTAGCGGAAAATTAGCTTCAAGGGCGAAAGCCAAAGGCCAAAGGGGGAAATAAAGCTGCAAAAATCTCAATAAATTCTATGCAAGCTTGTTCCCTTGTACCTTGTGCCTTTTACCTTGTGCCTTTTACCTGACTGCCATGGCTACGAGGATCATCTTGACTAGTTATTGTAATTGACAGGGAATCGTCAATATCCGAAACCGTACCACTAGCTTGGCTATAAGGTAATGGTACATGGGTTACTATTGCATCTAAGTTAGCTTCGAGTACTTGACGGGGTTGTTCTCCAATAGTTTGGGCGATCACTGTGCTGGCTTCATCAAAAAATACAAAATGAGGAATACCATCTACTCGATACTTGACCAGTTCTGGTAACCACTTGCTGTTATCCACATTCAGCATGACAAAATTGACTTTGGTTTTATACTGCTGTTTCAGTTGACCCAAATCCTTTGCCATGGCTTGACAGCTGGTACACCAGTTGGCATAAAACTCCATCAAGGTTGGCTTGCCATTGCTCAGAGCAATCTCTAGAGGGGTAGATGCTTCAGCTTGGGCTTCCAAGGAACCGAGACTAGTCTCAGTTTTTAATCCCAAGAATAGGGCAACACCCAGTGCGATCGCTACTAGGGCAATTAAAAAGTTTCTGATCCGGTTGCCACTAGTGGGTACTGAAGGGGAGGATGATGGTGTAGTTGAGTCTGGTGAATTAATAGCCATCTTGCTACAACTTTCTTGGTACAACTTTATAATTGTTTACATTTTACAACAAGAGCACTTAGTTCATGTAGGGTGGGCAGTGCACCAGACAGATAATGAAGCTTACAAACCGCGTTGGTAGGCACTGCCCACCCTACGATTAATCACAATGGTGCAAGATCTCAGTTAAAACCCGGTTTCTCGTTATAAATCAGGCAATAGCAGGGTTTGGGGCGTAAGTCCTGAGTAAGTTAGAAGTAGATTATATTAAAACCTTTTTTGTTGACGGTTGACGGCTGACTGTTAACTGTTATAGCAGTCGCCAGGGCAGTTAGGACATGAAAAAAGTCTCAAACCTAAGTAAGCGCAAGAGTTTGACTTCTGACTTCTGACTTCTGACTTCTGACTTCTGCTATAACTGTCAACGAGTGGGAATGTTAGGTTGATTTTGACTGGCCTACTGATAAATTTTCACAAATCACGATGAAAAAACGGGTAACCCTGACCTTTCCCCGACGGGCGATTCAGATGCCGGTGACTTACCGACTGGCAAAAGATTTCAATGTGGCTGCCAATATCATCCGCGCCCAAGTCGCTCCCAATCAAATCGGCAAACTTGTGCTAGAGTTATCTGGCGACATTGATGAATTGGATGCTGCGATTGAGTGGATGCGGACGCAAAACATTAATGTTTCCCTCCTCAGTCGCGAGATTTTGATTGATGAGGATAGTTGTGTCGATTGTGGCTTATGTACTGGGGTTTGTCCAACTCAAGCCCTAACTCTTGAGCCAGAGACATTCAGACTGAAGTTTAAGCGATCGCGTTGCATTGTCTGTGAGCAGTGTATCCCAACTTGCCCTGTTCAGGCCATTTCTACAAATTTTTAATCTTTCAGACGCCTTAAGGTATTGCCCAACAACCCTGTCTTCAGGCACACTTTCAGATAAAATCAACTAAATATCAACCCCAAGAGGAGCCCTTATGATACCAATTATTGTAGCTATAGTTACAGCAGCCGTTGTTGGGGCAATCGTATTTTTTGTACTGCAAAAGAAACTGGATTTTCTATCCGAACAAACCGACAGAAAATTAGAAGTTTTTCAAAATAAGTATGAGGCTAGGATACAACAAAGTTCTCAAGCTCTGCAAGAAAGTTATCGAGAGCAGTTAAATCATAAAATTGCCGAAGTCAAACAGCAGGTAGAGTCTAGCCCTGCTGCTCCTGCCCAATCTTTACAGGAAAATTATCAGGCTCAGTTAACCCAAACCACTAATGACCTGAAGCAACAATTTGATGCTAGTCTTCTCGAAAGTGTCCAATCCTCGGAAGCAAGATATCAAGAACAATTGACACAAGCTACCCATGAGTTAAAGGAAGAACTTGAGTCTAATTTTCGCCAAGAGCTCCAATCTTTGGAAGCCAAATACCAGGCTGATTTAGAATTAGCCCATCAAAAAATTGCTGAATTAGAACAAGCTCATAAATCTCAAATACCAGACGAGGGGAATAACCTAGATCAAACCGAGGAAAGTTCAGCGCAAACTTGTAATGAATTAGTCGAATTATTAGAAGAGGCAGAAACAAATCAAGACGAGCCTCAACCAGTGGTCAAGGACGAAATGTTGCCTGAGCCCAGTCAGCCAGAGCAACCAGTGCTGACAGAAACCCCAAGTATTACTACTCAGCCCAGTCAAAGTGATCTCGACTTAGGTGAAACCATAACTGCTTTGGGAAATTATGGTCAAGCCAGCGATATTCCCCAGTTAAGTAAATACATCAATCATCCTGAAAGCCTCATTCGTGGCTCAATTGCATCAGCCTTGGGGAAAATTGCTGCTGCTCAAGGACTCAGAGCCGAAATTCAACAGGCCATACCGCTGATCGGCAAATTGATTCAAGATCCCCAACCATCCGTGCGACAGTCTGCTGTTGAAGCCCTGAGTAATATTAAATCTGAAAAAGTTATACCCTTGCTTGAAAGGGCATTAAGGGATCCAGATAGTAATGTGGTTAAATCCGCCAGTGCTGGGATTAGTCAGTTTAAGAGTTATCGGCGAACTCCTAAGCCCAAACCTGCTAAGAAGACTGTAAAGCCCTCTAAGCCTTAACGAGAGCTCTAATCGAAAAGCATAGCCCAAAACCCTAGGGATGTGGGGATTGATCACCCTTTCTCGGGAGTCAACCCCCATGATTGAGTCCAACTCTCACCCATACTCCCTTGAACAAAGGGGGCTGGTATCGGGCAGGACTTCTAGCTAGTTTAGTCAGCGTCGCTTTCAATGTGGATAAACAAAAGTCCCAAAACTACAGTAGGCATAACTAAGCCTATGAAGGGGACTAGCATCGTTGGTAAGAAAGAAGCTGCGTATGCGCCTGTCATATCTTATTTTCCTATTTGCCAATTAATACAGTAACAAGTTGAACCGATACTTTTTAGCTACCAAAGTCTACCAAGATAAACTTTAGCCCGCCAATGCAAGATGCTTTCACATCCAGGGGGTATCTCCCAAAGCTCTGACGGAATATCCCGCGAGCGCCATAAAAATGTCAAAAAAGTTATAACACCGGGATAGAGAGCGCAACTATTAAACCCTTGGTTTTCGGCTTTAATTTAAGTTACATAATAATCCCTGTCGGTGTTACCCTAATTTAAGTCTAACAAATAATAAGAGTTTTTGGTAGACTCTGCGACATTTTCTCTAGCTGTTTACTAACCTTTCACCACACCAACCCAATCAGGTATGGTGTTGGTTGCCAGTTTGATCGCAAGCAAGCCTCTACCTACCGAAGTAAGTGTCGGTGTTACTCTGCCGAGCCAGGGCTCTGCTCTATATTTAAAGAGCCAGCACTGCTATCCAGATAACTGGAACACGGCAGATCCCCGCTTACTAGAGGGGTAGATTACTATCGATTTTTTCGACAAGTTAATCCTATCACGCTTCAGGACTATGAAATACCAAGGTGGCAAAAACCTGATGATTGCTTCTGCCCTTGCTGAGTCTTTGATAGAGTCAATTCTAATCAGTCTGCCATTCCTCTATTGACATCAACACCTGTCGTTGACCTAGACAAAAGGACACAAGTCCAGTCAATTTGGGTTAACTTCCCGTTTCACCTCGGAGCATGGGAGGGGTGATCCCAACCCGCCCTTATATCAACGACCCAGTTTCTTCAATGGCTCAGATTACTGGAAAGTTTATGCCAGTCCGATAATTATTAAGATTTTTAACAAAAATTGCCCAATAAAGTTTACAAAAATTAATTACTTTTTGTGACAAAAACCTAATAAGCTAAAAGGGGGTTAGTCATCAAAACCGTTGGTTTTAGGTTATTACAATGGTTTGGCAAAGGTGATTTTACCGTAAAGAACTAAGGCTAAAATTTTTGCCATTGACTAAGAAGGTTAGGAACAAGAACAATATCTCGTATAATTCGTTACGAGAGGATGCACTTCTCAGCGACGATTACTCGTGCTGATTCTTTCAGTTCCTTTTCTCCCCCCTAAAGTATTACTACTCAAGGGGTTTATCCGATTTTATAGGAGATAAATTTACAATGACGATGGATGTAATTGACCATGGTGGAGATCCCCAAGTGGGTAATCTAGCCACACCAATTAATTCCTCTGCTTTCACAAAAGCTTTCATCAACAACTTGCCAGCCTATCGTAAAGGGTTATCACCCAATCGCCGGGGTCTAGAAGTTGGTATGGCTCATGGCTACTTTCTGTATGGACCGTTTGCCTTACTAGGTCCGTTACGTGGGACAGAGTATGCCAACACAGCTGGTTTACTGGCAACAGTTGGCTTAGTGGCTCTTCTGACAGTTGCTTTATCTATTTATGGAGCGGCTGGCTCCGGCAAACCTAAGGCAACATTGACCACACCCAATCCACCAGAAGACTTAGGAACTAAAGAAGGCTGGAGTGAATTTGCCAGTGGTTTCTTCCTTGGTGCTTGTGGCGGGGCAGTTTTTGCCTATTTCCTATGCCTGACACCTCATCTAGCGCCACTGCAAAAGATTGCTAGTGGAGTATGGTCTTCTTAACTCTGACTGGAGACAAGAGTTTCTGATCGCGCAGGGTCGGCGAAAGCCGATAGCTAAGCAAGAGAGTAGGGTGACTGACACTTAGTTCACATCACCATATTCTCTTGTTGATACTCCACCGAAGACATTGATTTCAGGAAAAGAGCGATGTTCCAAAAGAACCGCTTCGCGATGCGCGAGCATTGAGCCGCTAGGCGATTGGCCGTAGGCCACGCTACGCGAACCCACGACCCATGGTTGGGCTCTGATAACTCCTTTTTTCCAGTTTGTGTATTACACTCAGGGCAAATTTTGCTCGTGTAGTTATAGTTAAGTTAAGCTGGTTAACTTGAGCACAATATTTTCCATGCTTCCAGCAAACCCATGAAAGGAATTGCCTGAATTGACCAAAACCACCATCGAGCATTTCTTTACGGAACTGCTCCAGGCTGAAAGCCCCGTGTTTTCAAACCGGGGATGAAAGCCAGGTAGCGACTTTAGTCGCCTAGATACAACTTTGCCAAAAAGGCTGACACTTTACTAGCGCTAGAGTACTATATAGATATGGGTACAGGCTGAAAATCCGAGGCACAACCGGGTCAGAGACCCGCAATTGTTTGACCTTAAAGTAGAAATGCCCGGAGGGCAGGGAAAATCCTCCTTAAAAACCCAATCATCAACCAACAATTGGTGTGTGAACCCAGCAAGATCACAACTTGAAAAAAATGGTACGGCGGGGCACGCCGGAACCGAGTGAAACAGGAAAGCAACGGACTTTATAAGGCACTTTTCAAAAAGTAACTGAACGCTATCGCGAGACTAGCCCGCTGGGTCTTTCGTGAACTGAACTAGATTCTTTGTCTTGACGGGATTCAGGTTTAGATATTGCCATTTGGACACGGAGGTTTAAGGCCGGTTGTAGATCTAGGAATCCCCGTCTTTTTAAAGCGGGGAGTGTCAACCCTTTCGTCTCGCCCAGGGGGTAGACTTCCAGATAGTAATAAACAAAGCTCCAGACACCAAAGCTCCCAAATTCCATTTCACAGCACTTTTAAACAGACCCAGACGACGAGACGATAAACTCGATTGAGCTTGGGTTTGTATGCTCTGCTCACCACGAGCAATGAATGAAGCTAGCTGTTCTTTAACCCTCTCCAATTCCTGAGAATTATTGATATCCGGAGTGCGACCTTTACTACTCAGGCTTGCCAAAAGTTTTTCCATCTCCGCTTCTGTATTTGCTTTCTCCAAAGCATCTTTAACTTGTTGGAATTGGGTCATCCCTCGGTTAACTTGAGTAGTAATTTGAGTACTGGCTTGTTTATTAATCCGCACTGTGTTAAGAATTCCCAAAGGAATCAGCAGGAAATATAGCACTCCCAACACCAAAGCTAACCAGGATAAAACCTTCACAACCAGGACTTCCCATCTCTCCCGCCCATGGCGCTCTCCATAAAACACCAGTGCTAAGCCGAGTAAAGGTACAGGAACCCGTTCCACCAATGCCCCTATGGTCTGTAATTCCCAGGCAGGATTCATAAAGTTTGGTGGGATAAACGTTTCAACCAGGTCAAATAAAGTTAGCACTAAAAGGCCATAACCTATCCAGTGCAACAGAGTCGCAGATCTTAGAAAAGAAAAGTTAAACTGCCGTATATCCTCTACGGATTCAGTCAATTTATTGCCATCTAATTTAGTCATATGTTAAACACTCCTTCATAAATAGGACACGATTCTCGTAAACCTTACCTCAAGGTTTAGGAAAGTGTAGATACCACCACTCGTACCAGTCAGGCCAAACATTTTCCAGCACTTGATAGGCAGCTTCAGGGGAAGAATTCTCTAGAGGAATAGAAAGATGAGCCCAGAGACAGCGGTTGTCTTGCAACTTTACCTGACCCAGTAACCATAGCAGCAGCCGACGGGAGCGTACATCGTAAATATCCCGATTTTTCTTGAACTGATAACTCGTGACCGTACTGCCACCCCGGGGGTTGATACAAGAACTCAAGTAAGCCCGCTCTTGGTACACAAATAAGCTATGAAAACCTACTTTTTTCTGCTGGCGTGACACCATTAATCGTTGACTAGCAGGTTCAATTCCTGTGTACTTTTGAAGGAATTTATTAATATCACCCCCGGTGTGAACTAAATAGCGCATCTTTATATCTAGAGGTAAATCATTCTGAATATATCGATAGTGCTTGCCAGCTTGTAGTGTTTTATCTTCACCAATTTCACCAGTCAAAGCTTGACTTTCCAGAGGCTGCCATTCTGGTAAAGGAACTGTAGCTGGAAATTCAAAAGGGGTGATGGGACGAGTACTTGTAGCTGGATACCAAATTACTTTGCCCATAACTGAGAAAGTACCGCCAAAAACAGAAGCTAGCAGCCAAATACGTAGTGATTTCAAATCGAGCATGACATCAAGGCAAAAGGTAAAAGGCTTGCATGCAAAAGTAGGACATACTTTGGACTGTAAGCTCTGAGTGTTTATGACTTTTAAGGTTCTAGGCTCTAGGCTTTAGGCTAATGGTTGAATGGCTCTAAGGTTCTGACAAGCCTATGAAGCACCCCTTTATTAGTACGGAGACCCTGATCTGTTTTTATTGTATCTAATACCTAATCACTAACGCCTAATACTTAGAATTTAGGTTAGTCGCTTAATCCTGAGTCTTCGGTTCATTCTGTTGAAGTAGAAAATGGCAGAAGAACCCGAAAATCAGGACAGCAACCAATGAAAATATCATTGAACCATCTCCAAAATGCCAATATTCAAAGGCTTCATGACTGGAATATGCGACTAAAATAGCCATAAGGCCAACTCGAACAGAATTGACCACAAATCCTACTAAAATAGCTATTAATGGTACCAAAACTTTTTGAATCCGACTAGTAGGGAACATAAATAAGAATAACAACGATATTCCCAGCAACTGAAGAATAGAGCTGACGCCAGAACAGCCTGGATTTACTTCTATTCCTCCCGTTGGCAGTATTAAATAAACTCCTTGGCGAGAGACTTCAAATCCTGAGTACCAAAGGAGCAATCCTGAAAACTTAGCAGTTAATGTCGATACATCAATCAGTAATGTTGGCAATCCAGATGGTATAGCGAGACATAAAAATATAGTAAGGTGCTGCCAATATTGCTTTAATCCCTTCACTCCAGATGCCAGCAGTCCCAAACCCAATACTGCAATCAAAGGAGAAAAGCGGATAAAAATGTCATAGCCTGATACAAATGTCGATCTTATCAGTACGAAACAAATCAATGATGACCCCAAAACGCCAGAAAAAATATCACTTTCCAGGTGCAAGGTATGGCGTTTTTCCCATACCATGTAAGACACAGCAACCCAAAATAAAAAACTTGTACTTAGTAAATCAGCAATGTTACTCCTTTCAGCCAGAGTCAAGTGAATTGCTATTAATCCAGCTGCTATACCTAATAGCCAAAATTGGGCATTTTTTAGGTGTGTAATGGTGGCAAAGTGAGTAGCTTTCATGTTGATGTAGCAAGATTACCATAATCGGAGAGGTGAGACTAACACTCTTTCAGAGTTACCCTGACTAAGCTTAATAAAAAAATTATCTATAAGGGTCAGCTTTAACTTTATAGTTATTATCAATACCAGCAAGATTTGTTGAACAGTATATGCTAACTTAATCTATTGTCGTATTAACCCGAGCACCTCATAGCGACTGAATAAATTTTTTTTTACGGCGGTTTGCATAACTATCAAGTACACTGGATTTTCTCCCTCTTCCCTCTTCCGAAGTCCCTGCTCCCTGCTCCCTGCTCCCTGCTCCCTGCTCCCTGCTCCCTGCTCCCTGCTCCCTGCTCCCTGCTCCCTGCTCCCTGCTCCCTGCTCCCTGCTCCCTGCTCCCTGCTCCCAAGAATTTGTACCTGACTGAATTGCAAACCGCCGTAATTGTAAACAACACTAGTTTGTCAATTAAACTCTATTCATGATTAGAATTATTTGGCAAGTCTAAAGCGTGTTTGTTTGTGTAATCTTTAATTATTTGGTAAAATAAAATATATGACAAATTAGTGCTTGTTCTATTCTTCAACTCAGACTCTCCCACTCAGGACTATTTTTGGCTTAATTGGTTGATTCATCCAACAGCTGTACCTTTGGGTATTGGACTAGAACACCAGTTCAGTCCAAGTATTTGACAAAATAACATTTATATGTTATTGGTAATTTTTAATGATTTACATATCCCCAGATCCTCAGCGGCCAAATACCTCAGCCTCCAAATAGAGAGAATTTTATCAAACCAATTATTAATAGTTAATTAAATGACTTTAGCCGAATTAAAACCTGGAAAGCTTGCCATTATCGAGAAAGTTCAGATAGGTTTGCAGGTCGAAGGTCTCGCTAATCGACTAGAAGCCATTGGCATTATTCCTGATAGACAGGTACAAGTGTTGCGCTCAGCCTGGTTTGGGGGACCGTTACACATTAGAGTTGGTTCCACCACAGAAGTAGCTATCCGACGGCAAGAAGCTAGCATGATTCTAGTTAACCCTGTCAAGGAATAGTTAGCGGTTAGTGCTTAGGGGCAATGTTAGCACTAAGCTATCATCGCGTTCCCTGCAGGGGCGCGCGATGATAGCTTACTACTCAAAGTCTAAACAGCGGATAGCCTCTAGTAAGCCTCTAGCTTTATTGAGGGTTTCTTGATATTCTTTTTCTGGGTCAGAATCTGCTACCAAGCCAGCACCAGCTTGCACTGACACGGTATGTTTACCAGAACCACATGGGCGAACTACCATAGTCCGGATTGCGATCGCACTATTGAGCTGACCTTCAAAATCGTACCAGCCATAGACACCCGAGTAAGGCCCGCGACGTTCTGGTTCCAGTTCCTGAATGATTTCCATTGCCCGAATTTTGGGAGCTCCACTCACTGTCCCCGCAGGGAAACAAGCTTTGAGTAAATCCCAAGCTGTTTTACTAGCATCCAGCTCCCCTACTACATTGCTAACAATGTGCATAACGTGGGAGTAGCGCTCAATTAGCATCAGTTGATCAACTCTGACTGTACCACTCTTGCACACACGACCGAGGTCATTCCGACCCAGGTCAACCAACATAACGTGTTCAGCAATTTCCTTTGGATCTTCGAGTAACTCCTGAGCCAGAGCTTCGTCTTCTTCAGGGGTTTGACCCCGACGTCGAGTTCCAGCAATTGGTCGTAACGTTGCCTGGATTTTTTCCTTTGGGGAAGCTGTTGCCTTTACCATTACCTCTGGGCTAGATCCAATGATTTGCCAGTCCCCAAAGTTAAAATACGCCATGTAGGGGGAGGGATTAATCAGCCTTAGGGAACGGTAAAGGGCAAAAGGGTCACCCTTGTATTCTGTCGAGAGGCGCTGGGACAATACCACCTGAAAGATATCCCCAGCTCGGATATAGTCTTTCGCTTTTTCGACATTAGCGCAGAATTGGGACTTGTCTGTATTGCTTATATAAGACAGTTCTTGAGTAGCACTATCTGGAGGTGTCCATGGGAGTACTGTGTCCTTACCTAAGAGCTGTCCTTGTAGTTTGTTGACTAGAGTACGAACGCGATCGCATGCTTGTTGGTAGGCTGCCTCTAAATCTCCTTGGGCATGTCGTAAATCAGCATAAGCGATCACCCAAATCTTACGCTTGACCTGATCAAAAATAATCAGGTTGTCCACTTGCATCCACAATCCATCGGGCAAGTCATTGGATTGTAGGGGATAAATTGGCACACGGGATTCACAAAAACTAATTAACTCATAACCCCAGAAACCGAACAAACCGCCAATTCCTGGGGGCAATTGGGGTAACTTTACAGGTTGATAGGATTTCAGACAATTCGCTAAGGTTTCAAAGGGGTCTCCCTCAAATACTGTGACTGAGCCATCCCGGTTGGTCTGAATCGTGCGATTTCCCCTAGTTTCCAATACCCACAGGGGGTCACAACCTAGTAAACTGTAACGTCCCAGATTTTCCCCACCTTCTACCGATTCCAACAAGAAGCTGTAGGGTTGACCAGCACAGACCTTGTACCAGGCAGAAACTGGCGTTTCTAAATCCGCCACCCACTCCTGGGTTACCGGCACAAAATTACCTTGTTGAGCTACGGTTGAAAATTGGGAAAAATCTGGGAAAATCATGGTCTTTCTCAGCTCAAGGTTGAAAATTCGGCAAACAGCTGAAACTGTTGGTCACAACGTTCAACTTTTTCCCCTTTACCTTATCACTGATCAATTAAACCTCGTAAGGTGCCTTGCCACTGAACTTGATAGTTACAGGTTCTGGGTTGCTGCCAATATTGCGGTCCATTTTCCCTGCATAGGGACGCCCTTCGTTGACTTTCTCCGGGAATACCCCATCTGCGGGATGCAGAAACTGGATTTCACCATTGGGATAAACCCGGTAAATTTTATAGTCAAGGATTTTGGGCTTAAATGTCCGCAGTTGGCTTCCCAATGCCAGACACTGTTCCTTACGAGCTAAGTAGAGCAAGTTTTCCCCTTCATTCATGATGGCAGCGCCACCAGTAGGCATTTCAAACACTTGCTCTTTTGAGCTTGTCCAGGTGATAGCGTATTTTTCTTCAACTTCAGCTTTGGTCAGCAATCCGCCAGTGCTACCACCAAATATGGGAGTTTGTCCCGTCAGTTCTTCTGCCATAGTTTTTTTCTCGTGTCTATAAATAAGGCATTCAAGGGAATGCTATCATCGAGTTCATACCTGTCTGGCTACTTTGTCAAGAACTGTAACAGTTCTTTAGCTATTCGTGATTTTCTTCATTGGTCATTGGTCATTGATCATTTTTGCTGCCACGATACTTCCGGCTGATTACAAAGGAGCAATAACAAATAACAGCTAACAAAAACACACAAAATAAACTTTGGTTACCCGTCAAGCCAATGACATGACACTACCCACACCACCCTACCCTTATCGGTGTGGAAATTTGGCCAACCCCAGCTATTGCTTTGAGATCAGGTCAGCTTTAATGCTGACGGCATGTATTACCGCCAAATCAATAATTTTGATCGCTTCTAATGTTGATTCCTATAGTCACATCAGGGTTTACTGCTAGGTTAATCAACCCACCCTTTTCAGCTTTGGTGGTTAATTTGAATAGACAGCAGCAAATAACCCTAATTTTCTTTAAGTGACATACTCCGATACTTCCCTATCTGGTAAGTGTGGGCTTTTACCCAATCCGAGCCTCACCAATCCCAGCCATGGCTATGTCCTTAGGTCTATTATTTGCTTAGGTCAAAGGGTCTGCGTTTGGGTATAAAGCCAGCTTTACTACTGGCGGGATCTCCCTTCGCTAATTAAATCAGATAATTAAATCAGAAAGGGAACCGACGACTGGCCGTGTTTCGTCTCGGTTCCCTGACTGGTTCGCTCCTCACACATCCGTAAATATACCGAAAACTTTCTGGATTTGTCAACCCCTTTGGCAAAATTTTTTTTTTCGGTCAAAGTTCACCTGGTGCAGGGACACCCAGTTGCTCTTCTAGAAGCGATCGCAAGACTACTTGAGTTACTCCGACTAATCCTAACCTTGCTTGAGCCAGCCTAGGGGTCTGGTGTTTCACCTCCCCCCAAATGCGACAGCTACGGTAGAACTGCTCAAAAGCATTGCTCAGAGAACTTGCCAAGTTTACCCAATTCTTTGATTTGGTTCCACTAAGGTAGTCTGTCAAGTCCATGATTTGACCAATCAAGAGTCTTTCTGCTGGATCGACCAACTGTATAAGCGGCTGCTTTGTTCCTTTTCCTAAGTCGTCTTTTAACCAGGGAATTGGATATGGCACAACTATGAGTCCCTTAGAGGTTTTCAAGTCCATACTCTGAATCTGGATTAAGCCCTGGCGATCAGCCAAGCGCAGGAGTGAGCAACAACGAGCATGGGCATACTGAACTCTAAAGATCTTGGAAGTATCTTGTGAGAAGAGTGCTGAGTGCTGAGTGCTAAGTTCTAAGTAGGGCAAGAGATTCTTGTTACCTTGTTGAGGCCGAAAGCTAATCGGGGTGTCTGTTGAAGGTTGAATCCAATCTTGTAACCAAGTTGCTAACCCCTGATCTGTCAGCCAAAAATTAATCCAGCCTGGAGGAGCTACTTCAACCTCGAATTCGATCAAGTTTTGTTTCCCACCATCTTGAGTTATGGTTGGCAAAGATACAGTTAACTGATGAGCAATGGCTAGAGGACTTTGCTGCATGGCGCGAGAAAGCTTGAGAGCGATCGCTGAGCGATATGCTACACCAGTATTATCTGAGCAGCGTTCTAAAGGAATTGTTTCCAATATCAACTGGGGAATACCAGAATATACCATTGCTCTCGATATCTGTTGTTGTAATCGGGTACTCAGGGCAGCAGAATTACCTGACAAATTTACGCGCCATGAGCTACTCCTCAAGGTATTTTTTGTTGCTTTGGAGTCCATGTAAGATCTAGATAAACTTGTGTATCCATCAGGCTCGGAGCTTATGTATTCACCATCCGACCCATTAGAGGCATCCCGACCCTTTGTAACTTGGCAAAGGATCTTAGATTGGGGACAGGAACACTACCGTTATAGGACGTTTAGCAAAGATGAGCGGATTCCTACCCGTCCTGGGTTGTTGTATTTGGTAGAGCGGGGGGCAATCCGTTTGGTGGGTACTTCTCAAGTCAGCGCTAGCCCCAATTTTTCTGGATCTCAATGCTCCCATCAGAATATGGAAGAAGCGTTTTTAGGATTCATTGGTGCCGGTCAGCCCTTTGAAATTGTCGCCCTTTCACCCTTCACACTTCAGGCTTACTCCCACGTTGAGCAAACTGCTGTGGTATGGATGTACTGGGATGACTTAGACAACTGGCCACACTTCCGACGGGAGATCTTAGATGCATTTAGGCTTCAGCATCAACGCAAACTACTGTGGCTGAGTACCTTAGGACAGCGACGAACCATTGATCGGCTCTTGGGATTTCTCATACTATTGGTTGAAGAGTTCGGGGAACCGTGTGAGCAAGGTTACTGCTTACCATTTCCCTTAACTCACGCACAAATCGGTAGTGCCATTGGCTCCACCCGCGTGACTGTCACTCGCTTGATAGGAAAGCTTCGCCAACGAGGAATCATCAACACTCAGAAGGATAATTTAATTTGCTTATCAGGTGACTCAGTACCTAAGATAACTCCTAATTAGGTACACTTATAGATGCTTGTGTTCGAGTAAGTGCAGTGGAAATCTAATTTACTGCCAAACTGGCAACACAGCCATGCTAAATTCCTTTTTAATAAAGACATACCTAACAGATCGCACAAATCAGCCATCCTGTGCCGTAATTGATGATCAGCTTGGCTGTGCTGTGAGGGGTAACACCCTTCACAACACAGCCAGTTTTTTTTATAGCAATGGGTGTAATGGTATTTCCAAATTTCCAAATTCAAGGGACGAAGCGATCCAGCGCTACTCCCTGCTCCGTTCGCGTTTGCACAGCGTTAGGCTTTGCCCGAAAGCGTGGCTCACGACCTTAGTCGTCTGCTCCCTAAAACCGAATAGGTGCGCTTTCCGCTCTTTGTGCGCTTGGGTGCATCTCAGTTTTGCAATTAGGCAAAAATTCGGGAGAAAATTCCCACACTCCCCACACTCCCCACACTCCCCACACTCCCCACACTCCCCACACTCCCCACACTTCCGATCTTTTTTACAAATATGAGATGCACCCGTGCGCTTTCCGCATCTAATTCTTAAATTCGCCACGGGTCGCACCTTAAGAATTAAATTCCCATGGTAGTGCGCGCCTCAAAATGAGAATTGCTATACTTTGGCCACCCTACTTTAATTGGTATTTTTTTTCCCAAAAAAAATGGGTTTAAAGCCCCGTCCTTCGCTGGATAGAAACCTGTTTATTGGGTCGCCTTACTAACAAACCTTAAAACTTATACCCCATAACCCTAAAACTATAAAGGCGACCCTATCTTACGGTAACTTTAACGGACGGCTTTTATTTTAATCTCTGACTTGACAGTTTTCACAGAGCGTGTTATTATCACAATCTAAACAGATAACTAAAAACAATAGGGATAAAATAGACACTATCTTAGAATAAGTAGACAATGTAAAAAACAAGCTAAGAGATAAGCATGTTGCACGGGTCCAATCTAAAGATTTGGTCGTCTATAAAAATCTAAGATTAAAAAAAATATTTAAAATCATCGTCTATCTAAATCCTTAATAGTTTAGGTACGGTGGGGTTTGAAGTTACCGTAATCAGAGGGTCGCCTTTATATTTTTAGGGTTATGCAGAATAGGGATCAAGGTTTTGTACTAAGGCGACCCTCTGATAAGGTTTCGTTTCCGGCACACCGAAACCTAGGTCATAGACCAAACACGCTCATGGAGAATTGTCCTCTACCAATCCTTGCTCCGGCAAGGGATAGCAAGACAGCTCGTTGAACGCGAACGCGTGGCCATAGGCCAAGTGAGAATCCCCGTTCTTCCAGGACGGGGAGTGTCAAACCCAAGTCCCTAACCGGATTTTAGCTTACCTTAACTTCTGAGTATTTGCTACCAAACTTTCAGCAAATTTATCGAAGCGCTCGGAGAGTTTTTTATCCAAAAGCTTGCCATCTTCACCAAAGGCTTTCCAAGCCTGACCAATGGCAATTTGCTCTGGAATGACCCAACTATGTACCCAGCGCATAATTATCCGTAGATCATTGAGAGCGTTACTATTAGACTGACCCCCCAATACACTAATCAAACCGGTAACTTTGCCTTCGAGATGTTCAAAACTCATCAAATCTAGGGCATTTTTAAGTACACCACTCACACTACCGTGATATTCCGGTGTTGCCAGAATTAAGCCATCGGCTTGCTTCACGGTTTCCTGCAATCGGGTGACATCTGGATAGTCTGGATAGTCACTATCACCAGTGCAAAATGGTAATTGCATCTGACGCAAGTCGAGGATTTCAGTTGATATACCATAAGCTTTCACTCGGTCTATAGCATGCTCTAGAGCCTGATAGCTATAGGATTCAGGACGTAAACTACCACTAATTCCAACAATGTTCACCATCTCACTAACCTCTGTTTAACTATAGTGCTGATTGCTGATTGCTGAGTACTGATTTCTGATTGCTGAGTGCTGAGTCTGGTTGACTGTCAACCGTCAACCAACCTGAGTGCTGAGTGTTTCAGTAGGTTAGGTGCCCTTGACCCATTAAGAATTTAATTCGCGCTTTGGTGCGCGCCTCCTAGGGCGAGTAAATCGCCCTTGGGTCGCGCCTTGGCCAAAAGGCCACGCTACGCGAACGGGTCGCACCTCAAGTTGTCATTTTTTGTCGTGAAAGCTACCAATTATCTAAGGAAAGGAGTTATTATACGTAGTCGTTATGACTACGTATAGTCTAGCAAGTTGGGAGCAACTTTGTCAAACTCCTGTTGTAGCAGATCGCACTATGTCAATCATGACCGCAAGGGTACATTCGACCATCATGCTGTGACTGATAAGGCATAGGTGCGCTTGACCCATTAAGAATTAAATTGGCCACGGGTCGCACCTGATCATTTTGTGGTTGAATCGACACGGCATCGAGATCAGCCCGAATGGATAACAAAGGTCCTGGTCGTTGACTAGTCATTAGAGCGGCTTAGCCTAGAGCCATTCAACCTAGAGCCCTTATGCCTAAAGCCATTCAACCTAGAGCCAACGAACCTAACCAAATTAATAAATAAATACAGTCTCCTAACCTAGAGTCAACCTACTACTTGAATTGGACCAGTGGTACTGGCACTAAAAAATTGTTGCACTAGAGGATTATCTGTGGTATCTATGTCCCCAACGCTGCCGGACCACTGTACTTTGCCTTTGTAGAGGAAAACAACCCGGTCAGCGGTGCGGCGAATTGTACTCTCCTGATGGGTGACCATTAGGTAAGTACTACAAGCGTTTTCTTCCCGTTGTATCTGGCGCACTAAATCTTCAATCACTGTTGAGGCGATCGGGTCAAGTCCAGCGGTTGGTTCGTCGTAGAGTAACACCTCTGGGTTGTCCCTGGGATTATCGGGATTAGAAATGATAGCACGGGCAAAACTGACTCGTTTGCGCATACCTCCTGATAACTCAGCTGGGTAGCGGTCTCCAACACCAGATAACCCTACCATCTCCAGGCTTTGATTGACCAATTTCCTAATTCGATGATGTGGTAGTTTAGAATGCTGGTAAAGCAAGAAACCCACATTCTCTTCCACCGTCAGCGAGTCAAACAAAGCTGCCTGCTGAAATACCATACCAATACCAATGGGGTCTTGAGCATCTTCTATTAAACCGGAGCGCCGTTGCCCTTTAACATAAACTTCACCGACGTCAGCAGGTAGTAAGCCAGCAATAATCCGAAGAATTGTTGATTTGCCGGTTCCAGAAGGACCTATAATGACTAGGGCATCACCCTGATAAATTTTCAGATCCAACTGATTCAAAATGACATTGCTTCCAAACGATTTGCTCACTCCCTTCAGTTCGATCAATGGTTCTGGCATCGGATATTTCTGACATTTTTCATTGTCTTCTCCATACAATGTATAACCTCTTCATCAAAAAGCACTACTTTTTGATAATCAGGAAATTCTCCTGTATGCAGGCGCACAGCCACTTGCCCTAACCCCTCGCTAAACAGAAGTTGCTTAAACAACAGGTTGTCTGTAAAGGACATAATGTGAGCAGCAATGGCGCACTCGCCTTCCCAGCCAAAGTCCACATCTAGTTTAACGTGATGCCTTTCATGAATACATCGGTAAATTAAGTTGACGTCCTTACCTAGTAGATCTGATTCATTATATTGGGCGCTGATTTTAACATTTCCTTGTTCAAAGTCAGCTTTGATGTCATTCAGACATAGATCTGGTCCTCGAAAGTAGGGTTGATAGTCAACGTACTCAAAATTGACCCCTTGCAGTTCTACCTTTGCTAAGTCAATCACAAATTGATGAAACTCTCTAACTAAGGATAGAGGAGCTTCATAGGCTGGAGCTGTCATATAGCTCTTGGCTAATTCTTCAATAATCGTCATTATGATCTCCTCCTGTCCATACATGACCTCCTAGGAATTCTTGTATATTTTCTTCATTCACAATGTATTCACACTATTAGTAGAAGATATTATATATATTTACCTTCTACATGGGGGGTTTAACCCTCTTGGGATGTAATTCCTATCTTGGCAACAAAAGAGTTAAAGCTTCCGTGTTAAATTCGTAACACTTGGAAGCCAAGTTGGGTTTCTTCTAAATTGTGATATTTCTTGACAATAAAGACGTCGCGACAACCACTTAAACAATCTTTAAGAATCAGCAAGAGTTCAAAAAGCTTGCCGTGAATTTACTTAAATAGTTCTCTGGAATACTGCAAGAGCTTTACCTGATTTTTATTTCAGAGCCACCCTAGCTGGTTCTTTTAGCAATCTGACCCTGACAAAGGCTTTATTAATAATATCTGAATCATTCAAACCTCTTGAAGAGCCTTTTAAATTAACTCTTCCGGATCCGGTAATCAGTAATAACACGTACATAGCTCACACTCACTCAATTTCGGTTACTTCACATTAATTCGTCCTAACAATCTATGCACCGAAAATCTAGCTGTTGATTCCATAATAACTATGTGCTTACGGCTAATCACCGATAGTATTGTCATGGCTTCAGGGATATTGCTTATTATTATTTATATCCCTAAAAAAGCCAATCTATAATCAGTGAATTTACGGAATCGTCTCTTGGGTTACAGGGGTAATCTTCAGTATTATAAATAGCTGTAAATGTTAAAGTTTACCCTTCTTACTTACGTGCTTGACCCTGATTACTTGCTTTTCTATTTCACCAGCGAGATGACAACCAATCGAGAATCAGTGAATTTACGGACTCTGGGTTTTCGTCATGAGGGCAGTGACCAGCCTTAGGAATCCCTACAAATTTGACGTCTTTACCCTGATGACTCTGCTTTTGGAAGATGGTAGCACCAGAAATCGGTGTCCAAGGGTCTTCTTCTCCCCAAAGAATGAGTAGAGGACTTTGTAACTTCGGTAAAAGTTCACTAGGTCTAGGACCAGGAGGAGCAGTAAGAACTGATGCAAATACCTTTTGAGCACCGGGATCACAAGCAGGCTGGTAGATTAACTCTACAAGTTCCTCTGTAATGGCATCTGAATCACAGTAGACTTGACGGAGGGTGCTGCGGATGCGATTTTTCTGGCGGATACGGTTAAACAGGAACGGTCCAAAGGTTGGAGAGTTAACTAACCTGGTAAAAGCTGCCATCACCAACCGCAAAGGTAGATTTAGCTCTTCAGGGCGGTGATTGAGTCCACCAGCACTGTTGATTAAGACACCACCAGCAGCAATCTCAGGATAGTTTGTTACCACCATCAGACTTAACAGAGCACCAATGGAGTTACCGATAAATACGGTAGGTTCGTTGATGTAGGTATCCCAAAACTCCTTTATTTGTTGTTGCCACAACTCTACGGTGTAGGACAAGGCAGGTTTATCAGAACCTCCGAATCCCAGCAGATCGATGGCAAACACTCGATAACCCCCTGCAGCTAGGACAGGAATATTCTTGCGCCAATGTCCAATGGATGCCCCAAAACCATGAACCAACAGTAGAGGCTTACCAGTCCCCATTACGGTGTATTGAATATGGTTACCTTGCCAGTTCCAAACATGGTTTTCCGTAGTGTGGTATGATGTTAGTTCTTGTGTAGACACAGCTTTTTGTTAACTTTAATTAACTCACTCATCTTCATATTATTAGACATTTAGGTACTAAGTTGATTCTGGATTGTAAATTAGTTGTCTTAGAGCTAATTTATAGAGTAAATCTTAAGAGCTCAAATCCGTTGACAGATATGGATTTCAGCTAACAGGAGTCAAACTACGCCTAAATCATGAAAGCCTTGCACCGCAATGGTTATAGGTCTGTTTACCAATCAGCTCTTAAATAGTTGTCTTAAAAGAGGATTAAACATTACCTAGCAAGGCTTGATCAGGTCAAGGCTTCACTCTTTGACTCTCACCTTTCCACTCCCAGGAGGCTCCCACTTAACCTGCCCTTGGTAAGTGGTGAGACTGGGCATCGTATAGTTTTTGATCATAGTGACCTTAAAGCTAGAGCTGATCAGGATTTCGGGGCGCTTATCGCCCTCACAGAACATGAACAGATTAAATACAATTTAAATTTAGATGCGTGTTAGCTTAGGACTTAAGGTTTATTGACTTCTAGTAAACCCGCAGGAGGCGTAATCTCAATCCGACCATTTTCGAGATCGACCACTGGTGCGATCGCTTTCACAAACGGAATCAGTACCGTTGCTGGCTCTGGTTTCTTCTTACCCTTGGGTTGGCGTTTCTTGCTAGTTCGAGTGGGTGGTGGAGTTTCTGGCTGGGTTGGGGAGGGTTGCACTGAAGATTGCAATTTGACTTTCAAAAGGTCATTACCGGCTGGGATCACGTCTACGACTACCCCCACAGCTTCACCAGTGAGTTGATTAAAGACTTCAAGGTCAATCAAGTCTAAGATGTGATACTCATCTTCCTCTAACTCTGGGCGATCGCTGGCTGGTACCAACAGTTGATAACCGCGCAACGCCTCTGCCTGATCCCGGTTGTCTACCCCCTTTAGCTGCACAACATATAACCCTTTACCAGGGACAAAACGTCCCCAAAGTAATTCTACAGGTTGGGGTAGATTATTCCGGGGAGAGGAATCCCCCCTAACCCCCCGCGCGGAAGGGGCAAGTGGTGGTTTTAACCAGCGCTGTCCTGGCTCCTCAAACCTCTCCGGAAAGTCAGAACTTGGATAAACTCGCAACTCTCCTTTTAGCCCATGGGGGGAAACAATTCTACCGATTTCTAGCCAGTCGTCATTGGTCATTTGAGCATTTTTAGGTAAGTGAAGTAACCACTAAGGGCAAGGTAGTACCATAATCCCTAAAGGGGTCCGAGAGCGTGGATCATGGACCTGTCATTTTATTTTATCCTGATTTCCAGCATTTTGCTCAGAAAAAAATCATATAAAACACACTATAAATTTTCATGATAATTGTCTATAAAACCATCAAATAAAATCTGCAAATATATTCCATTAATCGGCAAATTACTATGGCTAAATTAAGGGTTATTAACAACTATAAAATTACTCACTTTTTTTTTGATAATAAATAATGTAACTAGATAAATTCTAAATAGGTTGTGAATAAGCTGGACAGGATGCCTACAATAAAAGGGATTGTGGGCTTCTGGATTTTAAAAACTCTTTTATAAACGTTATAGATACTAACAGTCTAATCAGAGTTACTTCAATCAACGCAATTGCCAATTAGCTCACCTTCGAGAGCTGAATGGCTTTGTAGAAGGGATTGAGATTGTCCAGGGTCTCCTGATGCTGGTCGGCAATGGCACCGGAGTGGGACAATTGTCTAGATTTGACCAAACCTTAATCCTCCCTCTTATCTTTGACTACATCATAAAGCTGATTTACACTAAATTATTCCTTTATCATCCTAATAATTTACATACCAAATGGTTAGCTATTTGTCAAATTTTTTATACATTCTCGGAGAAAGAAAACTCCGACTAATCCCTCTTCTGTTATTAATCTTACTAACCTCCCTCCTGGATACTGTAGGTATTGGACTTGTCGGGCCATTTATGGGGTTAGCTACTAACCCAAGGTTGATTGAACTAAATTCTCGGCTGCATTGGGTTTATGTCAAGTTAAGTTTAACTTCTGAAGTTCAGTTTATTGCCTTGCTAGGTTTAATCATTATTTTTGCCTTCTGGACTAAATCCTTATTAAGTTTCCAAGCTCAAAAATATATCTTTAAATTTAGCTTTACTCAGTACGGTGAACTATCCTCAAATTTGCTCCACGCCTACTTGGTAGCACCTTACACATTTCATCTCAGAAAAAATACAGCTTTTTTAATCAACACGGTCTTGGAAGACTCGGGAGTTTTTAGTGTAAAATTCATGATTCCTTTCCTAAAAACTGTAGCCAGTTTTATTATTATCTTGTTTTTAGTAATTTTACTAATAATTACCGATCCGATCGCAACAATTACTCTAGCCTTGATTTTACTAATTCCCTTGGGGATTATCTACCAATTTAAAGACAAAATTTCCGAATGGGGAAAAAAAGTATCTCAATCTAAGGAGGAAATGATTCGCATCATCAATCATAGCCTTGGAGGATTAAAAGAAACACGAATTATTGGTTGCGAATCTTACTTTGAAAGGCAAATGAGTGATCAAGTCGATCAACTGGTTAATGGCATGACATCGTTTCATACTTTTCAAGCTTTGCCTCGCATTATAATTGAAGCGATTTTAGTGACATTTTTAGTAGCTTTTGTATCTATAGTTTTAGTCTTTAACCTTGGGACAGAAAATATTATCGAAGTTTTAGGTATTTTCGCTTTGGCTTCCGTGCGCATGATTCCAGCATTTAGTCATTTAACATCTAATATTGCTTTGATGCGAAACTCCAGCTATTCGATTAATAAAATATACTTGGATTTAAAAGAGTTAGAAGAGATTGAAGTAGAGGAAATTTTTGAGCCTAAATATTTATCAGATTTATCTACCCTCTCCAACCCTAATACTCCCTCAGAGCAATTCAGGGATATTGTAAAGTCCATTGACATTAATAGAAGTCTATCACCGGAGGATAATCAGATCGAAATTGAGAGAATTACCTACCGCTATCCCAAGGTTTTAGACCCTACTATTATGAACATATCCTTGACTATCAACAAAGGTCAATCTATTGCTTTAATCGGTAAATCAGGCTCAGGTAAGACAACATTAGTTGATGTAATTTTAGGTCTGTTAGCACCTGAAAGTGGTGAGATTAGGTACAAAGGTCAATCGATATATAATAATCTGCGTTCCTGGCAAAATTTACTTGGCTATATCCCACAGTCGATTTTTCTCATAGATGACACAATCGAAGGAAATATTGCCTTTGGTGTTCCAAAGCATTTGATTGATCGAGAACGATTAGATCAGGCTATCCAATCTGCTCAACTTGCGGAGTTTGTTGACCAATTGCCTGAAGGAGTTAACTCTGTTGTTGGTGAACGGGGAGTGCGTTTATCTGGTGGTCAACGCCAACGGATAGGAATTGCTCGCGCACTTTACCATCAGAGAGAAATTTTAGTCCTAGATGAGGCGACTTCTGCACTAGACAATGAAACTGAACAGTTGGTTAATGAAGCAATTAAATCTTTGAATGGCACTAAAACGATGATTATCATTGCCCACCGTCTCTCCACGATTGAACATTGTGATTGTATCTATTTGCTCGATCAAGGTCGCTTAGTGAAGTCAGGTACTTATCAAGAGATGATTTTAAATGAACAAAGCTTTAATTTTTGAATTGGAAAGGAGCAGGAGCAGGTTAGTTATAGCAATTCTCTCTCCCATGAGGTGCAAAGAGATCCCCCTAAATCCCCCTTAAAAAGGGGGACTTCAGCTCCACCTAAATTTCCCTTAAAAAGGGGGAATTCAGCTCCACCTAAATTTCCCTTAAAAAGGGGGAATTCAGCTCCACCTAAATTTCCCTTAAAAAGGGGGACTTCAGCTCCACCTAAATTTCCCTTAAAAAGGGGGACTTCAGCTTCACCTAAATTTCCCTTAAAAAGGGGGACTTCAGCTCCACCTAAATTTCCCTTAAAAAGGGGGACTTCAGCTGCAATATCAAACCTGCTCCTAAATGACTAGCTTACTTTTACTAAAACTAAATTATCTTCTTCCTTTGTTTCATAGCTTGTCAAGGGTTTGTCTGCAGGTCCTTTCGTTACTTTGCCATCTAAATCAAATTTAGAACCGTGGCAAGGACAGTTAAATATTTTATCCTCTTGCTTCCAATCAACGCTACAGCCTTGGTGAGTACACCTAGGGTTTAGGGCAACAAGACTATTGTTGCTCAGATTACGCACGACCAGAATATCTGCTGTCCTGTCGATAATTTTGCCTTTTTCTTCTAACTGCTGCACTGTGCCAACGGCTTGGAATCCATCCTCTCGCACCGATTTATCAATATTAGGGGTTTTCTTTTCTGTTGCTTTTGGGGCACTTTGCTCAGGACTACAGGCGGCTAAGGCTACTGGTAGATAAGTAGCGAATGCACCAACACCAAACCAGCCCATAAATTTACGACGATCCATAGTATACCTCTACCTGGAAAACGATTTATTTTAATAATAAACCATAAACGATTAATATCATGTGGGGTTGAACACTTATAAATAGTAGGTAATAGGGAACAGGGAACAGGGAACAGGGAACAGGGGATGATTAGGGAGATTACCTACTATAATAAAGCTATATTTTTTGATAAATTATTATCTGAACTTGATATAATTATCTCATCTCTAAAACCAGGCATTTGGAATCGAAAGTATTACCAGCTAAATTAGCTGGATAATATCTTGGTCATTAGTTGGCATTTTGCCTTTTAATAGCAATCCTAAATCAATTTTGAGAATGTTTGTTCCCTGTTCCCTACTCCCTGCTCCCTGTTCCCTGTTCCCTATTCCCTTTGCTAAAGTTAGTTTGAATTCCTTTTAATTCTCTTTAGCCATAACTGGTTGGTTTTTACTCAATTGTTTCACTAGATTTTCACTAGAGTTAGAGAGCAACCAACGGTTATGTCTGGTAGCTGCAGCTGCTACAAATAATAAGTCTAAACCAACTAGGGTTCCGACAATCAATTCTGAGCCACCAGTGCTAAATCCATAACTGTGTAAACCAGTACCGAGAACAAAGTTAACGCCATACCAAGCCATCAACACAGCATTAAAACAAACTACACTAATGACTGCCATCCCAAAGTCTGCTAACCATCCTACCAGACGACCATGTAACGGGACTATGTAACACATTAGGGCAATCAACGCCCAGGTTTCTTTGGGGTCCCAACCCCAGAAGCGACCCCAGGAGAAGTGCGCCCAGATGCCACCGAGAATAATGCCAGTAGTGAGCAGTAAAACACCAATTTGTAGGACTCGATAGTTGAATTTTGATAGATGGGAAATTCTTTGAAAGGATTGGGGAGCAACTAGATAATGTCCTAAAATAATATGTCCTAATCCCATGGCTAAGGCAAAACTAGCATAGCTGAGGGTAATGGTAGGAACGTGGATACTGAGCCAGAAGTTGTCCCTTAGTACTGGTACAAGGGGGGCAATACTTGGATCTAGGACGGCTGGAAGAGTGTCTGCTAGAAGTAGACAAAGGATTGATAAAGGAGCAGCGGCTAACAGATAGTATTTTGCTCGGTAGATTAGCTCAAATACTAGGGCGATGGCGGCTATCCCAAATCCAACCCACACTACGGATTCATACATATTGGTAACTGGGGGACGTCCGGCAATTTCCATGCGGGTGATAAATCCGTAGCCTTGGATGAAAAGACCTGTAAGGAAAATTCCTACTGCACCTGAGTAGAGGTCTAATTGCTTGACGGATAATCCTAATAACAGGACTAGTAATGCGATCGCATAAATTTTCCAGGCTTTACTAAAGGGGCGAAAACTAGAGAAGTTAACTTCCCGTTGCAGCACGGAATCCTTGGGGTAAATTTCAGGGCTAAGAGCGGCTAACTCCTGATGTAGTGTTTCCGCGACTTGCCCAACCTCAACAGTAGTCAGTAGGGGATCTAAACGATAGGCTTGTTTGAGTGTTTGGTAACTCTGCTGTAGAGGGGTAATTTGTTCGTTGGTGTAATACTGTTGCGATTGAAGTATGCTTACCCAAGTGCCTTTACTATCACTGGGATGGGGAACTAGGGGTAGGGTATCGGTACCTACCGTGCGTAACATTAATGCCAGTCTGTCTTCTATAGTGAGGGCTTCTCGTTCGTCTCTGGTCAGCTCAATGTTGTCAGCTTGTTTTTGATTGGCTTCCAGAACGATGGCACCTAGGTTGGAACTGACTAATTCTCGGAAGGAGAAGTATTTTCGTTCTAGGTCAAGGCCAATTTTTTCTTTGAGGGGGCGGTAGGTCAGTAGAATGAAGGGTTCTTGGTTCCAGTCTCGGTTATTAAACCATAGGGATAGGTAGGTTTGGAGATAGTTGAGGGTTTGATTGTTTTCTAGGCGGTAGTTAGTGGAACCGTGGATTTTGGCTACGGTTTCTCGGGCTACGGTGTCTAAGGGTTTTTTGCGCCCATCCAGTTGAACGGCTAGGGTTTGTAAGGGGTCTAGGGGTGATGGTTGGAGTTGGGTTGGAGGTATGATTAGGATTAGGATTCCGAGACAGAGTCCGATCAGGAGTTGGAGTGGTTTCATCAGAGCACAGCGGTAAAAGCTAAACAGAGGTAAACGCTAATCTGAACTAGAACAAAGTATGCTAGGGGGAATGATAGTACAAGGGAACTTCGGATTTGGGCACACAGAACACAAAAGGACAGGTTTAGAAATAATTTTGGTACTAAACATGCTGTCAAACGTTTAACCTGCAACGTTCTTGAACCTTGGCCTTTCGGCCACGCGTGCGCGTTCAACCTACCCTACGGGAACGCCAAAGGCGAACGACGTTTAACCTGCAACGTTCTTGAACCTTCACCCTTCACCCTTCAACCTTCAACCTTCAACCTTCAACTTTCAACCCTCAACCTGCAACCTACAACTTTAAACCTCCTCTGGCTGGTGGCGCAGTTTTTTAGCTACCCCTCGACCATAGAACATGATAGTGATGCCACTGATTACTAGACCAGAGCCTGTCCAAGTTAAAGCAGTTACCCAGGCTGGTTCTCGCTTGATTTGTAGGGTTGATTGTTTTAAGTCACCGGGATTCCAAGAAGCTTGGGCTATTTTCCAGCCTTGATACCAGGTGGGATGGTTCATCCAAACGTTGCGCTGGGAGATGACGTGGTGATCCCGGTCTTCGATCCGGATTTTGCTAGTCCACATGGCAACGGAATCACTGCCTTCATTGCGTTCTACGATGAAGTCTTCTAATGCGATCGCAAACGGCAGTTGCAAGAGTTTGGGACTAAAGGCAGCAAAGATTTCTCCTGTTGGTTCGTTAATCGTAGTCGCCTCGCCCCAGGGTAACCAGGTTTGGGTTCCGGTTTCGGTGCTGACTAATAAGGCTGGTACTCCCTTAACGGTTGGGTCAAATACAGGTATGACCTCACGATTGATTTTGCCATGGGGAATATACTCGTCTAGGGTAATTTGGAAGTCTGCCCAACCAGGACTGACAGCTTTCCCAATGTCTAAGGTACCAGATTTAAATCCTTTCGAGGAATGGGCAGCATAGAATAGCTGACCTGATTGAGTCACGATTACCCGGAAATAATCCTCTGATTCCTGGGGTTTAATGTTATAGCTAATCTCAATTCCTTCTAGGGGTTTTCCTGATACCACTGAACGAATTGGCGGAAAGTTGTCCTTTCCAAACACAAACCAGCGTTCAACCCCTTCTGGTGTGGATACCTCCAACTGTACTGCCGGATTTCTCAGTTGTTGGGAGGCCGTGGTCCGTTGGTTGTTGGCGTCTAGTCGGAAATCCGGCCAAAAATCGACGACTTTGACTGAGGAGTCTGGGGCTTGGGATGACAGAGCTTGTTTTATATCGATAATCTCTGTATCTATCGTGTCCCTTTCTTTTGAAGTTACCTCAATGCTACCCCAAGGACTCAGATTTTGTTCTTGAGGGGGGGATAGCAGAGATTTTCCTTTTCCTGTCGCTACCGTATCTACCTGAATGATTTCTAATTCAGCTGGCCCAATCCCTACTTTGCTATAGGCTACTGGGGCTACAGCTAAATAGCGCTCTAGGGTTTGCCCCATGCGATCGCTTTTCAAGCGTAATCGCACTGCTGGATTATCTACTGCTAGATTATCTGCCGTTGCCCCTTCGGTAAAACTGACTGTTTTGATGGTGTTGTCGCTGTAGCCTACCAAAGACAGTTTACCAATTTGCTTGGGCATGACTGAACCATCTGGCTTAATCAATACATCAGCCTGCTGCAACTGTGATGATGGTGTCATCACTTCTAACAATTCCCCTTCAACCCGAATCTGATTCTTGGAAGCGGTATCGGTGCGCAAAGGTAACATTCCCTCTACACCTAAGTGGATTACAGCTGCTGAACCAGCGATAATTACGATGATACCAAGATGGGTCAGAGCAAAGCCGATTTTACGCGCACCTCGCCAGGGGTAGCGATACAGAGCTGAGACGGCTAGGTTGAGGGCTAGTAGGAACATTAAGGCCCCAAACCACGGACTTTTGTAAATCTCCTGTTGCACGGCAGTTGACCCTACCTGAGATTCGTAAAACGTCGCCCCAATTAAGATAGCGACAATAATACTAAGTAAAGGGACAGCTAGTTTAATCGAGCCAATAAATTTCAAGGTATGCTCAAGCATATAGCAATCCTAGGTTATTTGTGAACATACTGCTCAAGATTGGGACCACACAACATGGTTAAGTAACTAAAAGGTAATTAGGAATAGTTTTTACCAATAATTTAGGACTTATCTCTATATAATACACCCTGGGATAAAACAATTTTATCAACATAAGCTCTTTCCTAAATTATGTTTTTTTTTCGCTTTTTTAAAACTAAGCGATCGCTTTTACCAAAACGCCTTAACGTCATGAACAAATACCATTAATTTAAATTAATACTGTATTAATTTATACATTTAGCAAGTTTTTAATCTTAAAGGTGTACTCAATTAGTCTACTAATAGTCTACTAAATTAGACATTGCTAAACGGTTGCGTAAACGCGATCGCTAACATCAGACTTCGATACTGGCCATATTAGCGTCTGTCTACAATTTCCCATCTGTAAGGAATTGTGATTAACACCAGACCGAATCCAGATCACGTTTGAGGTTATCTATGCTGTTGTACACTAGTCCATCTAGCCAACTTACCACAACCAATCCTGAGGAAGTACTGAAGCGATATGCTAGGGGAGAACGGGATTTTCGGGGCATAAATCTGAGTGAGGAAATGTTGAGTTGGGTAGATCTTGAGGGGATAAATCTCAGTGGTGCTCAGCTTTATGTATCTATTTTAGAAGGGGTTAACCTTACCGAAGCGAACCTTACTAGAGCTAACCTCAGTTGGATAGACTTAACTGCAGCTACTTTAATCAAGGCAAATTTGACTGAAACTAACTTACACAAAGCCGATTTGCGTGGAGCAGATTTGAGTGGTGCTAACCTTCAGGGGTCAGATTTAAGTGGTGCTAACCTTCAGGGAGCGGATTTGAGTGGTGCTAACCTTCAGGGTGCGGACTTAACTAGTGCAGTAATGTCTCGTAGTTTTGATATCGGTATCTTAAAGTTGGCAGCTTTATAGACAGATCTTGTTTAAGGTTGGTTTGTTTAAGGTTGAAGGGTTGAAGGTTGAAGGGTTGAAGGTTGAAGGGTTGAAGGTTGGTTTGTTTAAGGTTGAAGGTTGAAGGGTTGAAGGTTGAAGGGTTGAAGGTTGAAGGGTTGAAGGTTGGTTTGTTTAAGGTTTAATAACCTGTAACTTTATAACCTGTAACTTTATAACCTGCAACTTGTAACTCCTTGTAACAGCCTGTCACCTATGGTAATAGTGTTTTCAAGATAATAGCTCTTGGAGCACTTTAGTGATAATTGTTTCAGTAATTTTGCCAACTAGGATTTCTTTCTCTTGCTGATTACTGTCTATAAATGTGAATTGAGGTACACCAGTCACTCGGTATTTTTCAATGGGTTTAGCCCACTGGGTATCATCTACATTTAGCATCACAAAATTCACGGTTTCTCCATACTTTTGGTGTAATTTGTTCAGGATGGGAGCCATGGATTGACAAGTGGTACACCAGTCAGCGTAAAATTCTATTAAAGTGGGCTTATTATTGCTCAGAGCAACGTCATAAGGGACAGATTGCTTTGCCATTGTCTTGATTAGAGCTAACCCAGCCACGGTTGAACTACTCAGGCTAGATACATCAGAACGAGTTAGGAAAAATGTTCCAGCTGCGAATACAACAGTGATTATTCCTACAACAATGCTGAGTTTTGCCCTGAGTTTTCCTTTCTCACTATTCATGATTACCTCTTGCCAAAGTATTCTCTTGATCCAATATACCTCCCACACCTCCCTATTCCCTATTCCCTATTCCCTATTCCCTATTCCCTATTCCCTATTCCCTATTCCCTATTCCCTATTCCCTATTCCCTATTCCCTATTCCCTATTCCCTATTCCCTATTCCCTGTTCCCTATTCATTGATAGTAATAGGCCAGAAATATGTGAAATCCTAGCATGACAAAGAAGACACTAACTAGGAAGATATGGGTGGATAGCCAGATAGAGCGTAGATTACGAATTAGGGGGCCTTTAGATATACCCGGTAGCATTGTGCCAACGCCATCCTTTGCTGGCACCCAACCAAAATATTTTCTAGGAGATTCCAGCACTCCGGTTTCCGCGACAACACCTACTAAAGCCGATAGGGTTACACCAAAGAATACCCAAAGGAATATAGAATTAAAATTTTTACCCGTCGCCCCAAGAGTATGAATTAATGTTGTTCCTAAAAGGGCGACTCCCAGAAAGATATGTAAACTCCGCCACAGCTGTATAGAACCAGGAATAGTAAACTTAATCATCCAGCCACGACTACGCTTTCTAGCCGTTAGTACCATCTCAAACAAGACAAAGGCTAGGGATAGATAGCCGGTAATTTGCTTATAACGTTCCCCTTGTAAAAGCTGATACCATTTAAAGTAATTGTCCCGCAGCATCGGTAGATAAAGGGGACTGAGGGCAAAGGGAGTCAGAATTACCACACAGATGAAGGTGAGGATGATTAAGGTAGAAAATTTGGGCTTCATAACATAGTGGCTTTTCGGTTAAACCGATTTTGTAAGCATTCAGCAGTCAGCAGTCAGTAGTCAGCAGTCAGCAGTCAGCAGTCAGCAGTCAGCAGTCAGCAGTCAGCAGTCAGCAGTCAGCAGTCAGCAGTCAGCAGTCAGCAGTCAGCAGTCAGCAGTCAGCCTTTGGGTGATAGCTGATAGCACCTCAAGTAGCGTGCGCGTAGCGCTAATCGCTGATAGCTGATAGCTAATAGCTGATAGCTGATAGCTGATAGCTAATAGCTAATAGCTGATAGCTGATAGCTGATAGCTGATAGCTGATAGCTGATAGCTGATAGCTGATAGCTGATAGCTGATAGCTGATAGCTGATAGCTGATAGCTTAAACATTTCCCCTAAAAATTAGGTGCCTTTTAGAGGCAGATTAATGATGATACCACCCATGACTTCGCCCATCTCGAAGACTTTGTCAGGATAGCGCTCTTTGTGTACAGGATGGGTGTTGTGGCAAGTGATACAGGCTTCAGCCACAGCTTTATCAGGGTAGACGGCAGAATAATAGGTTGTACCAGCAATTTCTTGATAGTCTTTGTAAGGCTCACCAGTTTCAACCACTTCTGCCATGGCTTTCTTTTCAAATTCAGATTTTGGCGCTTGGTTATCGTTGATGTTCCAAGGGGAAATTAAGCCATAGGTAAACTCTCCGTTCTCAGAAGCAATCTCTGCTCCTAAACGGAACATCTGAGCTGGAAGAGGAATACCACCAGTTTGTTGCCAACCTTCAGTGGCTTCCGCATCAACTACTCCCTTTGGCTTGTCTTTACCTTCTAATTTCGTCAAGCGGTTAATGACGTGCTTGGTGTAAGCGGTGCGGTCTGCTAACAGCACGGTATGGATATAATCCACAACTAGTTCTGGAGCAACACCTGCAGCTTGCTGACTGGAACCGCCGCCACAAGCGACAACAGTGACGCAAATCGCTAAACCTAAGGCAATTAATCCCACAGCTTTGGTTTTGATGCGATGTAGCAATGTCTTGATTGCCATGATTTCGTGTTTCCTCTCGTTCTATTTAATTACTATGACGTAGCTATAACATGGCTATGACTAACGCTAATCATTATTAGCGCTAGCTAGTAGCGTTAGCTACTAGCGTTATTTAGTAGCTAACGCTACTAGCTTTAACTACTACTAGCGTTATTTAGTAGCTTTAATTAGTAGCTTTAACTACTGTTCAGCCTGACTCGACCGTTTTTTCTCCAATGCACGAACTAGATCAAAGGTTTCTAGATTCAGGCTAGGAGGTCGAGCAAAGTTTTCCTCCACTAGCTCATCGTCGAAGATGCTGTTATAGCTATACTCGACGCTGTGGCAGTTCATACAAACTTCCTTAACCATGCGATCGCGTGGTTTAAGAGTAAACGTATTGTTGTGATTAACTACAACAATTGTGTTTTCTGTGTTTTCCAGCTCCTGACGAGGTAGATGACAGGTAGCACAGGTCACCGATTCACCATTAGGTCTGGGTAAGGTGCCTTGCTCGGCAAATAGTTCGCCATGCTTTGAGTTTTGATAGTTGAGGGAGTGGGTGTCATTATGACAGGTCAAGCAGGAATCTACAGAGGCTTGCCAGGTATCTACAGAATGGACATTGTGACAGCTGTTGCAGTTCATTTGCTTGTCCATGGCTGACTCTTTCATCGGCAAATGAGCCATTGCTGGTGTCAAGGGAGATAGTCCTTCTGAGATCCGAATGCCATGCTTACCAAAGAGAAACGTTTCAACTGCTACCTCATGGCAACTTTGACAACTTTCCTGGGTTGGTTTAACCACTAATTCTTTAGTTTCAGAGTCTTGGTGACAGCTAGAGCAGTTAACGTCTGCTAAGGCATGAGCACTGCCTTCCCACAACTGATTAATCTCAACTAATTCCGCTTGGGAAAGCGATGCAGCGGGGTCTTTGGGCACACCCCCATTAGTGGCTACATCAATAGCAGTGTTTGCGTTACCTCGGATACCGCTGACCAAGATAAATCCAATTAGGACGAGTACAATCACAATCAGTTTTTTCATGACTCGCTCCCCAGGAATTCTTCACCTAAATCGGGAGTAGGCGGTTCTTCTAATTCCGCAGTAACTGTCCGCTCCAACAGTACAGGTTCTGGCAACATCGGCAACTGATCGATATTCTGACGCAGGAATCCTGTAGAGATGGAGCGGTGGTCATGGAAGTTATGACAGCCTGCGGTCCAGCAACCATCCGGAGCAAATCCTGTATGACTGGCTAAGTCACCGGTGATGATGCCTTCATGGCAAGCCATACATAGGTCTGGCTTGAGGTGAACTCCTCGCCCAAACATATGGACGTGTTCGTTATGACAAGCAGTACAGGTCAGTACATCTATCTTGGTTAAGAGTTCAGCCCAACGGGGGTCACGGAACTTTTTAGCTCCGTGAGCATCTGCTGCCATTTCGGCTTCGTGACAGCGCATACAGGTTTCGTTGGTGACCGGT
This sequence comes from Moorena sp. SIOASIH, assembly GCF_010671925.1. Taxonomy (GTDB): domain Bacteria; phylum Cyanobacteriota; class Cyanobacteriia; order Cyanobacteriales; family Coleofasciculaceae; genus Moorena. The sequence continues at coordinate 68,237 of NZ_JAAHIH010000006.1, read as the reverse complement.
TTAAACCTCTCATGACAGGAGTTACAGGACACCTCAAACAAAACATGCCCCTCCGAGGTAGTGCCAGGAAGGAACACACTGCGATGATCTAACGCGAAGGCAGCGGTTAACCACGTCAGTAGGATCACCATCACACCGATGATGACTACTTTGGATTGGAGAATAGTGGGCTTAAAAAACTTACCGAGATTGCTTGCCATTTTTAACTATTTACAACCCCATGGCTTACAACACCATGGCCAGGATCAGGGTAACAATTGCACCAGCTCCAAACACTCCACCGAATAATGGCCAGTTAATGTTGCTTTCTGGCACCTCATACTGTTGGGGGCTGGCTGTTGTCGCCTCTGGTTTTGGGGAATCTAACTCCACTTCTTCAGAGGAATAATCCGCACCATCCAACATGATGGTGGTAATGGCTCCGTAGGCATCTACCCAGGCTTGCTTGACCTCTGGTGTCCAATCCGCACCCAAGTATTGCTCAAAGGTTTTTAGGAGGCTATTGCCCACTAATGGATAATGTTCTGGCAGGGCTCCATACTTAACATGTCTCGCTCCTAGCCCTTTGAGGGCTGCACCGAGGGTATCTGGATTGCGTAGATTTTCTACTACCAGTACCAAGGAAGCCAGCAGTTTTTTCTGTTGCGCCACCATATCCGTGGTATCAAACAGAGGCTGGGCGGCTGGATAATCGGTGAATAGATTTTCGTAGAAGCTGGCTACAAATTCTGTAGCGCGAGGCTTAACCTGATCAAAGCTTTGTTCTAATAGTTCGACTTGTAAAGACATTGTTCTATATCACTTCCTGTGAGTTACATGTTATTTACATGGGATTTAACTGTTAGCTTGGCACCGAGCCCCCGATAATTACTTCAGCCGACTTCTGGCTTGGAGTTAATTAGCGATGCAGTGCGGTCTTGGGGGTTCCCCCCATGAGCAACTGCATCAAGAAAGGTAGACACCTTGACATCCCCTAAAGGTAGATGCCCAGTGGAGATAACCTCCCACCAGGCAGGATTGTAAAGATGTCTAACTGTGTAAGGTTCCCACTGACTAACACTGACTAAGTCGATGTGATTAGATCAATAGTCCATATCGAGATATAACGATAGGTTTCACAATTAGGAAACATCGTAGCTTTTGTTACAAATTATTTATAAAAATGAATAGTATGCATCAAACTATTGCATTTAATACATTTTCGATTTGATAATTAGGCTTTTGTTGGAGAACGCTTAAATTGGAGTCCGATATTCGGGTCGGAAAATCAGCTGTTCGTCGGATCAGTCTCCTCTGTTATCGAGATAGTAGTCAAATGCACTTAATTTGGTTGGTGCAGTTAATTTTTTATTGCCGTGAGGCAACGATTAAACAATGCTGAACATTTTAAAACAAGCCAGTCTTGCTGGACAGCAGGAAAATTTTTCATTACTAACTCACCATCTTCAGCAGTTGTCCTTAGGGAAAAATGGTCAGACACAGCAGCGGTTAAATGATGAAGAGTTTCAGCTAGCTTTGAGTCTGGGATTACAGGTCCTCAAGAGTGGGGATTTTCAAGAAAAATGGGATTTAGTAAAGGTGCTACCAAAACTGGGGAAACCCGTTATTGCTCCGGTGATCAGCATCTTAGAAGATGAAGCACTAGATTTGGAAGTCCGTTGGTTTGCTGGTCGAATCTTAGGTCAGTTTGATGACCCGGCAGTTGTGATGGTATTAGTCAAATTGCTGAAGGATGGTGAGGATGAAGAGTTAGCCTATATGGCTTCTGAGGCACTGGCAAACATTGGGACTTCAGCAGTGGCGGCTTTAAGCCGTTTCCCAGAATCCCCAGAGGCCAGATTATTGGCAGTGCAAGCCCTGGCTCATATTCACCGTCCGGAAGTTATTGAGCCATTGCTGAGTGTGGTTAATGACCCCAGCTGGGAAATACGGGCTACTGCTATTGAAACCCTCAGTAATTTTCGCTCACCTTCAATTACTCCAGTCCTGCTGAATGCCTTAACTGATAAAGTGGCAGCGGTCAGGAAAGAAGCGGTGATTGGTCTAGGGTTACTACGCACTCAGTTGCCAGATTTAGATCTAGTCAAGCGGATTAAACCATTGCTTTATGACCTGAATTTGGAGGTTTGCCACCAAGCTGCGATCGCACTTGGACGTTTAGCTACCCTGGAAGCCCATCAAGGGTTAGTTAAGGCACTGCAGTCACCAGCTACACCAATCAGTTTACAAATCGAGATTGTCCGTGCGTTCAGTTGGGAGTTTACTACCAATTCCCTACAACAGTTGCAAGCAGTGCTGAGGTCGGCACCCACACCAGTCTGTCGGGAAATCATTAGCGTCTTGGGGATGGTAGAGTCAGATTATTTGAAACCCAAAGCGGCTGAGATTTTGATCGACTTTTGTCAATCAGGACAACTGGCTACGGAAAATCACCAAATCAAACAAACTCTAGCCATGTCCCTAGGACAATTAGCTCAATCTGAATCAATACCCTTACTGAAAGACTTGGTCGCAGACTCAGATCACTCGGTGAGCTTGCATGCGATCGCAGCCCTCAAAAAATTCCCATTGTAAATTTTGATTGTAAATTCCCATTAGTCTAGGGGCGTCAAGCCTTCAGGGCCTACCGTTGCTAACGCTTGCATTTTTTTGTGCTATACTCTATACTTGTGGTTTAATTCAGAAGTGGGCTACCCCTTAAATCAAATCCCTAAGGTGGACTTGAATTGAGGACAGCCTTTCTGAGCCATCCATAGAGACAACAGCAAAATCAATAAAAAGCAAAGATATTGCGGAGCAAGCGTGGTTTAGCAGCCAATTCTGGGCGTTTGCTTCATGATTTTGCCACAAAAATTTGCTAGCATCAAGTACACTCGCGAACCCTAAGGGACGATTTGGCAGAAGGCCGTTGAGTAGTCCAGCCTCAATTGTTCCTAGACTTGCTCTGTGGATGGAGAAATACGAGTGAATATAAATGACGATCCCGTATTCAAAGCACTTCTGAGTTCACTGAACACGAATCCAGGCTTTGACTTTACCAAGCACCAAATTCCAGCTCAAAAGTGCCTCAAACTTGAATCACTAGATACTAAGCAATCCTATGCACAGCCGGAGCTGCTCTATGCTGCTCTAGAGGAACTCTCTATGGGTCTTGAAGAACTCAGCGAGAAGTATGAGGCTTTGCAAGCGGCTTATGCTGTCTTAGAATCACGGCAACAACATTACCATAATTTGTTTGAATTGGCTCCTGAGGGTTACCTGGTAACCAATGCTCAGGGAATTATCCAAGAAGCAAACTATGCAGCTGCTAGTCTACTAAACGTACAGCAGTATTATCTGGTGGGTAAACCGCTGATTACCTTTATCTGTGAAGCTGAGTCTAATCGCTTCCGCCACCAACTCCACCAGCTCCAGGAATTGCAAAAGCTCAAGGACTGGCAATTGGTGTTGTGTCCACGGCAAGGTAAACCTGTAGCGGTTGAGATGTCAGTGTCTGTCTGTTGTGACCCTCAAGGCAATGTGGCTAGCATCCAGTGGCTCATACTCAATGTGACTGGGTTGTTGAACCGCTAAAAGAGCTCGGAGTCAAAGAAATCAGGGTACTACAATCCGGTTTTAGCATTACCCTTTCTCTGGAATTGAGCAAACCCCTGACTAAGATCATCAATTGCATACCACAGATGGCTGATTGCCTCTATCCCCATCTTATTCGATCATCAATTAACTTCCCTGAGCCTCTATTCACCGATTAGTGTGGCGGGAATCGGGAATCGGGAATCGGGAATCGGGAAAAAATACGGCGTTGCTTAATAATGGAATGATTTTAAGAGTTTTGTGGAATAGGCATCTTGGTAGAACTGGCATCTTGCCAGTTTCATGCTTATTTTCGGGCGGGCAGGATGCCCACTCTACTCCTATTCATTCAAAGATTCAGCAAGCCAAAAATACTGTGTACCTGATAGTTATGAAAAACCCTGTAACTATCAGACAAATTCGGTTTCAAAGGTTAAACTTTTCATCTTCTAGCAGCATTTCAATTACTTCTCGCAAATTTTCCTTTAATTCGTCTAAGGTTTCTCCCTGAGAATGTGCGCCTTGACATCCTGGAATATAACCAACGTAGAGATTGGTATCCAAATCTCGCTCAACAATTGCAGTAAATGTTTTCATGACATTCTAGTTTTTTAATTTCATAAGATGTTAACAGTTAGATTTTGATTAAGAGGATATCTGAAAAGTTTTTTGATATTGAATTTTGCCCCCCTAGCCCCCCAATTCTGGGGGGAACAAGAATCATTTTGCTGGTAAAAGTCCCCCGCCCCCCTAACCCCCCAATTCTGGGGGGAATTAGCGGATGCTTCGCTTTTTTACAGATGGGGACCAACGGGGGCTTGGATGTAGCAAATTAGACTTCTCAGACAACTTCTAAGCTAATATTGGAATATTGGCTCCCTCGGAGATTGCGGTTTCCATGTCTTCGAGAGTGGCTGGTGGTTTACCTGGTCGATGCAGGATCCCTGATAAGGTTTCCACTGGAACATTGAGAGGAAAGATTTTCACTTGACCGTCTTCGTCAATAACGAACTAGACCCTACTACCGCTGACAAGGTTAAGATGCTCCCGAATTTCTTCGGGGAGAGTGATTTGCCCGGTATCGGTAACTGTTGTGCTGAACATGGCTAGGATGCTTGTGATTAAGCTTTTACTGATAGTTGAACAAACCAATAAACTATTTTGATAAGGCATCTAAGTCCATTATCCTGTATTTTATAGGTTGTCGAAATGTTCTTAAAGTAAACGATAGATGAAACGATAAATATGGCATTGATGAATATCAAAATAGTTTCACCATAAAGGGGGATTTTTTGATAGTCTTGCTTGGAGCAGTGGAAAGCTGATAAATTCCTATAGATTTTATGTTTTTGGATAGCTCTAATCAAGAATTACCCATACCAACATCGTTGTCATAGCCCCTTAGCGCCAGTCACCGAATATAACAAAGGGTGCCCAGTAATAGGGATGTTGGTACTTAGGGTCTTTCAAAACACTTAACTGAGCACGGCGCAGGGCTTCAGCTTTGGTAACGTTCCGTTGAGTGAATTCTTGGTAAAACTGAACCATAAGCTCAGCAGTGGATTCGTCCTCAACAAGCGCCAGACCGCCGAGAATACTGCGTACTTTAGATCTTAGGGCTAATCCCGCTAATCCAAAAGGTGTTTGATTATTCCCTTGAGCAATTTCACAAGTACTGAGGACGAGTAATTCAATGGGATTGGATTTTTTATGTTTTTTTGAACGCAGTAACTCCTCAAATTCCTTGGCTCTAATTTTTTTGTCCCAAGCCAGTATAAATGTATCTTCTGAAGAAAACTGTCCATGGGTTGCCAAGTGAAGTATAGGGAAGTAAGAGGAGTTAAGTGCGTTTTCCAGGGCTGTACTAGTGAAGCTCTCATCGAGTAGGACTGAACTCGGTATCATTGAGCTAATTTTTTTTACCTCCACCTCAACAAAGGGTAAATTTGAATAGTTTTGGTGTGCTTTAGAAACTCGATTCATCTCAGAAAGTCCAGCAATCAAAGCTCTTAAAGGTCTTTGTTTCCGAGGCTGGGGCTCTAGTATCTGTAAAGCGGGAGTGACAGCAATGGCATATTTTTCTACTAAATACTGCTCACCGTCGTAGAGAGCTGCCATAGGAATATTTCTTAGCCCACTATTGGCCACAAATACGAGAGTCTTGATGCTGCTTTTAGCTAATTCAGTTTCTGCTGGTTTAATAAGCCATTCGTAAACTTGATTTCGAGAAGATTTCACAGATCGGAATGGCCTCGATAATACTCGTTGCATATTCTTAAGCGTTTCCTCAACTTCTTTTGCAGATAAGGGTGTTGAGTAGCGGTGCAATGGTTGACCGGGCAAGTGAAGAATTACTTCTAACCAGTCGTCCAAAATAATAGGATAGATTACTGCTGCTTGGGAATCAATCTGGTCAATTTGGATTAGATTAGGATTCAAGGGAACTATCTCACGGAAGCTGTTGAGTTGAGTCAAATGGAGAGATTCAATAACCTGACGAACTTTTCTGAGAGTGTGCTGGTTAGAGCCAGTTTCTTGAGAGTCCAAAAGTGACCCAATCAACTCCTGATAAACACTCTCTACAATTTCTACAAAATCAACCCTTATAGCTGGATTTATCCTAGTTAAATCACTACCTAATAATTGGATAGTATCAAAAGCTTTTGCGTAAGCAAACGACGCTCTTTTAGTATCTCCTTGAGCTGCGAGTAAACGAGCTTGGGTATTTAAAGATTGGGCAAGAAGAGCTGAGTGATCTAGAGAGTTTATCTTATCTGAATTTGCTAATAGTTTCAAACTTTCTGAAACTGCCTTATTTGCCTGATCCAACTGCTCAAGTTGCTGATAGGCAATGGAAATATTGCTAAGGAGCATAGCTTGTCTGAGTTCATAGTCTTGAATCTCAAAGGATAGAGCTGCTTGTTTTCTGGCTCTTTCTGCCTCAGAGCGCTTATTGGCTTTGTAAAGTTTTCCAGCTAGTTCAGATAGCTGCGATACATTTTTAAATTCTTGCTTTACCTGTTTAAGTTCTATCTTGGCAGAATCAACCTGGCGATTCGCGTCTACTACTAGAATTACTGTTAGTATTCCAGAAATACCAGCTCCCAATAACGCTAAAATTAAGACACCAAATCCGAAACGCATTCGCCGTTTAGCTTTGCGATTCGCCTCAGTTAGTACCCGATTTCTCTTCTGGGCTGCTTCCCTATCCTTCCTCTCTCTCTCTAATTCCGAATTTCGTTCTTTTTGAGCGATTTGCTGCTCTATCTGCTTTTTCTCACTTGCTGCCAGAAACTGCTGATCCTGATAACTTAAATTTTTACCCTTGGCCCAGGCTTGAGCATTTTTTAGAGTTTGACCCCGCAACAATAGTGACTGATCCTGACAATCTGAGGCCACCCAAGCCCTAAAGGCTTCCGAATAGGGACGTAAGTGGGCTAATTCTTGGTTAATCCAGTCCTGATTAAAGACTTCACGGTAGATCGAGTTATAGACTTTAAGCACTGGAGAGGTTCCAAGTCTGTGCTTCACTACTAACCCAGATAACTGTAATTTCCCCTCTTCAAAACTGTTATTAGCAACAACTTCCCCCTGCTGCCACACCTGCTGATACAATTCCAACAAATAGGCAGCCCATTGCTCATTACAAAGAATGCGATCGCGTATGGTCTTCAAGTGTTCTGGTTCATCGGTAGCTTCCCAGTTATCGATAAAATGCGATCGCACCAATCTCTCAATCCACTCCTTCTCCATCTCCCCCCTTGTTAAGGGGGGTTGGGGGGGATCGAAACTTGTTAAGGGCTTCTCAATCGATTCCTTCTCCATCTCCCCCCTTGTTAAGGGGGGTTGGGGGGGATCGAAACTTGTTAAAGCTTGGGGGGGATCCAAACTTGTTAAAGCTTGGGGGGGATCGAAACTTGTTAAGGCTTGGGGGGGATCCCAACACCCAGAACTCACCACCAACTGACAGAGCTTTTGAGTAAGAAACGGTTGTCCTCCTGTCCACTTTACTATCTCCTGGATCACTGCCTGGGGATTACTGACGTTTCCCTCCAATCCCTTGACTAACGGCTCAACTTCATGGAGTTGAAAGCCATGTAACTCAACTGCTCGGCCAATATTAAACGGGGTGCGGTCTTTATCTGCAATTAAATCCCCCGGTGTCGCCACCCCCAACAGCACAAAACTGATGCGATTATAGGCAGCATTTTCCGCCCGTTTGTTATAACAGGCTCGAATTAGGGCAAAGAAGTCATCTTTAAAAGCCAGTTGCAGAACGCTATCAATTTCATCAATAAAAATAACAATCCGTTCGGCAATTTGGATCAGTAATACCTCTTCGATAAACTCCCGAAAAAGCTGTACTGGCGGAATATCTTTGTGCTCATTGAGCCAGCTCCGAAATGATAATTTCTCCTGTAGACCGAATCGGTTAATCAGAGTTTTGGTTAAGCCACCGTACCATTTCTCTGGGGTAACCTGTTGGGTTCCTAATTCCGTAATATCAATGGATGCACAAGCCACCCCGTGGTTTTGCAGCCGTTTCATGGTTCGCACTCTTAGGGAAGACTTCCCCATTTGGCGGGAATTCAAGACATAGCAAAACTCTCCAGCCAGCAACTGCTGGTAAAGTTCCCCATCAGCCGTACGCACCACGTAAGTAGTAGCATCCGGTGGTAGGCATCCCCCAACCTGATAGGCTCCTGTACTCATAGCAGTTCTCCAAGGCGGTCTCTAAAATACTGTCGATATAAATTACAACTGAGCCTGACCTGATTGCCCTGCTTTTTCACTAGCCCCATGCTGTACAACTTGTAGGCTGCTATCAAGTCCAGATGCACAGGAGTGTTAGCATCAATCACCTGTAACAGTGCTTTGGCCAAGTCTGGGTGTGGTTGCAGCATCCGCCACAGATGTCGCAGGTGGTTAGCGTAGATGCCAGCATCTGTAGGAGCGGCTTGCAACAGTTGCGCCAGGGAGTCATTACCGTGGATTTGGCAGTGAGATAAGGCTTGCTGTACTAAATCAGGATGACCTGCCACCATCCCCATCAATTGCTCCACAAGGGATTCACTCCAATCCTGTCCATGTTGTCGGGCTAATTCCTGGACTTGTTCCGGGGTAAATTCTGGCAATTCAATGGGCACTCCCACATTAAACGGGGATTCATTAATATTGAGGGGAATATAAACATCTGTGGAATGGACAACCACCAACCGCAACCGTTTCCAGACCTGTTCCACTTTCCCCCGTTCGTGCCACGCCCTCAGCAATCCCAAAAATTCTGAAGCTACCTCAGGGTAGGGAAACACTCGGTCTACTTCATCGAGACATAAAACCACGGGAGCGCCAGCTTCAGGCAGAAGATAGTTCTCAAAGTATTCGGTAGAATCCACCTTAGCCGTGGAAAAGTCTTCATCCCAATACTCTCTCAACCGATTCGGTATCTTCAAGCTTTGACCAACACTGATACAAAACCACTTGAACAATCCATCGACATCGGTTAAGTCATTGCTATGGGCTAAGTGAAAATTTACATACGCCTTTCGGTAGCCCTTCTCGGCAAACTGATCCAACATTCTCACCATCAGCAATGTCTTCCCCATCAGCCTAGGGGCTTTAATCCTGACCAACGCACCGGGACCTAAAAGGGCTTGATAACAAGACTGTTCAATGGGAGGACGTTGGACATAAATCAATGAAGAGTCTTCTTCAGGGCAGTGTGTGATCACTACTTCTGAGTTTACTGTCCCATGGGCTGACGTATCATTGCCAGTATTTTCGTCAAAGAATGCTATGGCGTTCCAGTTTTGCCCCAATTTTTCACTAATTTCTTTGAAATTCAGGTTATCTACAGGTCTGCCATTGAGATAATTATTGACGGTTGATAGAGATATCAATAACTCCTCAGCTAAATCTTTCTGGCGAGGGAAACCGTTACGTTGAACCGCTAGTTTGACCTGGTCAATATACTCTGGGCGAACTCTAAGTGAGCGTGGCATGGTCTAGGTGAGATGAGCTACTCAAACTATAACGCTCTTTCCTAGGGACTTAGCTGTCCGGCAAAATTCATCCCACATCCTAATGCGCAGCATAGGTGTGGGATGAATTTTGCACAGAGTCTTTCGGATCAGGGAAGCGAGCTATTAAGCTCCTTATCAGCTCTGATTGAGTCATTCCGCGTCGCTCTGCTTCTTGTGCTAACTGTCTTTTCTCAAAATTGGTAATCCTGATTGTTAACTTTTTATCTTTCATTGCGACTTGACATATGGCTGTACGTTAACTACAATGTTACTAGGTCGATAAATAAGAGGACAAGTAAGCGTGAGAATTGCATATCAGTACCGGCTAAAACTAACAAAAGATCAAAAAGCAAAAATAGACCACTGGCTTTCAATGCTTTGTGCTCAATATAATTATTTATTGGCTGACCGATTTTATTGGTACGATCAAAATCGCTGTCCAATTAATGCTTGTCCTCTCGTCTGTCATTCTCCCGAATTAAGAAACAATCCAGATTACTACTCTCAGAAAAAGACTTTACCAAATCTTAAGAAAACTCATCCTTGGTACAAAGAGATTCATTCTCAAGTATTGCAAGATGTAGTTAAGAGAGTAAAATTAGCTTTTGATCGGTTCATAAAAGGAGATAGTAACGGTAAACGAAGCGGAAGACCTAGGTTTAAGAAAAAACAGCGCTACCGTACTTTTACTTACCCTCAAATGAAAGAAGGGTGCCTAGAAGGGAATTTAATCAACCTTCCCAAAATAGGTAAAGTAAAGATTGTGTTACACCGCCCTATTCCTGATGGCTTTAAGATAAAGACTGCTTCAATAACCAAAAAGTGTGATGGTTATTATTTGGTCTTATCTTTAGAAGATAAGACTGTTCCCGAAGTTAAGCCTGACATTAACCCTGACTCTATAATTGGGATTGATGTTGGCCTTAAAGAATTCTTGACCACTTCTGAAGGGGAAACAGTAAACATTCCTCAATATTATCGACGGTCTCAAAAAAGGCTAAGAGTCATCCAGAAAAGATTATCTCGACGAAAGAAAGGAGGAAAGAATACACTCAAAGCTATTAAACAGCTTGGAAAACAGCACAAAAAAGTAGCAGACAAACGGAAAGATTTCCACTTTAAGACCGCCAATTATTTACTGTCAAAGTACGATGTAATTGCTCACGAAAATTTAAACATCAAGGGACTAGCTAAATCCCGATTGGCTAAATCTGTACTGGACGCTGGGTGGTCTAGCTTTCTGACAATCCTGGCAAGCAAAGCCGTTCGCGTAGCGTGGCCTACGGCCATAAATGCTGGCTTGTTGGCGATTCCAGTAAGTGCTCAGAACACTTAACAGAACTGTTCCAATTGCGGCAAAAAAGTTCCTAAAAAGTTGCATGTTCGGTGGCATGATTGTTCTCATTGCAGTTGCAGTTTGGACAGAGACCACAATGCAGCAATAAATATAAAAAACAGAGCGGAAGGGCAGTCCGTTCTTAAAGCCCAGCGCCTCCTAAGCGATAGCCGGACTGGCTGGGAAGCCTACACTGAACCTATAAGGTCAGTGTAGGAGCTGTCACCCCAACTCAGGTACAACTCAGGCATAACTCAGACCCGGTGGTGCCTTTTGCCTTTTGACTTTTTTTATCCTACAGCAAATTCTGTCAACTTACGTGCATTGGGGTCATGATAACCGATGACAATTTCTGACTTAGGTACTCCCAATTCTACTAGCTCATTGGCTACACCAACTTCAGTACCATCATGTTGAATCCAGATTTTTTCTCCCTTGATATCAATATGGATCAACGAACCACAAACTCGGCGGTCACCTTCCCAGCCAACTGTTACTAGTAAGTAATGATCATCGTTGTGGTCAAAAACTGTAAATTGTTCAATCTCACCATAAGAAGGTACAAACTGGTTATGTCGAGCTAAAACCTGCTGAATCCATTGCCGATACTGGTTCAATCGTTCCACTGTACAACTACCTCCTCGTCTGGGTCAAAAACTACTAGTTTTACCTTGTACTCTTTTACGCTTAACTGTCCTAGCTCCTCAAGAAAAAAGTTGCGATATACTTTACTCGGTACGGCTAGAAAAAGTACTCTACCTGGCTCTTTTACCTTTAAAACAACCCGATAATTCAGAAATTGTCCAAGTGCCGTGTGAAATTATGAGGTAGTAGAAGGTGCTAAAAAACTCTTGACCTCTACAGCAATTCGCATCTGATCTTTTTGAGCAGCAATTAAACGTTCTGCTCCTAAGTCTACCTCAAGACGACCAGATGATAGTTCTAGAACTAGAGGGTCATGAGTAATAGTCCAACCGTCTTTGTTGAGAGCTGTTTTGACTACTTCATGGTAAACGTCCTTAGCGGCCATAAAAGTGCATGATTATAAGAGGTTATAGATTACACAGAGGATACCAATATATTAAGTCAAAATCAAAACTATCAAGTCAAAAGTAACAATCTTCAATGCGCTAATATGACTAGTTTATTGGATTAATTAATAAACCAAGTTAACTTTTGCCTATTGCCTTTTGCCTATTGCCTTTTGCCTATTGCCTATTGCCTTTTGCCTTTTGCCTTTTGCCTATTGCCTTTTGCCTATTGCCTATTGCCTATTGCCTTTTGCCTATTGCCTTCCCCTCCTGGTCGGGGTTAGGGGTGGGTTCCTCTTGCCTCTTGCCTTCCCCTCCTGGTCGGGGTTAGGGGTGGGTTCCTCTTGCCTCTTGCCTTCCCCTCCTGGTCGGGGTTAGGGGTGGGTTCCTCTTGCCTTCCCCTCCTGGTCGGGGTTAGGGGTGGGTTCCTCTTGCCTATTCCCTGTTCCCTGTTCCCGATTCCCGATTCCCCAATTTAATAATTGTTTATTGTTACTTATAATATTGTTAATTAAAATAAATATTTATAATATATCAAAAATTTGGATTAAACGGGTTAAACCCGATTGGATATCGGATATTATTTCCATAATTGCATAATTAATATGCTTGAATCCCATCAAGCCTAAATTTTTTGTATTAAAAAATACAAACAAAACCTCCATCGAAGGTAATTCTTAAATCGGTAAAGTTAATCGTCTCTTAACTATCCCTTGATCAAAAACTGATCAAAAAGGGCTCAAATGAGACTAACTCAGGACAAACGACCATGACTGGATGGGGAGATGAGCAGAAAAACTACCAGAATTCTGAAGCTGGTATTTCCTCATCTCTTAGTCTGTGTGCCATGTTGTAATCAATTTGTCATGAATTAGTAACACACCTGACAAGAGACGGTAGTCGTGTTGACTTGATCCAGAGGTGCGACCCGTGGCGAATTTAATTCTTAATGGTAAGAGCGCACCTATCAAAACCCTGATTGAGTGTGAGGAAACCCTGTGAACAGATCAAAAAATTTGTGGCTCTCTGTGCTAAAATGCCCTACCTTGTTTGTTGGGGCAACCCTATTGATTTCATCCTCAGCAGTAGCAGCAACTGAGGAAGCTTTGCCAGAAGAGACAATCTCTCAAGAATCGGCTGTAAACCCTAGCACTACAGTAGAAGCACTGACAGTAGAAGCAGCCCCTGACCTCACCTCCCTAACTCAGATCTCTGATCTGCCATTAGTGGCTGATGCCTCAACTGGGGATACGGTTGATATCAGTAATTCCACTACCAGTAATTCCACTACCAGTAATTCCACTATCAGGGATTTTACTATCAGCAATTCCACTATCAGCGATTCTACTATCAGTAATTCTGCTAGTGAATCAGTGATCCCATACGGTGATGGGGAAACTGCAGAAGATGACTTGATGGGACCGGTGACTGGTGTTTCTCAACTAAATGGAGAGACTGTAGAAGATGACTCCATGGAACAAGTCACTAATGTGTCTCAACTCAGAGACGTTTCCCCTGGAGATTGGGCTTATGAAGCATTACGCTCTTTGGTAGAACGCTACGGCTGTATTGCTGGTTATCCCAATGCTACCTTCCGGGGTAACCGAGCCTTGACTCGCTACGAATTCGCTGCTGGTTTGAATGCCTGTTTGAACCAAATTGAGCGTTTACTGGGGGGCGTCACAGCAGACTTTATCACCCGTGAGGACTTAGAAAGTCTACAACGGTTAGTACAGGAGTTTGAAACAGAACTGGCTACCCTAGGGGCACGAGTAGATAACCTAGAAGGACGAGTAGCCTTCTTAGAAGACCATCAGTTTTCCACCACCACTAAACTCAAGGGTGAGGTTATCTTTGCTCTAGCTGATGCCTTTGGAGGGGATGCTGATGATGTTCAGACCGTTTTTCACAACCGGACTCGTCTCAACTTCTTAACCAGCTTTACCGGTAAGGACATGCTCCAAACCCGTCTCCAGGCTGGGGATGCCCCAACTTTGATCACAGGGGCTGGTGGTGAGCTGGCCGGAACTCAAGAAGGTCGCTTTACCTACGATGGACCAAGTGGTAATGACGTTATTATTGATATCTTGCGCTACCGCTTCCCCCTCGGGGATAAAGTAACGGTTCAACTGTTGGCTAACCGAGCACTCCATCACTATTACGCAGATACCGTCAACCCTTTCTTTGAAGGTCGTGCTGGTGGTTCCAATGCTATTACCCGTTTTGCTGAACGTAATCCCATCTATCGGATTGGGCCTTTTGGTGCTGGGGCTGCTCTTGCCATCAAGCCCATCAAGGATGTTCGGATTGATTTAGGTTACATCTCCAACACCGCTAGCAATCCTCAAGAAGGCCAGGGTCTATTCAATGGCAACTTTTCTGCGATCGCTCAGTTGGTTTATGGTAGTGATTTCAAAGTTGGATTCACCTACATTCGGGGTTACGAAGATAATGCTGATGGACGACCCCGTTTAATCCTAGGGGGTACTGGCACAGCCCTGGCTAATCTTAATCCAGCAGCCTTGGGGAATGCTACCAGTTTAGGCACGGTTGACTTTGATAGCGCAAAAGTGGAAAGCAACTCTTTCGGTGTTGAAACCTCTTTGAGACTTACCCCCAACATCGTACTCAATGGCTGGGCAGGCTACACCGATGCTGAGTTGATTGGCTTGGGTGATGCTGAAATTTGGAACTTCGCTGCTGGTATCGCTTTCCCGGATTTGGGCAAAAAAGGTAATCTGGCCGGAATTTTTGGTGGTGCGGCACCAACCCTCAGAGGACTGGATTTAGATGATGGCAACAGTAACTTTGACAATGATTTTGCTTACCAGGTTTCAGCGTTCTATAAGTATAAAGTCAACAACAACATCTCCGTCACCCCTGGTGTAGTTTGGCTTCTGAATCCTAACCAAAGTTCTGACAACGATGATGTGGTCATCGGTACCCTCAGAACTACTTTCACCTTTTAATTTTTAGGTTCGACGTCCGGCGCTCTACCCACCTATGGTTGGTGAGCGTCGGGATCAAAGCCGTTAGGGAAATTTGGTTGGAAATTTTACTAGAGAAATTTTACTACCGAGCAAGCCTTTAGAACCGTGGGAATTTTTTCTGGCTCAATTTGTGGCGCGATAGTAAAGAGTATCAAACGTTTCGGTGAAAGTTTGTAGGCATTGGGGACAGTAGTACCGTTGGCTTCCCTTACTAGTTTTGACCTGTTTATGGGTCTTATGATGACCGGACACAGGGCATTCCATCATCAATACGACTATTTTTTCACAAGCAAGATTGATCTTACCACTCCCACACTTCCCCATAGGCACTACCAGCACGGAAGCGGAGCGAGGGGTAATTACCACCATACCTCTTTAAATTCTGTCATATATTATACAGATGTAGGCTTTGCTGTGTAGGCGTTGCTGAATTAAAGTATAAATGCGCGATCGTTTGGTTTTGGTAAACCCCTCTAAATATCCCAAACTTTTGGAGACTTTGAAAGAGCGGAATCATACGCAAAATCAGCAATCCCTACTACTTAACCTGGGATAAGTTCAAATCAAAACAGTAAAGAAGTGATGATTATCAAATTACGATCTTGGTTCAGAGCAGGAGTCTTAGCAGTAATTCTATGCACTGCTTTGTTTCTAGGTTCTGGAATCGCGTATGCAGATACACAAGGGACTCCGGAGTGGAACGACTTGGTGGGGATATTCTCTGAAGATGGTCGGGTCCGGTTGGATGTGGGCATACGTGCGATGAAGGAGGAAGTGCCAGCATCCCACGACTCCTGGGCTACTCGGCTAGTGATCGAGCGTTTAGATGGACCGAGTAGTGGTCCTGTGGAGCCCGATCATCTCGTTGGCATCTTCTCTGAGGATGGTAGCACCCGGTTAGATCTCGGCATACGTGCGATGAAGGAGGAAGTGCCAGCATCCCACGAATCCTGGGCGACCAGGCTGAGAATTGTTCCCTTGAATGAATTGGCACTCGGCTCGATTACCTACGGTACTGTCGTTGGGGTTTTCTCCGAGGATGCTCGGGTCCGGTTGGATGTCGGCATATGTGCGATGAAGGAGGAAGTGCCAGCATCCCACGAATCCTGGGCTACTCGACTCCATATCCGAAAGCTCTAATAGCGCCTAGGGCGTAGGTCAGGGTGAGAAATGAAACACTCCTGCTTATTTAAGGAAGGTTAGTTGACACTCCCCGCCCTGGAAGGACGGGGATTCTTGCTTGGCCTATGGCCACGCTACGCGAACAACGGGGGGACTTGTTTAACCAGGCCGGAGCCAGGAAAAATATAGGTCTCCTCGACCCAAGCGTATTTGGTCTATGACCTAGGTTTCGGTGTGCCCCACCGTACCTAAATTAATTAACAAATTTAGATAAACATTTTTTTTGATCTTAGACCTTCATAGACGTCCAAATCGTTAGACTTGATTGTGCAACCTGATTATCTCAAAACAGGTTTTTTACACTGTCTACTTCTTCAAGATCATGTTTATCTAGAATATTATTTTTTGTTATGTCTTTATTCTAACACAAAGCCGTCCTGTAAGGACGGGGCTTTAAACCCAAATTTTTTGGTAAAATTCCTCTTACCTTGCGCGTAGCGCTATAAATATTTTGAGCAGGTTGTCAAAAACAAAAAAGCGCTCCCCATATGGAGAGCGCTTTTTATTAACTTAGCGTATTATGCCAAGTTGAAATTAACCGTTGATCACTGGAGCAGTCAAAGCTACAGGAGTAGCTTCAGCAGCAGCTAGGTCTAGAGGGAAGTTGTGAGCGTTACGCTCGTGCATTACCTCGAAACCTAGGTTAGCCCGGTTAAGTACATCAGCCCAGGTGTTGATCACGTGACCTTGTGAGTCGATGATGCTCTGGTTGAAGTTGAAACCATTGAGGTTAAATGCCATGGTGCTGATGCCCAGTGCAGTAAACCAGATGCCGATTACAGGCCATGCACCTAAGAAGAAGTGCAAGGAACGGCTGTTGTTGAAGGAAGCGTATTGGAAGATTAAACGACCGAAGTAGCCGTGAGCTGCCACGATGTTGTAAGTTTCTTCCTCTTGACCGAACTTGTAACCATAGTTCTGTGACTCGGTTTCGGTGGTCTCACGCACTAAGGAGGAGGTCACCAAAGAACCGTGCATTGCAGAGAACAAGGAACCACCGAATACACCGGCTACACCTAGCATGTGGAACGGGTGCATCAAGATGTTGTGCTCAGCTTGGAACACAAACATAAAGTTGAAGGTTCCGCTGATACCGAGAGGCATACCATCGGAGAAAGAACCTTGTCCGATTGGGTAGATCAGGAACACGGCGCTAGCAGCTGCAACTGGTGCGCTGTAAGCGACGCAGATCCAAGGACGCATACCTAAGCGGTAGCTCAGTTCCCACTCACGACCCATGTAGGCGAATACACCAATCAGGAAGTGGAACACTACCAACTGGTAAGGACCACCGTTGTATAGCCACTCATCTAAGGAAGCAGCTTCCCAGATTGGGTAGAAGTGTAAGCCAATGGCGTTAGAAGAAGGAACAACAGCACCAGAGATGATGTTGTTGCCATACATCAGGGAGCCAGCAACCGGCTCGCGGATACCATCGATGTCCACAGGAGGAGCAGCGATGAAAGCAATGATGAAGCAGGTGGTAGCAGCTAGCAAAGTTGGGATCATTAAGATACCAAACCAGCCTACATAGAGGCGGTTGTTGGTAGAGGTGACCCAATTGCAGAACTGAGACCACACAGAGGTGTTGCTCTGCTGTAATACAGTAGTCATGTTCTTATGATTGCGGGTATGAATATGAAGTTATCGAGGTTCGTCCGGCTTGTGTGCGCCTTCATGTATTTATATTAAGTAATATATTTAGTTTTGTAAAGGGTTTTGAGAGTAATTGCCCGGATATATATTAAATAATGTAAATAAGTAAAACTTATATTAAAAAGTATTGACAAATAAAGCGTAATGTGATAACAAAAACAAAAATAGCCTACGCTACCAGATCAAAGCTTACGCTACCAGCACTTCCCGGTTAACCCGATTGGTTTTTCCGATTAATGATCAAACCACCCGATTATTTTGAATACACTCGCAATACCACTCAAAACTAGACTTAGGAATACGCTGTTGGGTTGGGTAATCAATATAAGTAATCCCAAAGCGGCGATCATATCCCCAATACCACTCAAAGTTATCGATTAGACTCCAAACAAAAAAGCGCTCCCCATCTGGAGAGCGCTTTGTTTTAACTTAGCGTATTATGCCAAGTTGAAATTAACCGTTGATCACTGGAGCAGTCAAAGCTACAGGAGTAGCTTCAGCAGCAGCTAGGTCTAGAGGGAAGTTGTGAGCGTTACGCTCGTGCATTACCTCGAAACCTAGGTTAGCCCGGTTAAGTACATCAGCCCAGGTGTTGATCACGTGACCTTGTGAGTCGATGATGCTCTGGTTGAAGTTGAAACCATTGAGGTTAAATGCCATGGTGCTGATGCCCAGTGCAGTAAACCAGATGCCGATTACAGGCCATGCACCTAAGAAGAAGTGCAAGGAACGGCTGTTGTTGAAGGAAGCGTATTGGAAGATTAAACGACCGAAGTAGCCGTGAGCTGCCACGATGTTGTAAGTTTCTTCCTCTTGACCGAACTTGTAACCATAGTTCTGAGACTCGGTTTCGGTGGTCTCACGCACTAAGGAGGAGGTCACCAAAGAACCGTGCATTGCAGAGAACAAGGAACCACCGAATACACCGGCTACACCTAGCATGTGGAACGGGTGCATCAGGATGTTGTGCTCAGCTTGGAACACGAACATGAAGTTGAAGGTTCCGCTGATACCGAGAGGCATACCATCGGAGAAAGAACCTTGTCCGATTGGGTAGATCAGGAACACGGCGCTAGCAGCTGCAACTGGTGCGCTGTAAGCGACGCAGATCCAAGGACGCATACCTAAGCGGTAGCTCAGTTCCCACTCACGACCCATGTAGGCGAATACACCAATCAGGAAGTGGAACACTACCAACTGGTAAGGACCACCGTTGTATAGCCACTCATCTAAGGAAGCAGCTTCCCAGATTGGGTAGAAGTGTAAGCCAATGGCGTTAGAAGAAGGAACAACAGCACCAGAGATGATGTTGTTGCCATACATCAGGGAGCCAGCAACCGGCTCGCGGATACCATCGATGTCCACAGGAGGAGCAGCGATGAAAGCAATGATGAAGCAGGTGGTAGCAGCTAGCAAAGTTGGGATCATTAAGATACCAAACCAGCCTACATAGAGGCGGTTGTTGGTAGAGGTGACCCAATTGCAGAACTGAGACCACACAGAGGTGTTGCTCTGTTGTAATACAGTAGTCATGTTCTTATGATTGCGGGTATGAATATGAAGTTATCGAGGTTCGTCCGGCTTGTGTGCGCCTTCATGTATTTATATTAAGTAATATATTTAGTTTTGTAAAGGGGTTTGAGAGTAATTTCCCCTCATGTTATTAAATAATGTAAATAAGTAAAAATTATATTAAGTAATTCTTGACAAATAACTATTAATATGATAAAAAAACCAAAATAGTTAAACCAAAATAGCGATCGCATACAAAATAGCGATCGCATAAAACTAGAGGCGTTCGATGGAGGGCCTCTATATATAGAGCCTGAGATATAGAGCCTGAGCCTGGTTCTTTGCCTAAGTCCTAACTTAGAAACCAACTCAGGACTCAGCACTGAACACTGAGCACTTAAAAAACCTTAACCAGGAGGCCACTTCATTTGGCGTTGACCCAAGATGTGCAAATGCAGGTGATCAACCGTTTGACCACCATCAGCACCATTATTAATCACCAGTCGATAGCCATTGGTCAAACCGACTTGCTCAGCAACTTGCTTAGCCGTTAACAACAGGTGGCCCATCAGAGCTTGATCTTCCGACTCAGCTGCTTCCAGTTTAGGAATGGGCTTCTTGGGAATTACCAGAATATGAACTGGTGCCTGAGGGTTAATATCCTTGAAGGCAAGGGCTAAATCGTCTTCATAAACAATATCTGCTGGGATTTCTCGGCGGATAATCTTGCTAAAGATGGTTTCGCTCATAGCAGCTGCCAATACTATGTTTACTAGATCAGCTGCAATTGTGACACAAAATGTCAGGTAGCTATAGCATTTTTATTTGAGTTGTGAACATAGTCGCGCTTGGGAAAGGCAAGAGGCAAGAGGCAAGAGGCAAGAGGCAAAAGGCAATAGGCAAAAGGCAATAGGCAAGAGGCAATAGGCAATAGGCAAGAAAGTAGATCGGGATTGTTGGTAGCGATGCAGCGCGGTCTTGGGGAGGCAGTGCCGCCAAAGGGGGTTCCCCCCATGAGCAACTGCTGTGGTTTCCGCCATGAGCGACTGCATCAAGACAATGGAAAGAACTTTCATCCTTGTGCGACCATAATGCCCGCTTTATAGTTCACAAAATATTTATAATTCCTATATCTATAAAGTTGCTAAAAATAATCGTTTATATGATAAGCCTTCAACAGACAATGAGATAATTTATTCATTTTTTTATCTAACAAAACCTAGTCAAATGTTGTGCCTTTAAACTGTATATTAGTGAAATAAACTAAAAAATATAGATTCCAGTATCCTTTTGCCTATTGCCTATTGCCTATTGCCTATTGCCTATTGCCTCTTGCCTTTTGCCTTTTGCCTTTTGCCTTTTGCCTTTTGCCTTGTTAAAACACATTTCAAATGCGTTTTAGCTTAATCCTTACCATCAGCCCCTACACTTAGAGCGAGAGGCTAATGCCCTCAATCTAATGTTCCATTCGTATTGGTGGAGTCATCATAATCGGTCCTGTTCTATGAATTGGTCTGGGCCCGGGTTTAGGAAAAGGTCTGGGCCGTGGATGTTCAAAAACAGGAGGTGTTGGTTGGGGTATTGGGCGTGGACATTTGGGAAAAGGTTCTGGGTGTTCAGGCATGGGAACTGCCGTAGGTGCTGGACACAGAATCACTGGAGTTAGGGGAGTCGGACCACATGCACCACCCTGAACCATAGTATCTTGCTGATCTAGATCATTGAGAAAGGTTTCCTCATCGGATAACAACTCAAAACCGATGGGTAACTCAGAAATTTCCATTATTAGTTTTCCTCCATAGGAGTGTGACGGATGACTTTATTCAAGATTTCTGTAAGTCTACAAATTCTGTTTTAGATAAAAATCTCAGTTTCGTCTCGCCATTTTGGCGAGTTTTTAGTGGAAAACTAGAGTATCAATAGATAAAGAGAAATGGGATAACTCCTGAAACTATAACAGTCTGATTATTGATTGTTCACTGTTGAGTGTTGATTTTTGTACGGTTAGGCACAAGACTTGCCCATACTATCGGTTAACTTCTCAAGGGTAAACAACAAACATTTTCTCTTTAAGTTGTGCATCTACTGATCATCTACTGATATTGTGGAACCACTATCATCTGAAACGATTTCCTCATATCTATTGGATATAGGACTGTGTACTCCGTCAGACCTAGAATCTATCCAGGTGGAATCGGCTGCTCCTGCTAAGAATTTCAATTTACTGGTGAGCTTTTCAGATCATCGTCAGCTACTGGTTAAGCAGGAAAGACCCCATAATGGCGGTATTATAAATCATGAATTTTTCAATGAGTGGCAATTTCATCGCTGGCTGCAGCAGTTGCCAGAGCAGGACTGTCTAGCTTCATCAGTTTCCCAGATCCTTCATTTTGATCCCGATCATTGCATCCTGGTCTACAACTATCTAAATAACTATCTCGACCTGTTTAGTTTCTACTATCAAAACCAAGTTTTCCCTGAAGCGATCGCAACTGATATCGGAACAGTTTTAGCCAACCTCCATCGTCTTACCTTCAATCAACCAGAATGTCGTAATTTTCTAGACCAGGTACCAAAGGGGAAATCTCCCTATCGGTTTGGCAATCCAGCTAAAGGAATCGGACGGCTTAGCCCAGAAATGTTTGGCTCAATCCCTAACAATGCCTTAAAGTTCTTTGTTCTCTATCAACGTTACCCCAGTCTGGGAAATGCGATCGCAGATTTGGAAGCTAACTGGCATCCGAGTTGCCTAACCCACAATGACTTAAAATTGAACAACATTTTGGTTCATAGAGAGTGGGAGCAATTCTCAATATCTTCACCACCCGATCAGAGCATGGTGCGACTGATTGATTGGGAACGTTGTGCCTGGGGAGATCCAGCCTTTGACCTTGGAACCATAATCGCCAGCTACCTGGGTATCTGGTTAAGTAGCTTAGTGGTAGACCCCACGATTAAATTAGAAGAATCCTTGCGTCTAGCAGTGACTCCTTTACAAGTGCTTCAACCCTCCATCGCTGCTCTAACCCAAGCCTATCTTACCGCTTTTCCCGGGATTGAGTCGGCTCGTCCCAACTGGCTTAAACGAGTAGTTCAGTTTACCGGTTTGGCACTGATTCACCAAATTCAGGCAATGATTTACTATCAGAAATCCTTTGATAATACTGGAATCTGTATGCTCCAGGTTGCCAAAACTCTACTCTGCCGACCAAAACAATCTGTGCCAACGGTTTTTGGTATCTCAGAATCAGAACTGATATCAAATCCGGTAATCCCCTAGAAAAGGGTTTGTAGCATACCTGTAAATTGTCAATTGAAAACTGCTATATAGCGGTTTCTAGCCTAATGAGGTACACAGGATTTTTTCCCTCTTGCCTCTTGCCTCTTCTCTGTTCCCTGTTCCCTATTCCCTGTTCCCTAAAACCCAGGACGAAGTACCTCACCCAATTGAGAACTGCTATATAGACTTGATCTAATTTTAATTTAAATTACGATGCTATTCGACAACCCTTTTCCCAATCAACAGCAAGCAGCTCTGGAAGATATTGTTAACAATATTGAAATCCAGTCCAATTTTTGTATCAACCATCCCAACTATCAACCCTTCACCATACCTGATGAAACAGTAGTCCGCTTTCAGCAACTTCCTCAAGACATACAGCATAAGTATCTCAGCCTACTGCTGAGAAATTTCCTCTACGGCATCTATTACAATGGCTATCTGCGCACTCCCCTGGCACTCAACACAAGTCGCGCGGATATAGCACCCCATCAAAACTTAGAGAACAATAGCCTACTTGGAATAGACCTAGAATTTTACCAACGACTCCACGCCAACAATCAAGGCACAGGCTACTTTGATCCCAATTGGCAGGTAATCTCAGAAGAAACCGATGGTTCAATAGCCGTCACCAAAGGGAGTTTGACTATGCATATTGAACGGGAGATTCATCTCAAATCTGAAGAAAAATCTGCTTCCATTGGCAGCCTCGTTGCCATCCGGATGCCCAAGAATTTGATGCAAAACGGCTTTTATGTAGCAGTGGGTAATGTTGGTCAAGAGCGACAGGGCAATGGTGATATCGATTCTAAAACAGCGCGAATCTATTTTAATCTGACACCAGATGGAGCCCTTGCTGTCATGGATAGCATGACAAAATATTTGAATGCAGCAGCAATTCCTTTTACATTTAAAGTTCTATACAATCCATCGGAATACAAACGCCATGACTGCGGAGTACTCTACTTTGAGCGCTGTGATTCTGAAGTTGTCTTTGGGGTGATGCAAACCATATATCTAGCAAACCGCTGCCATTTTCGCCCACAAGTGCCTTTATTCACCAAGTTTTTGGCACCAGGACTGAGTTTTGCAGAAGAACCAACCCAAAAATTTACCTCTCAAGAAAGTTTTGGCATGAACCGCTGCCAAATTGTAGCCAATGGTTTAATGCAGGCTTGGCAAAACGGTAATAACACTCCAGAGGAGCGCCTCAAGGCCATCCGCCAACAATTTTCTCAGTTAGGGATTGAATGGGAACGTCCTTACCTCAATCATCACTAAAGCTGCCCACAGCAAATTAGGCGTTGCGTCAGTCTTTGAATGAATAGGAGTAGAGTGGGCATCCTGCCCGCCCCAAAATATATTGAAACTGGCAAGATGCCAGTTCCACGCAAGATGCCAGTTCCACCAAGATGCCCATTCTACGGCAAGATGCCTATTCCACCTCACTCTTAAAATCATTCCATTATTAAGCAACGCCGCAAATTATGGGGAAGGGAGGGAAGAGGGGGAAGCTTCATAAGCTTACTCAATTGCTCCTACAGATGGTATGGGGGTCAGACTCATACTTAATTCGCCCACAGTAGCATAAACAGGACTTAGGCAAAACTGGGCAACAAACGCGCTTATGTCAGGTGACATACTCCCACACTGAACCTGTAAGGTCAGTGTGGGCTTCTTGCCAACTCCACCCAACGGTTCGGATACGTAGGCTTGCTTTATTAACGACACGGGATGCCCCTCCGCGCCGGAACAATACAAAAATTAGATTTTTTTGCTAGTTAAATAGCTGACAAACCAGCATTTAAGGCCTTTGGCCACGCTACGCGAACGGCTTTGTTTATCAGTACATATATTATAGCAATTCCATACATACTCTGTGCAAAATTCATCCCACACCTATGCTGCGCATTAGGTGTGGGATGAATTTTGCCGGACAGCTAATAAGCATTTAAATTTCCCCTCGATCCACTTGTCCAAAAGCCGGTCTACCCTCTCCCCATCTCCCCATCTCCCTATCTCCCTATCTCCCCATCTCCCCATCTCCCCATCAGCGCGCCTCTTCACAATTTAAATACAATTTAAATGTGTGACAGCTTAGTAAGATCCGGAGCGAGACCCTACAGGTATAGTCCCTGTATAAGTCATCACAAACTATGGCGCTATATAATTTACCTACCTAGATGGACTTGGTTGGTGTAGCCCAAAGCTTTAGCCTTAGGCCATTAGACTGAGTGCAACTCCCTGCCACCATCCAAGTCATCAGTCTCAAGACGGATGTGGCAATTGACCTCAGGTATATTTAGCGTCTTTAAGAAAAATTCATCAAAAATTTTTAGCTCTGTCAGGATTTTATGAAAAACTCATGAAAGTTATAGTAGTCATTCATCCCGGATTATACAGAACATTAATTAACCAACGTTACTGCTGACAAATGAGTAATCAAAAATGCTTACTTATATAGTAACGAGATAAAATTATAAATGGGTAATTTGTATCCATTTTTGATTTTTACCACCGGTTAATTGATCCTCTGAAGTCTAGCTATTACTCCGTCAAAATTTAAGTGAGGGTTACACTAGGCTTTTCCATACTAGGTACGGTTACACAAGGCATTAGGTATCAATAATTAAAACCATTAACCATTAACCATTAACCTTGCTCTAACCCTCAAACCGAAATTGAAAGAGTAATATAAATTTTACCATTGCCTGAATCAAGGGCGGAGAAGCCGTACGTCTATGTACGGTTCAAACCTAGGGTGTTCATAGGATTGCGAAACTTACTACACAATTCCTACATAGTTGAAATCTACTCTCTAAAAAGTGACGATTTAATGGACATTCTAATTCCTATTTCATCATGATGCAGTCAAGGTTAAAAACTTCTGGCCAGGCAGGGTTCATAAATGAAGCTGCTGTAGTGCAGTTACCGATCCGCCTGAGCAGACTCGAAGCAATAGAATTTAAAGAAACCTGTGATCAGCTTCTCCAAAAACCTTATTGTCCTAAGCTTATCATTGCCGACTTCAGTCAGACAGGATTTATCGATAGTAGCGGAATTGGTGCCTTAGTAAGGAATCACAAAATCACTCAGGAAAACGGGGTCTCACTAATACTAAGGGGTATAACTTCTCCAGTTATGGCTGTGTTGGTCATGACTGGGCTAGACAAAAAATTAATTCTTGACCCCCTAGATAACCTGACAACAATAGCTGTCAATTGGTCAAAGGCTCAGTTACCAACAACTCACCCATCTACACGCTCTTGGGCTAAGCGATGCTTAGACATAGTGGGGGGAATAGTAGGTTTAGGAATTACGGCCATATTATTTCTTCCCATTGCGATCGCGATTAAACTCGACAGTCCTGGCCCCATCTTATTTAGTCAAATTCGCTGTGGTTGGATGGGTAAGGAATTTCGGATCTGGAAATTCCGCTCAATGTATACTGATGCTGAAGCCCAGAAAGATAGCGTTCAAAATCAAGCTAAGGATGGCAAGATATTCAAAAACGAAAATGACCCTAGAATCACCAGGGTGGGTCGGTTTTTGCGGAAAACTAGTTTGGATGAACTACCTCAGTTCTGGAATGTCATTAAAGGTGAAATGAGTTTGGTAGGTACTAGACCACCGGTACCTAAGGAAGTGGAAATCTATGAGGTTCCCGAGTGGCAACGGTTGAATGTTAAACCGGGAATGACTGGAGAGTGGCAGGTGCATGGGCGATCGCAAGTTCGGGATTTTGCAGATATAATTAAACTGGATTTACGCTACCAACGAAACTGGAGCTTAATGTATGACCTTAAGCTCATTATCAAAACAACTTTTATCTTGTTGTCGAAAAATAATGGAGCCGTTTAGGCTCAAAAATATCTTGGTAAAATTCCGGATACAAATTAAATCTAATGGTAAATAGATTAGAGTATTCTCTAGGAATAGGTTTTCCATTAAACAAGCATGAAAGTTGCCCTAGTTCATGATTATCTAACGCAAAAGGGTGGAGCAGAACGGGTATTTGAACTGCTTTGTAAGCGCTTCCCTAGTGCTGATGTGTTCACATCCTTGTATGATGCCCAGAACACCATTGACCTAGGTGAGCGCCTAGTGCATACCACCGGACTTCAGAACATTCCAGGGTCAACGAAATACTTCAGACTCTTGGCTCCGTTTTACTATCCAGCTTTTCGAGCCTTGGATTTAGAAAATTACGATTTGATTATCAGTAGTTGTTCAAGCTTCGCAAAGGCGGTCAAGAAAAAATTAGGAGCCAAGCATGTTTGCTTTTGCCACAATGTCACCCGTTTTTTGTGGGATACGCAAACTTACCTCAAGGAGTATGGAGAATATAGAGCGTTTTCTCCTGTAATTGATAAAGTCTTCCAGTTGATCAGAAAAGTAGACCTGGACTATGCCCAGGAGCCGGACATTTACATTGCTAACTCGACCACTGTCGCTCGGCGTATCCAGAATATCTATGGTAAGCCAGCCATGACGGTCAACTATCCAATAAATAGCCATAAATTTGTGTTTTCCGACCAAAAGGAAGACTTTTACCTAGTATCATCTCGTTTACTGGGTTACAAGCGTATCGATCTGATTATCGAGGCGTTTAATTGGCTAGGCTGGCCTTTATTAATATCTGGTGATGGTCCAGAGCGAGAGCGTCTAGAATCTAAAGCCTTGGACAATATTCGATTCTTGGGATACGTCAGCGATAAACAGCGTTGTCATTTGATGGCAAAAGCTCGTGGGGTGATCGTGGCGGCTTTAGAAGATTACGGTTTAGTGCCAATCGAAGCCAACGCCAGTGGTACCCCAGTAATTGCCTACGGTGCCGGTGGTGTTTTGGATACTCAGATACCAGGGACGACAGGGGTGTTTTTTAAACGGCAAACACCGGAAGCACTCCAAGCTGCACTACTTGAGGCTAGGGAAATTCCCTGGAATTATGCCAAAATCCGAGACCATGCCCTGAGTCATTTCACTGAAGACGTTTTCTTTAACAAAGTTGGCCAAATTATTGATAAAACGGTCAGGGGACAGCCTGTTAATTTGAGCCATTCGTTACGCCATTCAACCAAGGTTCCCACTTTAGCTAGGTGACAGGATAGTGGCTGGGCTGATTTTAGATTTTGGATTTTGGATTTTTTCGTTGATTTCCTGGGATTTATACTGGTCGATACTCCAAAATTATTAGATCAAATCTAGTGGACTAATGAATATAGTCCTGCTCGGGTGACTGGTGATGGGTAATAGATAATATCAGGTCCGGTTGACTACTTCTTTTTATAACCTTTCTCTAAAAGGGATGCAACCTATGATTGTCGGTTCATTGGTAATGGGTAATGGGTAATGGGTAATCAGAGTCCAATTCCTAATTCCCTATTCCCATAAGATAGGGAAAATTTGTTGCAGGTATCCTGGAGAATTGCGATGACGACAGCTTGGTCATATTGCAATTGCAAATTGTCAAGGGTTAATGGTTAATTTTAATTAACTTTTTTTTCAAAAAAAATTGACAAAACCCTATCGAATATGAACAAAGTGATTAACCAGATTTTATCTAAACCGATTACTAATCATCCCGGGACTAGTTTAGACTTGATTCACTGGAATTGATGTCAATTAAAAATCCAATCCAAACTTGTCAATCATTAATCTAAAATCCCATGAAGGAACTTGATTTAAACGCAGCCGGTGAAACAGATGCAGGGTATGGCCAACTGTTGGCAGTTTTGTGGCGCAGACGCTTGTGGATTCTAAGTGTACTGTTGACAAGCTTGCCGATTGCCTTCTATATCACTCTCAATAAAGAGCCGACTTATATCAGCTCTCTACAGCTGTTGGTGGAGCCTAATTATATAGATAAAACACGAGGAATCGAGAGTCAGTTTACTGAGTCCACTGTTGATATCGATTATGCTACTCAGTTACAGCTGATGCGTAGTTCTGAGTTGATTCAACGAGCAGTGGATTTGCTTCGTGATGACTACCCAGATATCACAATCCGTGATATCAGAGGCTCCTTAAGATTAGCTCAAGTACTGCAGGGTAAAACTGAAACTAAAGTATTTCAAGCGGTCTACACCAGCAATGACCGGATTAAAACTCAAAAAGTACTGCAAGCTATTCAAAAGGTTTATCAAGAGTATAACTTAGAGCAGCAGGAAATGCGATTGAATAAAGGTCTTGCTTTTATCAATCAGCAGTTGCCAACAGCTCGTAAGAATCTTGAGCAAGCTGAGCAACGGCTAGAGCAGTTTCGCAAGAGCAAAAACCTGATTGATCCCTCACAACAAGCTCTCGCTGTCAGTCAAACTCTGAATGGGATTGAACAGGAGCGCCGAGCCATCCGCGCTCAGTACATGGAAACTCAGACTCGCTACCAGGCTGTTCAGCAAAAACTGGCTCGTTCACCACAAAATGCTTTGACCTCCTCCCGCTTGAGTCAATCTGGGCGCTATCAAAATTTGCTCAATGAAATCCAAAGAATAGAACTGGCTTTGGTGGAGCAAAGTCGGATTTATACTGAAGCTCATCCTAGTATTCAAAAATTAATTGAACAGCGTCAGAGTGTGTTTGCGCTCTTGCAGGAAGAAACCAGACGGGTTTTAGGGCAAGTTCCGACTCAACTGGTTAGCACTGGAAGTAACCTCCTGACAGAAGGACAGCTCGGTGGTGTTGATATCAATCTGGTCAACGAACTGATCACCTCGCAAATTAATCTAGTCAGTCTACAGACTCGTGATCAAGCCCTGATCAAAACAGAGCAGGAAATCCGTATCCAACTCAGGGAATTCCCAGCCCTGATTGCTCAGTACAATCGTCTACAACCGCAAGTAGCAATTCAACAAAATACTCTGCAGCAGCTACTGCAAGCACGGCAGGAGTTAAGCATCGAATTGGCTCGGGGGGGATTTAACTGGCAAGTTGTAGAAGCACCTTTACCGGGCTTCAAGACCGGTCCTAATATGACCCAAGACCTATTATTGGGTGCAGTGGTTGGGTTATTTCTCGGTGGTGTGGCTGCCTTTGTGCGGGAAGCCATGGACGATGGAATTCATAGCTCTGATGATTTGAAAAATCAAGTGGCTCTACCCTTGCTAGGTATGATTCCAGAGTTGCCGGAGGGTAAAATCAGTAAACCTGTTCTGAATCTTAACTTGAGCCAGTCCGAGAGAGCACTTCCGATGATGGAACTGTTGGGATGGCGACCATTTC
This sequence comes from Moorena sp. SIOASIH, assembly GCF_010671925.1. Lineage (GTDB taxonomy): Bacteria > Cyanobacteriota > Cyanobacteriia > Cyanobacteriales > Coleofasciculaceae > Moorena. Next base: position 38,433 of record NZ_JAAHIH010000006.1, on the reverse strand, counting down.
AGGAAGCACTGGACATGATTTATGTGAATATCCAGTTGCTCAATTCTGGTTCTGAGTGGAAATCCCTGATGATTACGTCAGCGCTGTCTGGTGAGGGGAAGTCAACTCTGGCGTTGGGTTTAGCCTTGAGTGCTGCTCGTTTACATCGACGAGTACTGCTAATTGATGTAGATATGCGCCGTCCGAGGTTGCACCAACAACTTGGTCTCTCCAATCAGGAAGGACTTTCTACTTTATTGGAAGATGATACTGCTACACCCAGCCCAGTTAGTATCTCACCTTTGGGGTCAACCATTGATGTTTTGACTGCTGGACCAACCCCAATTGACCCAGTTAAGCTGTTGGGTTCTAAACGGATGAAGAACTTAATGGCAGAGTTTCAGCAGAACTATGATCTGGTGTTGCTGGATACTCCCCCAGTGTTAGGTATGGTGGATGCACTCCAAGCAGCATCTTTGTGCCAAGGTGTGCTGATGGTAGGACGCCTAGAGCGAGTTACTCAATCTCAACTCAGCCAGGCTACTGCTATACTCAGGAATTTAAACCTGATTGGAATCATTGCTAACGGGGTCAAGAGTTCTAATCAGAACTACGCTTACTATGGTTCGCGAAATAGCCATGGTGCTATTGAACCAAAGCAGCCTGTATCTGATCTTCCAGTGTCTCCACAACTAGAGCGTCAGTTCAGCAATCATGTCAAGTCTCGTTGAATTTTTTGGTTAATTGAAACTTGTTAATTGTTAATTGAAACTTGTTAATTGTTAAGTAAGCATTTAGCCGTCAGCCTTGAGCCGTCAGCCTTGAGCCGTCGGCCTTTGGCCCACGCTACGGGAACAGCTGACGTAACTCAGCATTATTCCAATGCTTACCTGTTTTACTCAAAAACTGATAGCTGATAGCTGATAGCTGATAGCTGATAGCTGATAGCTTACGTTTCAAGTTTCAATTAACGAAAACCTGAGAATGATACGTATTAAACCTAACAGGATCTAACCTTTGAATTTTGATTTCGGTGAAATGGAGTAACTATTTATGACGACTTCCAGAATCATACTAACAACCTCCAAAATCTCAATCCTAGATATCGATGATGAGCCAGAGTCAGCAGTCAGTTCTTTGCCTCCTTGCAAGCTCAAGTGGCGACGGAAACAGTTGTGGGTACTCCCTCTCCAGAAGAATGAACAGCATTATCTACCTCCATTGCAAAGTCAGTCTTGGTTAAGTAATTGCTTGCAACGCTCGTCGGTAGGGCTGGTTTGTATCGACCCCAATCTGGGTGAAACAGGGTTAAGAGTTTGGACTAATGCCTGTGAGCAAGCGAAGAAGAAAGCTGTTCTAAGAGTACCGTTCAACTCAGAATTGTCTAGTAGGGAAAAACTATTCCGATCTCGACTGAAACGGGTGATGGATTCGAGTTTAGCTGCTCTATTGCTACTGATTCTGAGTCCAGTGCTCCTGGGATTGATGTTGCTGATAGCGATTGTTTCACCAGGACCAGTCTTTTCTCGGCAATGGCGGGCTGGAGAACGGGGTAAGTTGTTCCAAGTGATTAAATTTCGCACTGAAGCTATACACAAAGGCAAAGTCACGTCTAAGATGACACATTTTGGAAAATGGCTGCGTCAATTTTGTCTGGATGGACTACCGCAGTTAGTGAATGTACTAAGGGGTGAGATGAGTTTAGTCGGACCACGTCCTTGGAAACTGGATGAGGTGATTCGGATGACCCAGGAGGAGCGGCGACAGCTGAGGTTGTTGCCAGGAATGATCAGGCTTCACCAGGAAGATATGCGATCGCATGTGTTCGGTTCTCAAAGTACTCCAGTGCTGTAATAGCAATCCCTGTAGGAATTGTGAGAATTTTTGATGCCATATTCCCTACTCCCTACTCCCTGTTCCCTTTGCTAAAGTTAATAACTTCCTAACTTATTAAGTTATTAATTGCAATTTTCAATTTTGATTTGCCTTTGCCTTCATCCCGTACATTAGCAAACTAATTACTCTAATCAGAGTTGTGAGAAATCGTGACAGACATTAAACGAGCATTAATCACTGGCATTACCGGTCAAGATGGGTCTTATCTAGCGGAACTGCTGCTGGAAAAAGGGTACGAAGTCCATGGCATTATCCGACGCACGTCTACCTTCAACACAGATCGCATCGACCACATCTACCAAGACCCCCACAATCCACAGACACGGTTATTTCTCCATTACGGAGACCTGACTGATGGCTTGACACTACAACGCATCCTAGAAAACGTGCAGCCGATAGAGGTGTACAACCTCGGAGCTCAGTCCCATGTGCGGGTCAGCTTTGATTCACCAGAATACACCGTCGATGCCACAGGTATAGGAACCTTGCGTTTGTTGGAAGCGGTACGGCACTATCAACAGCGGATTGGCTCTCAGGTACGCTTTTACCAGGCTGGCTCTTCTGAAATGTTTGGGCTAGTGCAGGCTGTGCCTCAGTCAGAAACTACACCATTTTATCCCCGTAGTCCTTATGCCTGTGCAAAAGTCTATGCCCACTGGCAGACTATCAACTATCGCGAATCCTATGGGCTATTTGCCTGTAATGGAATTTTGTTTAACCACGAAAGTCCCCGACGCGGCGAAACCTTTGTCACTCGCAAAATTACCCGTGCTTTGGCGCGCATTGTAGCTGGTCAGCAGAAGAAACTTTACCTGGGCAATCTCGATGCCAGACGGGACTGGGGCTATGCCAAGGATTATGTCCGCGCTATGTGGCTAATGCTGCAACAAGACGAACCTGATGACTATGTTGTTGCTACCGGTCAAACTCACTCAATTCGGGAGTTTCTCGATATTGCCTTTGGCTTAGTGAATTTGGATTGGCAGCAATACGTTGAAATCGATCCACGGTACTTTCGGCCTGCTGAAGTAGACCTGTTGTTGGGTGATGCCACCAAGGCTAATACCATACTACCTTGGCAACCTTCAGTGAGCTTTAAACAACTGGTTGAAATCATGGTTAATGCTGACCTTCAGGCACTAGGTATCATGCCTGTCACCTCTTGTACTCAATCTGCTGATACTGCCTTTATTCGTGAGGTTGTTACCGCTGGTAATGGCTAAGTAATGATGTAATCTAATCCCATTTTTACGAATGGATCACACCGATAGATAGTCGCGCTTTGGGTAATTGCTAATTGGGAATTGAGAAAAAGACTATTGCTGCTGTAAAACACCACGAGGAGAGCGCAATTACCCTTATCCATTACCTATTAACAACACGAAGACATTGTTGATAGATTAGCGTTGAATAAAATCAGCGATTATCCGTAGGATACGCGACGCGAACGCACTGTCTTATAACCAGGAATTACCCACCTATATCATACCCGTTTTCTCGTTATAAATCAAAGGCTGAAATCAGTGTAATTACCGTCAATAACCGGGTTGGCGGCGTAACTCCTAAGAAGATACTGATTTCAGCTATGGAATTGAGTTTTACCGATCTGAAATAGCGCCAAAAGGGCTAAATATAGTGAGTTAGTAATTGGTAATTGCTAACTAGCTCACTATTACCTACTCGTAACCATTTAGCCCTGAGGCACGTAGTACTCATAACTAACCCACTGGTAAAAATGAAAAAATCACTAATTACAGGGATTTCTGGACAAGATGGATCTTACCTTGCAGAGCTTTTGCTAAGCAAAGGTTATGAAGTTCATGGAATTGTCAGGAGACCAGCAGTTGAAGACCCAGCAGGTAAGCTGTCTAATCTCAGGACTATCAAAGACGACATTGTTTTACATGTTGCATCTTTAGAGAATCACTTGTCACTCTATAAGGTCATTGCCAAGATTAAACCCGACGAGTGTTATCACTTAGCTGCATCGAGTTTTGTTAGTTATTCCTTTGATGATGAATCGTCTATCTTAACCAGTAATTTTAATGGAACCCACCATTTACTGGCATCAATTAAGGAAGTGGTACCGGAGTGTCGTTTCTTTTTTGCAGGTTCTTCTGAAATGTTTGGCAGGGTGTTCCATGCCCCTCAAAATGAGCTGACTCCTTTTAATCCCCGGTCTGTGTATGGTATTTCAAAGCTGGCAAGTCATCATCTGGTGCAAAACTATCGTAACCAGTATGGCATTTTTGCTTGTACCGGTATTCTTTACAATCATGAATCCCCAAGGCGTGACTTTAAGTTTGTCACTCGCAAAATTACCTCTACTGTCGCCAAGATCAAGCTGGGGTTAGAAAATAAGCTTTATCTAGGAAATCTAGATGCTCTCAGGGACTGGGGATATGCTCCGGATTATGTCTATGCCATGTGGCTGATGCTGCAAAACCATTCTCCAGAGAATTATGTAATTGCTTCCGGAGTGAATCACTCGGTTCGTGAATTAGTAGATTGTGCGTTTAGTCACGTCGGTCTTAATTATCAAGATTTTGTGGAAGTTGATGAGAGGTTTTATCGTCCGACCGAAGCAGTGCCCCTTTGTGGGGATAGCTGGAAAATTCGGGATGAGCTGAATTGGAAGAGTAAAAAGAAATTTCCTGATATTGTCGCGGAAATGGTGGAGAGTGATCTTAGTTTTTTTAGCTAAACTTGTTTAATTTAAGCATAGCCCCCATCAAAATAGGTCTAAATCAAACCAGTGAGTATTCTATATAGAATTGTTGAAATAAAACTTTTTGATTCTGTTATTAGGTTTACAAAGTCCACAAAATTGTGGCAAGACAACCACTTCATATTAAGGGAATTTAAATTCCTTAAGCAAGCTGCTTGTTTGGCTATTGTTTTAACGATACTTTCATCATTGCTTGAAGGTTTTGGATTAGGGTTTATCCTAAACTTTTTACAAAATATAACCGACCCGAATGCTACCCCAATCCAGACAGGGATTAACTGGATCGATATGTGGTTTCTTGGAGTAAATAGACCGGTTAATGAAAGAATTTACCGGATATCTGCTCTAATTCTGATCACAACCTGGTTGCGTTCAGCCTTTATGTTTGGTGGGCGCAGGTACAGCATGATAACTCAGATGAATTTGTTAGATAGGCTGCGCAAGAAGCTATTTGAGCAACTTCAAAGGCTGAGTTTGGGTTACTTTTCTCATAGCCGTTCTGGATCGCTAGTTTATAGTCTAACCACCGAACTAGAAAAAATTAATCAAGCTTTTGATGTGACAGCTGTTATGTTAACTAGAGTGTCTCTTCTAGTTGTCTATGTTACATCAATGTTCTTGCTTTCTTGGCAACTTTCCATTGCATCATTAATGCTCTTTAGCCTGATGAGTGTTGCTCTTTCTAACTTGGTTAAAAGGTTGCGAGAGACAAGTTTTGATGTTTCCAACGCAGGCAGTAAATTTACCTCAGTTGCTGTAGAGTTTATCAATGGCATTCGCACAGTTAAGGCATTTGCGAGTCAGGACTTTGAGCGTAGACGATTCTATGACGCTAGCGAAAACGTTGCAAACATCACTATCAAATCTGCCTCATTTGGGTATGCCATAGAACCGATTGCGGAAAGCGTAGCCACCACAATTCTGATCGGCATGATTATTGTAGCGTTTAATATCTTCGTGCCTAATGGACAGATGCAGCCAGCTTCATTGCTGACCTTCTTGTTTGTTTTGTTTCGTGTGATCCCGATTGTACGTCTGATTAATAATGCCAGAGGGCGTCTTGGGGAATTCACCGGACCAATGAATAACATTAAAGAGCTGCTGAGAACTGACAACAAACCATACTTGCAGAATGGTAACGTGGAATTTTCAGGATTGCAGCGAGCCATTGAGTTTGCTTCGGTGGATTTTGGTTACGATCCCTCTAACCTGGTACTGCACGATATTACCTTAACTATCAACAAAGGAGAGACAACAGCCCTAGTCGGTGCTTCTGGTTCAGGTAAAACAACCCTTGCTGACTTAATTCCCCGATTTTATGACCCAACCGCAGGTAAAGTTATCATTGATGGCATTGACATACAAGAGTTTGACATCAACTCTGTGCGTCGTAAGCTAGCTATTGTCAGTCAGGATACATTTATTTTCAACACCTCTGTTCGCAATAACATTGCATATGGTTCAGAACAGGTAAATGAGGTGGCAATTCGAGAAGCTGCAAAACTTGCCAATGCATTAGACTTCATCCTAGATTTGCCTGAAGGTTTTGAGACGCAACTCGGTGATCGGGGAGTTCGATTATCTGGAGGTCAACGTCAACGGCTGGCAATTGCTCGTGCTTTACTGCGAGCACCAGAGATTCTGATCTTAGATGAGGCAACTAGTGCCCTAGATTCTGTTTCTGAGCGCCTGATTCAGGAGTCCTTAGAAAAACTTTCTGTAGGACGGACAGTAATTACCATTGCCCATCGCTTATCGACCATTTCCAAAGCTGATAAGGTAGTCGTTCTAGAACAGGGGCGAATTGTGGAGCAAGGAAAGTATGAAGAGTTACTCGAAAAGCGCGGTAACCTTTGGAAATATCACAAGATGCAACATGAAGTTGGTCAAAAAAATTAAGACTATAGCATTTCCAAATAGGGTAGTGGTAAACAAGTAGTGATTTTAGCTCCCGTTACCTTGACCAGACCTTAGCCAAATCACTACATCTTTACCACTACCATTATTTCGAGATATCTTGCAGATGGGAAATTATCCAACAGACAAAAGTACATTAAAAATTACCTTAATTATTTAAGGAATTAACATGACAATTTTAAAGTCATAAAATTTAAAATAATATTTTATTCATAATTAATTACCTATAATTTTGAGAAACATTTTATTAATTTATACGGCTAAACAATCGTGATCATTACCATATTGCTGATTACCAGATTTGGTTAGGCTCTGTACTATTTTTGACGGATACCTTAAAAAGGATGCACTAGTCAGAGTTTTCGATAATTTTTACAGGATAGCTACTCATGAAACTCTGTATCGTTACCCACAAAGTCATGAAAAATGATGGCCAAGGTCGAGTCAACTATGAAGTTGCCAAAGAAGCCATTCGTCGGGGTCATCACGTCACCTTATTAGCCAGTCATGTTGCCCCAGAACTCCAACAGAGTAATCAGGTAAACTGGATTTTCATTCCAGTTAAAAAGTGGCCAACAGCACTAATTCGTCATCTGGTCTTTTCCTGGCGGAGTGGCAATTGGTTAAATCAACACCGTAGTCAGCTGGACTTAGTAAAAGTTAACGGGTCCATTACCAGAGTTGGATCAGATGTGAATGCTGTACATTTTGTCCACAGTTCTTGGTTGCGATCGCCTGCTCATACCTCTCGGCTACGTCGGGATTTGTATGGTCTTTACCAGCGGCTAGTTACAACCTTAAATGCCCATTGGGAAAAAAAATCCTTTCGTCAGGCAAAAGTAGTAGTCGCAGTTTCCGGAAAGGTCAAGAAAGAATTAGTAGACATTGGTGTACCCCCTGAATCTATTCGGGTGATTGTCAATGGTGTGGACTTACAGGAATTTTATCCCGGTGTCGCTAACCGCAAACAATTGGGTCTTCCCGAGGGAGTGCCTTTAGCATTTTTTGCTGGGGATATCCGAACACCTCGGAAGAACTTGGATACAATTCTGCACGCCTTAGTCCAAGTGCCTGAGTTACACCTAGCTGTTGCTGGCATCACAGAAGGTAGTCCTTATCCTCAGCTAGCCGCAAGCCTAAATGTGAGTGAACGGGTACATTTTCTGGGGTACCGACGTGACCTCCCACAGATCATGCGAGCCGTAGATTTATTTGTCTTTCCATCCCGCTATGAAGCCTGCACACTAGTGCTCCTGGAAGCAATGGCTTCTGGCTTGCCAGTCATTACCGCAAGCACAGCCGGGGGGGCTGAATTAGTTACCCCAGCCTGCGGAGTGGTCTTGTCTGACCCCAACGATACCCAGGCTTTGGCAAAGGAGTTAAGCCTTCTGGTTAGTAATCCTGAAAAACGGAAACAGATGAGCCAAGCTGCACCAATGATAGCTGCACAATACAGTTGGGAAAAGATGGCACAAAGCTATGTGGATTTATGTGAAGAACTGATCAAGTAGTCTAAATTTAATATTGCAGGTTGCAGGTTGCAGGTTGAAGGTTGTTCGCGTAGCGTGGCCTTTTGGCCAAGGTTGAAGGTTAGACGGTTGAAGGTTGTTCGCGTAGCGTGGCCTTTTGGCCAAGGTTGAAGGTTGAAGGTTGCAGGTTGTTCGCGTAGCGTGGCCTTTTGGCCAAGGTTGCAGGTTGCAGGTTGCAGGTTGTTCGCGTAGCGTGGCCTTTTGGCCAAGGTTGCAGGTTGAAGGTTGTTCGCGTAGCGTGGCCTTTTGGCCAAGGTTGCAGGTTGCAGGTCAACGGATAACGATACTACCGAGTATTTTTAAGGTAGAAAATGGAGAGTAGTAATCTATCTTATTAGACTAATAAATTCTCAATTCTCAATTCTCAATTCTCAATTCTCAATTCTCAATTCTCAATTCTACTTGGTGGTGCGTTACGGGGCGGGCTATCCCAATACTGGCTACTTCGGGGTGAAAATTAGGGCGAGCCCGCCCCTAACGCACCCTACGCGCGCATTCTCAATTCTCAATTCTCAATTCTCAATTCTCAATTCTCAATAGTTATGTCTAACCTACTAATTAAAATTCCCACTGAGCTCGAACCTATTGTTGATGAGATTAGTACCTTTACTGAGCTGCCCAGAGACGAGGTAAACCATCGAGTCTGGCAGGAAGCGCTTCAACTAGGCTGGAATGTGTGTCAAGATGCCCAAAACTTTGGAGTTACCCCTCACCAGTATGATGCCAAGATGGAGGCTCTTTATAAAAATGGGTATGGCTTAATATTTGAAACAATGGTTTTTTGGGCTAGACCTGGACGAAAGCAATTGATAGAAATAAGCCTAGAAAGGATTCAGGAGTATGCCTCACAGAAAGGGAAGACAACTGGTGATTTAAAAATTTTGTTACTGGGTGATGGTACAGGCAATGACTCTCTGTACTTAGCGATGAATGGTTGTCAAGTTGAGTACTGCGACTTCCCAGGCAGTAAAACCTATGATTTTGTCACCAAGCGATTTAAACATTATGGCTTGTTAGACAATGGCATCAACCTGATTCCTACCTATGAAGCCTGTTTGGATAATCAGTACGATGTTGTGATTTCTTTCGATGTTCTCGAACACCTTACTGAGCCATGGATCGCCATTGCTAATATACGCTCCATGTTAAAAACAGAAGGCATTGCACTGATCACCGATGCTTATGGTGATGTTACCGGTAGACACCCAACTCATTTAGAGTCAAATCGAAAATTTAAAGGTCAAAGTCCCTTCATGTTTTTTAAAAAGGGCATGGTGCTTACTTGGTATGGTTCAATCTTTAAGCCTATGGAATTTACCAAGGTTGATAAGTGCTCTTTAAGGGATTATTTTATTCTCTGGCAAGATAAAAAGGTGATAGTAGACTATTTGTCTGGTAAATCAGGACTATTGAAACAATTTGTTAAAAATTTTTTGGTCAAGAAATAACCCTAGAGAGCCTTTTTTGTAAACTAACCGGATAGCTATTTGTTGCTGTTGAATAAAAAAATAGCACTCTTGACGAACGAAAATTAAACAGTTCTGACGGTTATTTGATTTTAACATAACTTTCGTATAAAGGAACTACTCCTGATGCAGGACATGAAACCAGTTGCTATTTGCATACCTACCTATAATCAATCCCAGTACTTATGGGAGTCAGTGGGCAGCGCCTGCCGTCAAACCTATCCCAATGTGGAAGTTTGGGTGTCAGACGACGCTAGCACTGATGAAACCCCTGAGGTTATGGCACAACTATGCCAGCAGTTTCCTCAAGTACGGTACTATCGGCACCCTAAAAACCTAGGTGTAGCGGCTAACAACAATTGGGTTTTGAAACAGCCAAACACTGAATTTATTGTTCGTTTGGATTCAGATGATGCCCTGTTACCCAACTATGTAGAAACGTTACTACCCCTACTACAGAAGCATCCAGAGGCGGGTTATATCCATAGTGCTGTGCAGGAAATTGATGAACGCAGTAACAATCGAGCTGTGCGACGTATTGGAAGACAGCACGAGTTTCAGAGCGCAGACGAATCACTACGAGCCGCAGTTTTTGGGGTAAAAGTAGCTGCGAATATCGTTATGTTTCGGGCTGAAGCGTTGCCAGCAGTTAGGTTTTATGAAGATAGTCCCAATTTTGTAGAGGACTATAACATGTGGGTCAGAATGGCAGATGCGGGTTATGGGAACGTTTATGCCAATGAGATATTAGCCCGTTATCGCGTTTGGACTGATGCTAAAAATCTACGTCCTAAGCGAAAAAATATGGAATTAAAAGGATGTATTCGGGTTTTTGAAGACAGTATTTTGCCTGGTTTTAAGCGACGGGGTTGGGATACAAAGGTGATTGAGCAGCAGCGTCGTAAACTGGCCTTAAGACACACAGCATACTGTTATCGTCCACTGTTCAATGAGGTAGAACGCGCCGAGCTGATTGCTCTATTGAAAGAGTTAGGAGATTCACCAGCTTTGCGATTTCGCATGTTCTTATCGAGATTGGGCTTTCGTGCTGTCTTTGAATGGACAATTTCTATGGAATTACGCTTGAAAGGTATGGTGAAAGGCTGGTTAAGTACTCTACAGAGTTATTTACGGTCTCAAACCGCAGGATAGTAATCTGTTGAGAATTGAGAATTGAGAATTGAGAATTGAGAATTGAGAATTGAGAATTGAGAATTGAGAATTCTTCATTCTGCATTCTTCATTCTGCATTCTTCATTCTTCATTCTGCATTCTTCATTCTGCATTCTGCATTCTTCATTCTTCATTCTTCATTCTTCATTCTTCATTCTTCATTCTTCATTCTTCATTCACCATTCTTCATTCACCATTCTGCATTCTTCATTCTTCATTCTTCATTCTTCATTCACCATTCTTCATTCACCATTCTGCATTCTGACAAACAACCTTTAAGCGTCTAACCTACCCTACGGGAACGCCAAAGGCGAACAACCGTCTAACCTTCAACCTTCAACCAAATAACCTTCAACTTTCCAACCTAACTCAACCGTAGAAGAAATGAGAATCACTGTTATAGTCCCCACCTATCGCCGTCCAAAAGACCTAGAACGGTGTTTAGATGCCCTGGATAAGCAAACTCGACCAGCGGATGAGGTCTTGGTGATTGTACGGGATACTGATGCTGAAACTTGGGCGTTTCTTGAAGCATTCAACCCTGATCTCCTACCCATGCGTCCTGTTAAATTAAGCATTCCCGGGCAAGTAGCTGCTCTCAACGCAGCTCTTGATGCAGCACAGGGAGATATTATTGCCATTACCGATGATGATGCTGCTCCCCGTGGTAATTGGTTAGCTGATATTGAAACTCACTTTCTGTCCGATCACCGGATCGGGGGTGTCGGTGGACGGGATTGGGTACATGTTGGTAACGACCTGGAAAATGGTGCTAGAGAACGAGTGGGTCGAGTGCAATGGTATGGACGGGTGATTGGTAATCATCACCTGGGGGTAGGTTTACCTCGGGAGGTGGATGTCCTGAAAGGAGCTAACATGAGCTATCGACGGATTGCTATATCGGGCTTGCGCTTTGATGAGCGTCTGCGAGGCACGGGAGCTCAAGTCCATAATGATCTGGGGTTTAGTCTAGCCCTAAGAAAAGCAGGTTGGAAGCTGATTTATGACCCAGGGGTAGCAGTAGACCACTATCCAGCACAGCGTTTTGATGAGGATCAGCGAGATATAGTTTTTAGCGATATTGCCCTGATTAATGCGGCACATAATGAAACTATAGTTTTGTTAGATTACTTCCCTGTTCTACAACGGATTATATTTATAGTTTGGTCAACATTGGTGGGAACGCGAGTTAAACCCGGTTTCCTGCAATGTTTGCGGTCTTTCCCCAAGGAAGGACTTTTAGCAGGACAAAAGTGGCTTGCTTCTTTGCGTGGACGTTGGCAGGGTTGGTTGAGCTGGAAAAAGTGCTTAGGCTAGCAAAAGAGACGGTTGAAGGGTTTGGGGTGAATAATCTCTTGGTTTTAGGGAGCAGGGAGCAGGGAGCAGGGAGCAGGGAACAGGGAACAAGAAATAAAATTTTAATGTACTTCAGGCTTACTAATAAACGCTATACTAACTAATCTATACTAATTACTAACTAATCTCTAATCTATTAGATATAGCATTTACAAATGAATTAAAAAAAATATTACAGCTTTTTACATTTACATTCTTATATAATTTCTTACCTCTTGCCTTTTGCCTTTTGCCTTTTGCCTTTTGCCTACTCCCTACTCCCTACTCCCTACTCCCTAAAACCTAGGACTTTTCACCTCACCCAATTGAGAACTGCTGTGTATCTAATCCCTAACACCTAATGACAAAAGGAATTCCTATCAAACTAGAACCAGCCCCTGCTTGGACAGCTATCCTGTTATTTGTTGTGATTACAATACTGGGGATTATTGCTGGTGCTGGCAGCATTCTGCGTATTCTTTTGCCTGTGGTAGGGTTTGCCGTGGGCCTTTTTCTCTATCGACGGTATCCTGTCCTCTACTTAGGTTTTATGTGGTGGCTATGGTTTCTAATGCCGTTGGTTCGTCGTTTAATTGACTATCGCAGTAACTGGGTTAATCCGAGTCCAGTATTGCTAGTAGCGCCTGTGGTGACATGGATTACTGTGGATACCTTTTTAAAATACCTTCCTAGAGCCTATAAACAGGGGGGTTTGCCTTTTATTTTAGGATTCACCAGTATTTTGTATGGCTTTATCATTGGTCTGATTAAAAGCACTCCTATTTTCGCGATTCGAGGACTGATCGACTGGTTAACCCCGATTCTTTTAGGTTTCTACTTATTTATAAATTGGCGAGATTATCCTCGCTATCGCCAAAACATTCAGCGCACATTCCTCTGGGGTGTATTGGTGATGGGAGTCTATGGCTTAGTGCAATATGTGATTGCACCGGAGTGGGATCGATTTTGGCTGATCAACGCCAGAATGTTCTCGATGGGGAATCCCGAACCGTTTGGTATTCGTTTGTGGAGCACGATGAATTCCACTGGGCCGTTTGCCGCAACCATGATGGTGGGTCTGCTGTTGTTATTTAATAATAACAGTCCTTTACGTATTCCTGCTTCCATAGCTGGTTACTTGTCTTTTCTACTAACGTTGTCACGGACGATGTGGGCGAGCTGGTTCTTTGGACTAGCTTCCCTAACCAGTTCACTCAAACCCAAAATCCAGATGCGCATCATTATTTCTATCTTGGTCATGGCAATGTGTATCGTGCCGTTAACCACGATTGAGCCATTCTCGGAGGTAATTGGTAGTCGTTTGGCAACATTTTCTGACCTTGGAAATGATCACAGTGCGGAAGTTAGACAACAAATCTATGAAGAGAGTCTTGGCAAAGCTCTTTCTATGGCTTTAGGTAATGGGATTGGAAATACATTCACTATCGAACAAGGGGAACTCCGAAGCGTTGTGATTGACAGTGGCATTTTAGATATGTTTTTTACATTAGGCTGGTTTGGAACTCTCCCATATATGTGTGGATTGCTCCTGCTGGTATATAGTGTGTTTCAATATCCTGAGATTCGCCGTGATTCCTTCATGAGTACTGCTCGTGCTATTGGTTTGAGTAATTTAATCGGGCTACCGATTGGTAGCGCCATGCTTGGTGTTGGGGGATGTTATATTTGGGGATTTTTGGGTCTAACGATGGCAGCACATAAGTATCACCAGCATCAAAATAAACTTTCTTCGGAAATGGAAAGTATTGCTGAAGTGAAGACTGCTAAAGATAAGAATTATGAAAATTTTCTGATCAATGGCACTGACTGAAGAATAACAGAAGTAGGAGATGGAAAGGAACAGCCGGATGTTTCAACTACCAATTCCTAACTAACTTATAGGTCAAATATGGCGGTGCTTTCCTTTGTGGGAGATTTTTGATGCGTATACTCCATATCTTAAACCATATTAAAGAAACTGGTAATGGTATTGTCAATCTAGCAATTGACGTTGCCTGTGAGCAAGCGAAAGCGGGTCATGAGGTTGGTATTGCCTCTGCTGGCGGCGGATATGAAACATTGCTAAGGGCTTATGGCGTCACTCACTTTGAACTGGATCAGACCCGAAAACCGTTGCATCTGCTCAAGGCTGCTGGGCGTTATCGAGGGATAATCGCAGAATTTCAGCCAGATATTGTCCATGGACACATGATGACGGGAGTAGTTCTAGCTCGCTTCCTACGGGGTTCAGCAAAGTATGGGTTGGTATCTCATCTTCACAATGTTCACCAACGTAGCTCAGTAGTGATGGGATTGGCTGAACGAGTGATTTCCGTGAGTGATGCGGTAGCAACGTCGATGTCTAAGTGGGGTATTCCCAGGGGGAAAATGCCTGTGATCAAGAATTGTACTCTAGGCAGTCACCGATTACCTGCAATAGAAACCTGCACTCCTAAAGCTTTGGAACATCCCGCTATTGTCACGGTAGCTGGCATGAACCGACGTAAGGGAATTACTGAGTTAATTAGCGCTTTTGAGCAGGTCGCTAAGGGTTGTCCTAAGGCACATTTGTACTTAGTGGGAGATGGTCCCGACCGTCAAATGTTTGAAACTCAAGCTGCGGCATCGTCAGTTGCTGATCGTATTCACTTCGAAGGTTTTCATAAAAATCCCCAAGCTTACATGATGGCAGCGGATGTTTTTGTCCTAGCTTCACACCGTGAGTCTTTCGGTCTGGTTTTGATGGAAGCACGACAGGTGGCTTGCCCGATTGTTGCTACTAGCGTGGATGGTATTCCCGAAGCACTAGATGACGGTAAGGCAGGAGTGCTAGTTCCTCCTAAAAATGCGATCGCACTAGCAGATCAGATCGAGATGCTTCTGTCTAGTCCGTCTGAACAAAATAGATTAAGACGTGCAGCACAGCAAAACATTGACGAACTAACCGTCACCACTATGGTGGAGAAGATTACTGCTGTTTATCATCAGCTTCTAAAGTGTTCCTAAGGAAGCTTGACCGCTAGCTACCCCAGGTTGCAGACTCCAGTCTTTTAAATAGTTTCGAGTTCAGGGAAAAAACTATGTCAATACGTATCCCCGAATGGCAATATGCTGCGATTGTTCCTGTGATCGCTGTTTTGGTAATTATTGCCCATTCTGTGATTAGCAACAATGACACGATAACTGCTGAATCCAACCCAAGCCAACGGTTGACTTACACTACCTCTTGGATCGGTAATACCTATGGTCCTGGAGGTGAGCTTCCGGGCAAGGGAAAACATGTCCAGCTATCGATGTTAGGGATGGCTGTAAGTCCCGATGGTACGGTTTATGGTAATGCTCCCTGGGATGAAGCTGCTAGAGAAGGGGGGGTTTATAAAAATGGTGATGTTCTTGGTCAACTCGATGCTACCCATGGCTGGGGAAGATCCGGGGGAACTGCGATCGCAGTGAATGATAACTATATTTACATGGCGATGACACAAAAGGGTCGCTATGGCGTAGGATATCCCAATTCTGATGATAAATGGTATTGTGTTCGTCGCTATAACATAAGTAATTATAAAGGAGCAAAATTTAAGGGGGGTAAAGGCTATGATAAAAGTATGTTGATTATCAATACTAATCAAGGTTTGATTCGGGGAATCGCAGCAGATAATAGTCGCTTATATGTTAGTGATACCCCTAACAATAAAATCAAAGTTTATGATGCCCAGACCATGAAACCGGTTAAAGAATGGTCAGTGAATCAACCGGGTAAATTAGCATTAGATAAAACTGGCTCATTGTGGGTTATCCAGAACAAGACAAATAAGATCCTTAAGTTAAATTCAGAAACGGGTCAAGTCCAAGGTAAAATTGATTCGGTTCGCATCCCTACAGCTATTGTTGTGGATAATCAAAATCGCCTATTAGTAGGAGATGGTGGACCTGATAACCAGATTAAAATCTTTAAAAATCTAGACAGCAGTGGAAATCCAACTCCTGATGGAACCTTTGGTGTTAAAGGAGGAATCTACAGCGGAAGTCCTCAGGAAATTGGAAAAATCAGACCCTTACATTTTAATTCAATTACTGGGATTGGAGTCGATCAGGAGAATAATATTTATGTCGCCAGTGATCCCAGTCGGATTTACGCTTGGGAAGCAGGTGGATTAACCCTGGATAGCTACAAACTGGATGGGACTCTCAATTGGAAATTGCAAGGTCTCTTATTTATTGATATTCCTGATATTGATCCAGCGGATGAAACTGTTGTTCATACCAAAAATCAACAGTTTAAACTAGATTACAGTAAATCATCAGGTCAAGAATGGACTCATGTCGCCCATACCGTTAATCCCTTTAAGTATCCTAATGATAATCGGATTAAGAAGACTATCAAGCATAATGCTGGTGCTATGATTCGCCGGGTGAAGGGTCGGAAGTTGATGTTTACCAATAGTATGTATACTGAGTCAGCTGGTATCCATGTTTATCGGTTTAATCCGGAAACTGATGGGGAAGTGGCTATTCCCACTGCCTCATTTTGGGGAACTCAATTGGATTATCGCTATTGGCAAGATAAAAACGGTAATGGACAAGAGGAGCAGGCTGAACAAGGTGAATATAATCAAGGACAAAATTATCGGGGTTGGGCATTTTGGCCTGATGATGACGGTAATATCTGGATAGGTACATCAACAAACGGGATTAAAAAACTATCCCTTAAACGGTTTGATTCCTACGGCAGCCCGATTTACGATATTAACAATCAACAATCCTTTGAAATGCCAAAGGAGTTTAAAATTATTCAACGACTTGAGTATCATCCGAAAACCGATACCATGTACATTGCTGGATATTCTCCGACCTTTGACAAAAGGGGGGATTGGGGATTGATTGGTAACAGAGCTGTTAAATATATCAATTGGAGTAAAGCGCCACAAAAAGCCGGTGAAGTGGTCATAGCTTACAATCAAAAATCGAAAGGAGTCAGACCAGATTTACCGAAAAGTATGGCTATTTCGGGAGACTATTTATTTGTCGGCTATGTCGATAATAGTTATGAAAAAGATCCGAATCGATATGCTAAAGTGCGAGTTTATGATTTTCGCACAGGTCAAGAGATTGGCAAAATAAATCCCGGCCCAGAAGTCAAATCAACCACAGGTTGGCTAGATGTCCCGATGGCCTTAAGAGTAGTGCGAAGAAAAAATGGAGAATACTTGCTATTTGCTGAAGAGGATTTTTACGCTAAAGCTTTAATGTACCGCATAAAGATGGACCCCTAAGCTAAGCTGTTGTGCATTTCAATTGTACAACAACAAGGCAGAAGGCAGAAGGCAGAAGGCAGAAGGCAGAAGCGATGCATCCCTACTCCCTACTCCCTACTCCCTACTCCCTACTCCCTACTCCCTACTCCCTACTCCCTACTCCCTACTCCCTTTGCTATAACAAACACTATCGAGGCTCTAGTACTGTGAAAACACTTCAAATCGGTATGGGTTGGTTCCCTGAACAAGCAGGAGGACTCAACCGAGTTTATTACGATTGCACTCGTTACTTACCCCAAGCTGGTGTAGAGATGCGTGGCTTAGTGGCAGGCTCAACCGCTGTATCTGAAAACTCCGGTGGTCAAGTCCAAGCCTTTGCTAGCCATGAATCCCCTCTCTGGCAACGCTGGAGCGGTATCCGACAGACGATGCATCGAGTGCTGAAGGAGGAAGACTACCCCCTAGTAGTGTCCCACTTCGCTTTATATACCTTTCCAATCCTCGATCAATTAGACAGTCGCCCAATGGTGATGCACTTCCAAGGGCCTTGGGCATTAGAAGGGCATGTAGAAGGCAGCAATACCGTTGCGACTCGGTTAAAATGGATGCTAGAGCGGGTGACTTACGGACGGATAGCTAAGTTTATCGTACTTTCTGAGGCTTTCCGTAACACCTTGCACCAAGAGTATCATATCCCACTAGAGCGCATTCACATCATTCCTCCGGGGGTTGATACGGAGCGTTTCGACACCACCATTACACCCGAGGAGGCACGGTCAAAACTAGGCTGGCCTCAAGATCGACCAATTATCTTAGCTGTGCGACGGTTAGCTAAACGCATGGGCTTAGAAAATTTAATTGCAGCAGTGGATCAAGTGCGTAAGCGCTATCCAGACGTGCTACTACTGATAGCGGGTAAAGGCACACTGATGCCAACCTTGCAAGCACAGATTGAAGCATTAGGACTGACTGACCATGTGCGCTTGTTGGGTTTTGTCTCAGACCAAGATTTAGCCCTAGCTTACCGTGCTGCCACTTTCTCAGTTGTGCCAACCGTGGCATGGGAAGGCTTTGGTCTAATTGTTATTGAGTCCTTGGTAAATGGAACGCCAGTTCTAGGAACACCTGTAGATAGTATTCCAGAGATTTTACAGCCTTTCTCGGAAGACTTATTGTTTGAGGGGACTTCAGTTGATCAACTTGCTCAGGGCATGATCGAGGTATTTTCTGGTAAGCGTCAACTCCCTAGCTCTGAGGCTTGTGAAGCTTATGTTCATGAGCACTATACTTGGCCGGTGATTGCTCAACGAATTAAATCGGTTTATCAAGCTGCCATGGATTAATATAGCAATTCTGGTGAACGAGTCAGCGATATTGCTTATCCTTTTAAGGCAATAGGCAATAGGCAATAGGCAATAGCGATGGAGTGAGGTAGTGTGGTCATGGGGATATCCCCCATGAGGGTATAATGGGAATTTGTTTGCAATTTTTAAACACCCTTTTGTGCACTACTCGCTCTTATGACGCGCCGTCGAGTCCTTTTTGTCGATCATGCCGCCGTTTTGGGCGGAGCTGAGTTGAGCCTGCTGGATCTGGCCACTGCCTACCGGGACACCAGCGAAGTACTACTGTTTGCCGATGGTCCGTTCCGGGAACGGCTGGAAGCTGCACAGGTGAAGGTCAAGGTCATACCTGCACCCCAATCCATCTTAGCCGTAAGGACTTCAGGGGGACTCAGTGCTGTTAAGGCATTACCTGCCCTGTGGTGGATGGCTCGTCAAATAGCAGCAGCTGGACGGAAGTTTGACCTAGTACACGCCAACTCCCAAAAAGCGTTCATTGCTGCTGCGATCGCAACATTGATGGGCGGTCCGACCGTGGTTTGGCACCTGCGAGATATTGTGACCGCACAACACTTTAGCTCGGTCAATCGTGCCATAGCCGTTTTCCTAGCTAATCGTCGAGTATCTCAAGTATTGGTCAATTCTCGTGCTACTGGTGAAGCCTTTATCGCTGCTGGGGGACGCGAAGACCTAGTAACACTGGTTTACAACGGTATTGCTTCAGACCCCTTCGATAATCTGGCATCGGATCAATCCGCTCAAATCCGTGACCAGCTTGGCATTGGTGATGCTCCAGTTGTTGGTGTATTCAGTCGGCTATCTTACTGGAAAGGTCAGCATATTTTACTAGAAGCCTTACAGGAACTCCCCAATGTACACGCCCTGTTGGTTGGTAAAGCCCTATTTGGTGAAGAAGAATACGCCTCACGGCTAGAAGCCATGGCTGCGGCACCAGAACTTGCTGGCCGTGTTCACATGCTGGGATTTCGCAATGATGTGCCAGCATTGATGTCTGCTTGCAATATTGTACTCCATACCTCTACTGAACCGGAACCCTTTGGTCGGGTGATTGTCGAGGGTCAGTTGGCAAAACGACCCGTAGTTGCTGCTGCTGCTGGTGGTGCAGTGGAGTTGATTCAGGATGGCGTGACTGGTCACTTGGTACCGCCAGGAGATTCAGCAGCACTGGCTAAGGTCATTGGTGAATTGCTCAGTGATCCAATTGCTGCATATATGCTAGCCGAGCGGGGTTATATCCATGCTAAGTCTACTTTTTCCCTGGAATCCCTGTTGATGACCTTTGAGCAAGCTCTGAACAAGGTATAGCGCAACGCTATAGCATCAATCCTAGTTTCACATCTTATTTGAAAACGCTATAAACGCCAGGGTAAGGGCAAGAATCAATAAGGCGGTATTTTTTGAAAAAATATTGATCAAAAAAATCAATAGTGATGAGCATCAAGGCTTAATATTGTCTTAATCCTTGCCCTACATCACATTTTGGCTCAATTTTTCTTGCGCTTACCCTGGACTATAGCCATAGTTCGCCAGGGGACAACTCTTGCCTTCAAAGTAAGTAGAACTGACATCATAGAGTACTAAGCTTCCCTCTGATAGATGCTTTTTGGCCAATTTATTCTCAAGGCTCTCTTGTCGAGCCAATAGCCAATCTAGAGCCTCGTATAATTCATCTTCCGAGGCATATTCTAGTCCTAACAACTTACTCAATGACGAAAAACAAGTCTCTTTATTTAGTCCCCTAGCTGTTGCCAATTTGGAGCGCGGCTCTAGGATCCTTGCCACTATCATCGCCAGGATGATAGAGCGCTTTCGGGAAGACTTTGCCTCAATTAATTCTGGCAATTTTAGTTTATTTATAGTTCCCAAAACGGCAGCCACATGACCGTGAGGAAGACTACGTATAATTTGGAAAGCTTCACCATAATTCTCAACAGCTACTCCTCCTTTTAGGACAATACGTAGATTTTCTATGACTTCATCTTGTAATTTAGACAGGGAACGCTATGGTTCTTTTACGAACTTTATCTCCGTCACGATAACACTCTCGGTGGTTTCCACGGGGCAAACAGCGGTGCGGACGCAGGTTCCGCACACAGACCCATGCGCCATGAGCAACTGCCGTGGTTTCCCCCATGAGCGACTGCATCAAGACAGTGATGTAATCTGTGGTAAGTTACTTCTAATGAGTCTGTTGCCATCCTAGATACATTTTTTCCCTCACTTTCTCCCAATAATCCCCCTATGTAGTTTCCTTACTCTCTTTTCTGGGATTTGTTCCTCAATAAATCGTCAAATTTACTGCACCATTTATTAAAACAGGGTGCCATGGCTGCACAGGTGGTTTCTTTCATGGGAGTGAGCCCTTCACTATCACGACGTGAAAGCTATGTATATTATATATTATACCTTATTTTTAGCTAAATACTTGTTTAAGTACCGTTACCATCTTTCTGGCTGTTGAGGGTTAACAGTCAACCCTCAACCCTCAACCGTTAACCGTCAGCAATAAATCAGTTACTTAGAGCCGTGGCAGTTAACTAGATTAACCTAGTGAAGTAGGTATCAGCTCATCCTACTTTTCTTCTGAACTCAATTAAGTTTGACGTCCTGTGTTTTGTTCCTGACAGTGGTGTAATATTAACATCGTGATCTTTGGTAAAATCTGCTTTGCACAAAGTCATAATACGCTGTTGCCACCATTGCTTTTCGGTAATCTGTTGCTCAAAAAAGTCGGGCATAAACTCATAGGAACTAATCAGGCGACGACCGAGGTATAATACAAGTTGCTCTGCCTTATAATCTTCTGCGTGATAAGTTGACCAATCGTCGATTAGGTTTAAATCCCATACCCCAATCCACTCTTGTTTTTTTAAGGGGTCAATTAGGCTAATACCGATGCGATGAGAGACATTCCTAATCGGTAAATTAACAATTTCTCTTTTCGTGTTACCTGGTTTTCTTTGGCGATTGCTTCTCTGGAGATATCTATCTAAATCCGCTAGGTTATCTAGAGTAATTAGCAAGTATTGTCTTTGGAGCAGCTCACAGTTAAATCGCCATGTGCTGACAGCTCCCGGTGTGTTTCTTTCCAGAAGCAACAACTTACAGCCTTTTCCTGGCAGCTGTCGGATCACTACAGGGGTATAGTACTGTTCTATTTTTCTTCCTAGAATCCCTTGGATCCATTGTTTAGTGATGTGCAGCCATTGCTTTCTAGAGTCAAGTTTACTATAATAATCTAGAACTGTCATACAATTAATTTTAGAAGTAGTAGTAGATTTAACACCCTTTGTAAAGGTGTTGGCAACCCTGAATAAATGCTATTGACTAATTGCAAACTAGCCAGCAGCTTCTTCTAGTTGAGATAGATAGCTGAGATATACAGCTAAGATAGATGCTGAGATAGATAGCTGAGATAGATAGCTGAGATAGATAGCTAAGATAGATAGCTGAGATAGATAGCTGAGATAGATAGCTGAGATAGATAGCTGAGATAGTCTTCCTTATGAAATTGGGACTCAACCGGTGACTAACTAAACAACTAACTAAACCATAAATCTTGACTAATCAGTACGTCAATTATGGAATTGAACGTTTTTTTGGTAATGGGTGATGAGTAATGACTCGGGAGTAATTACAATTAGCAATTAGCAATTAGCAATTAGCAATTACCGATTACCGAAGCTTTATACTTTTACAGTACCGATGGTAATAGAGATGATATTAATCCTCTTCATCCATAGAGGAATTTACTAGCAGTTGAATTATTCCTTTGCCTTTGGAGAAGATTGTAGATTTATCAATTTCAATACCTAGCCCCAAGCCAATCAAGGTTAACCCACTCACTAAGAGACTAGAAGGAGCCGACTTGGTCGCAAAAGAAATATTTTCCTGACCATTTACCCGTTCATAGGAAGCTTCCAGTGACTGGAATCCCAAAATCATCGCCACAATCAGAGCAAAAACATACCCTCCCCTTACTATCGGCTGCTTTTCATTATGATTCCGAGTTGGATAATTCACCAAACCACTAGTGCTGGCTTGAGAGTTTTGATTGCCAGAAGGCACCGAATTAATTGATTGGTTGTGCATAGTTATTTGTTGGCAAACAGTTTTAGGGAAATAAATCGCTGTTGGCTACCTAGCTCAAGTAGACCTAAAGATTCAGCGATGAGTTATTGAATGAGTGTAGTTAATTGACCGGTCAAGTAAGTTAGGTAATACCTTATCGTTCGCGTAGCGTGGCCTAAAGGCCAAGGTCAATCCTTAAGCGGCAAGCCGCTTACCTAGGTAACAGGATCAAAGATTTTAAGTCTTGGTGGTGAGTGATGGCTGATAGAAAATGGAAACTAAATGGAAACTAACTTGCTAAGGGTTCTGATATCAGTTCCCAAGCATTGACATCGCTGACACCAATGCGCACTGGTACGTTCAGATAATCCTCTACCAGGTAATAATCGGTCTCATAGCGGCCTAATGTGCCATCGGGACGCCTGAGGGTGTACTGGAATTTGGGAATGTAACGCTCCCGAGTCAATCGATCAATTAGTTCGTTATAGTCATCCCGACTATCACGCCACAAGTAGCGATAATTAAAGCCAGTCCACTGATGGGGTTGGAGAATACCCCGCTCCGGTGCAAGTAGGTCATTGGTATGTAAGCAAACATCATTCCACATTGACGTAATTACTACAATTAGACCTTGTTCACGCTTTTCTTTGATAAAATCATTAACACGAAGGTAGTTGGCTCCTAGCAAATAGGTTCCGTTTTGGGGTATTGGTCCGGTCATAGTTGTCTGGCTCCTGAGTATGGAGGTGGGAATTTGGTAAGGTCGCTCGCATCCGGGCCAAGATACAATAGCCCGTTGAAGCCTGAGTTTTTGAGCAGATACAGCCAGCTCACTAGCATGTCGCCTGAGAGCATAGGCCGCTAAGCGTGATGGAGCTTCAATATTGAAGCTTTCCGTGGTAACTGATAGATGGCACCCTGAGAAAAAGAAATTGTCCATTGTTGAAGACTGAAACCTAAAATGACACGCTGAGTAGTGAGTGTTGCTGTTAAACAAGTTAAACCGGACCAACGGAGACTATGGCTAACTACTATGGCTAACTACTATGGCTAACTATGGTTGTTGATCTATGGTTGTTGATTTATGGTTGTTGATCTAAGTAACCGACGGCTTCCATAGTACAGTCACTGGCAGGATTGATTTTAGCCAAAAATCGATTCAAAAACCGATAATTTCTGTAACAAATCCCCTCTGATAGCAATCACCATTGGCAGCTGTTAGTCCGATCACGGTTATTGAATCCTTGGCGACTCGCTGTTGCTCGACAATTTTGGAACACCGTAAAAACAGCGATCGCGAATCTCGACTAACTCATCCGTTGTCCAAGGTTCACCATTGTTCTTGCATAGCACTACACCCAAACCAATCAGATCATCATCTGTGGGTCGGTTTCCTTCCATGATGGCTTGCAGGTTTTCAACGCTAACTTCACTTAATCGTGATAGTTCTTCCAAGTTCCAGCCATGAATCAGATCAGCAATGGTAGGAGTTTGTGCTGGAACTGCTAATAGTTTGCTGCTGTCTAGGTAGTTAAAAAATTTAGTCAGCGCATCTTCTAGTCCTTCACTGTAGTCAAGCTCGTGTTCCACACAGTAGTTGCGGAAGCGCTTTAGTAGATGTTTGGGAATATGTCCTCGCAGTAATGCATACCGGGGATCTGTCTTTTTGTGAACCAATGTCCTTGTCCTCTAGCTCCAGAGAGAGCAACATCTGATTGTCCTCTTATAAGTTTGGCACATTTTGTCACGATATACTTTTATTGGTATATCGTGATATCATGACAAATGGTGAATACACTGGTTAATACACTTAGGTAGTTACTACACTTAGGCGGTTTACTTAAGTGTTTTACTTAAGTGTTTTGTGTGTTCGTTCCTTTTGTCGCGATATATTTATATACTTACATCACTATGTCGCGACGTCAAGACCCAAAAAAATATTTTTTTTCCCTTTGCCTGTGGCCTAATGCCTGTGGTAATGCCTGTTGCCCTTAAGTTTATTGATGAAACGGTACCACCAATAGGGGTAACAATACGTATAGCAACCAACTCCAATTCCAGGAGTAATGCCAGGAGCTAGTACCAGTCGCAGACTCTGGCTCTGTCAAGAGTGCATCGATTCTCTCTTGGAAGCGACTGGGAGCCACAGGTCTACTAAAGGGAGCACAGCAATTTTCCGTAGTGATCATCGGACTACTAACCATAGTCAACAGTGATTCTGCCAACAATAGGGCATCGACCCGTTTAGCGGCCCAATGGTCAGCACGGATTTCCCTTAGGCTCAATAGTTCTTGCCACAATGACTCTGTATTTGGTAACCAAGCGGTGATTCGATGAATCCACCCTAGCCAGAAAAACCAGAAGGTATCTCGGTAATGGTGGTGAGCTTGCTCATGGGTGATAACAGCCTCTAGATGTTCCGATGAAAGAGTTTCTAAGAGTGCCTGACTGACCACAAGTTCCGGTTGCCAAAAGCCAATCTGAGCAATAAAGGGTATGGGAGTGTCTAAAAGACGAGCCAATTGAGGCTGAGTAGCTAGGGATTCAGGGGTTGGAGTTAAGCCAGGACAGTTTTCAACCCTTTCCCATTGCCCATTTTGCCATTGCCCATTTATTAAGCAAATTTGGGGTAAGGAACGAACTTGTTGCAAAGACTGCCAACCAAGCCTTGCTAACTTTAGCCACAACACTACTGCCCAACCCAGAAATCCTAGCGCTAGACAGTAGCTGAGCCAGTCGGTACGTAACCCGATCATTTGTCCCTTTGGCCCCATGGATAGGACAGCTAAAGCAGTGGTTAGGAGGAGTAGGGGTGGAGCAAGAAATTGCACTAGTACCTGTTGCCAGCGCCTGGGCCAACTCCCAGGGAGTTGGTAGCTTGTGTGCCTGTGCCAGCAAGCCAGCCCTAATGCTGCTATAATCATCACCACATGCATTATTTTCCCTCCTTCCGCCTTTGACGAGCTGCTTGCAGTCGTTGTGCGATCGCAGAAATTTGGTCAACACTGGCTGCATCTAAGCTATCGGCAAAGGCAGCAACTACATCTGGATTGCCTACGGCTAAAAAGCGATTGAGCTGGTCATGGGCTGCTAGTACCTGGGCTTCTTGGCGAGACACTAAGGGTCTCCATAAAAAGGTACGCTGTCGTTTATCACAACTCAGCCAACCTTTCTGGGTCAAGCGGCGTAGCACTGTGGTCACTGAAGCATACGCTAATTCCCGATCGGGGTCAGCCAAAATCTGTTCATGGACATCTTTAACAGTAGCGCAACCTAATACCCAGATGATCTCCAAGATTTCTCGTTCCAATGGACCTAGGGAGAGTTGTTTAGGGCGATGATGGGGCAGAGGACTCATAGATTACTGGTTAATTTTGGGTTAATTTTGGGTTAATTTGGGTGCTAGAGGTTATTTATAGTGTATGAAGTTTTGAGCAGCCAGGCTATCCCGATTCATATGTAGTCGGTCTGCTGCCTTTATTTATAGTCTTGGTTCTTAGGTTTGACAGCAGTTCTTCTAAGGTTTACAGTCATTCTAGGGAATAATTATAGGCCACTCTGTAGCCTGCTGTTTGTTTGATCAGAAGGAGAATCCCCTTGAAGAAGCTGCTATCAATCCTGTTGACTGCTACGGTATGGTTTACATTTGCTCTAGAACGTCCAGCCCTAGCTGGTGATGCCCCTCAGGGAGCTCAGGTTTTTAGTCAAAATTGTGCTGCTTGTCATATCGGTGGCAATAACGTGATTATGGCCAATAAAACCTTGAAGAAACCTGTCCTGAAACGATATAAGATGTATGACCTGGAAAAAATTAAAACCCAGGTAACTAATGGCAAAAACGCTATGCCCTCCTTCCAGAAAAAGCTGACTGAGGAGGAGATTGAAAATGTGGCTACCTATGTTTTATTGCAGGCGGACAATGACTGGCAGTTGGGCAAAAACATTCCTAATCGAAAATCCCCAGAGTCAAAATCTCCAGAATTAGGTGTAGAGGCTTCTGAGAAGCCAGTTAATCAGGACAAGACCGATACCCTTAAACCCAAAAAGCGCTCATTCTGGCGCTCATTCTGGCGCTCATTCTTTAGATTACCCTAGTGTAATCTAAATTACTATAGCAGTTCTGATCAGGGACTTTCGTCTTGGGTTGCGCGGGAGTAGGGAGTCGGGAGTAGCGATGCAACAAGGTAGCGCCTTGATGAGGGGGTTTACCCCATGATCGGACTGGCTCCCCTCATGAATGCCCTGCATAGCTGAGTTATAGATTTAAAACTTTGAGATGCACCCAATCACCATTGGGTTTCTGGATCTATTTTAAAATGCTATTCTTTTCAAGAAATACTTCGAAAAACACTTCAAAATGGCTTGAAGAGATCAAAACTTAGTATTCCTAGATACTAAGTTATAAATAATTGGTATCAAAAGCTACAATCAATGGGGATAACTAACACTTTTCGTTAATTACTCGCGATTCGCATTTCCGGGGCTACTAAAACCGGGGATTGGCGATTTTTGCACTTCAGGAGTATGAAGATGCGATCGCTGATTATCACCAAACCAAAGCCCAAGGGGGATCAGACTCCTGAATCCCTTACTGGGAAGTATTTAAATCCACCTTGGTTTAGCTTTACCAGGGCTTGAAGCAAATTTATGCAAATTTTTAGTAAAGTTTGTGCATTACTTTGGTAAACTACCTGTGAAGCTAAACAAACCTAAAAATCCTTTATTCATATAAGCAGTAGGGTGCCTATGATGATTCGTTGTCAAAATTCGGTTAGTTTGTGGATTAACTCCTGGGAGCTGTTGAGAGCCATCTATAACCTCAACTAAGGAGTTGCCCAAGCTATCCTAACTAGCCAACCGCCTAAGTGGTGATTGACGCCTAGTTTATGGAGCCCTATTCATTACACCTAGTTACACCGATGTTGACGATAGGGTTACGGAGGGAATTTCCCCCTTCCCCTGTCCAATGGGAGCAGTGTTTGCTGATGATTGAGACAACAGAGAGAGACCACCCAGAGCTCTTTGAAAAGCTCTCCCTAAACTATCAGCCTATTCACAACTGGTAAAAAGCTAACTGACCCAACCACATCAGGTAGAGCTAAGAGTACTTTCGATCAATTCCAAGCAACTCTTCTGACAGCAAGTATAGCTATGTCTACCTAAGTGTCAGATTAGAACCATCTGCGTTTTGTTTGTAAAGTTATGTTAAAAATTCGGCAACTGCGACATAAAAGTTGTGGACTCAACCAGATAAGTAACTAGTGATTCAAAATCAATGGTGCTAGTTAGGTTGCCAACAAACCAAAACTCAAAAAGGTTGACCTAACTCTTGCTATTCTTATAGAGCAGATTATGCCCAAAGACGGGTAATGCTCATCCTCAGGATTGGTTTGGGTGCTAGCTGTTACGAAGTACCCAAACGGGTACTGCCAATGCCTGAACTTGTTTCCCACAATGGATCAAAAGGGGGTTAAAGCTATGCTGTCAAAGGTACCAGAACAAAGTTGGCACCGAGTCCGTTGGGTGCTAGCGATTAGTTGGCTAATATTAATTGTCTCGTTGTTTTATGACCCGATCTCACACAATTTAACTGATCCTGATAATCTATTAAGCCTATTTCGGGATCCCATACTCACCCGAGACCCATGTGTTCAAGTCCAGGGAGTATGCCTAGATGAAAAACCCTATGCCCTGGGAGCGCGAATGTTCTGGGGCATGATCGTGCCTAGCGCCATCATGATTGTTTTGGTGTTCGGTCATGAGACTTGGCGACGCATTTGCCCACTTTACTTTCTGTCCCAAATTCCCAGAGCTTTGGGGTTACAGCCACAGGGGGATATCAGCAAAAATCCCTGGCTGGTTCGTAACCATTTATATGTGCAGTTTGCCATTTTCTTTATCGGGTTGAACTGCCGGATTCTATTTGTTAACTCTGACCGCTTGGTTCTGGGTTTGTTTCTGAGCCTGACTATCTTATCCGCCATGATGATGGTATTCCTCTATGGTGGCAGAAGTTGGTGTCATTATGTCTGTCCATTTGGCATGGTTCAGATGGTATTTACTGGACCACGGGGATTGCTTGGCACTGAAGCTCACAACGCACCGCCAAAAACCATTACCCAGTCCATGTGCCGCACCGTAGACAAGACCACAGGTCAAGAAAAAAGTGCCTGTATCAGTTGTAAGTCCCCTTGTATGGATATCGATTCCGAAAAAGCCTACTGGCAACAACTGACTAAGCCTGGTCGGAAATTAGTCCAATACGGTTATTTAGGCATGGTGATTGGCTATTTCGTCTACTACTGGTTGTATGCAGGAAACTTCGATTATTACCTGTCTGGGGCTTGGACCCATGAAGAGAATCAGTTAGGTGCGCTTTTCAAGCCAGGGTTTTACATCATGAATCACCCGATTGCGATTCCTAAACTGGTGGCAACTCCTCTTACCTTCGTTGTCTTCGTGGCCCTCAGTTGTCTAATTTGTACCAAGCTAGAGAAGACATACAAAGCTGCTCTGTGGCGAAAAAACCAATCTATCACTCACGAGCAGGTATTGCACCGAGTCTTTTCCATTTGTACCTTTATTGCCTTTAACTTCTTCTTCATCTACGGGGGTCGTCCCGAAATTAATCGGTTCCCTGTCCTAGTGCAATTCCTGTTTCAGAGTGTAGTGATTCTGGTGAGCAGCTTATGGCTTTATCAAACTTGGGGTCGTAGTTCCCACCAATATACCCAGGAGAGTTTGGCAGACAAGTTGCGCCGTCAACTAAAGAAGCTACCCCTGGACTTCTCGGAATTTCTGGAAGGTCGTTCCGTCGATGATCTCAAACCTGAGGAATTACACATCCTGGCTAAAACCCTACCGGGTGCTAACCAACAATACCGCTTGGGGGTATACAAAGGGGTGCTAAGAGAAGCGATCCAAGCTGGACATGTGAATTCCGCTAGTAGTCTCGAGGTTCTCCAGCAGATCCGGGATGAACTGGGTATCAACGATCAGCAACATTATCAGGTTTTAGAAGAACTTGGTAAGGAGCAAGAAAACTTACCAATCTTGTATCCCCACTATGGACGGGACCCTTATAAAGTACTGAGCACCATCAAAGAGCGCCAGAAGACTAGTACTTCTAACCAACGCACTATACTTAGGGAATCCCGCAAGCAGAATCGTTCTGATAAGCGCACCAAGCTGCTAAAAGACCACAAAGATCAAAATCAACCAGGTGATCAGGAATAGGCAGTAGCAAAACTACGGTGTTGTAGTTTTACAAATCAGTGTCGCTTTAGGGGGAAGATAGGGAAGAAAGCAATGGTCAGATCATCCCGTAACGGAATCGACACCAAAACTACGGTTGGTGTTAACTGTTTATAGTCGATTATTAAGTGAGTTGCTCATAGGTTACTTATAGGATGCTGATAGGGGTTGCTCATACTAAGTGCTGCTCCTAGATAGTACATTCAACAGGGTCAGACGAGGAAGAAATACCGTAAAAAGGAGAGCATTTTTCATAAAAAGAAAAAAAAGGCTGATAACTATATGGATGGCCACTGGTAAAACACTTATAAAACAGTTACTGGTGGCTCAGGCCGAGGGTACTACCGGTCAGCACCCCGCTCTGAAGAGGCAGGGCATCATGCTTTAATCTTCAGGTAGCTGACCAGTCTTAGGGAAACCTACGTTATCGGCAAGAGTTAAAGTCCTACCTTGGGATACGTGCCAGTCCCAAGCTCTAGAACTCAAAGGTTAAACAGTCCTACGAGGGGTAAGACAGTGCTTTTGGGATAGTACCGACCGATAACATTGACGAGGCAAACATTATCCATTTATGGAGTTTTAGACACACCAATGTCTAATTATGTATTTGTTCTAGATACGAATTTGAAACCGCTTAATCCCTGTACTCCAACCATAGCTAGTAAGCTGTTGGACGCAGGAAAAGCGGCAGTGTTTAGGCGTTATCCATTTAGCATCATTCTCAAGAAAGAGGCTAATTCTACTCCCAAGACTTATCGGCTTAAGCTAGATCCTGGAAGTAAAACGACAGGTATAGCAATCTTGCAAGACAACAAAGTTATTTGGGGAGCTGAATTAGAACATCGAGGTCAGCAAATCAAACATGGCTTAGAGTCCAGGAGGAGTTTAAGGCGAGGGCGCAGAGTCAGAAAAACTCGTTATCGTAAACCAAGGTTCAATAATCGCAAGCACCCTGATAGCTGGCTATCGCCAAGTTTAGAACATCGAGTTTTAACTACTATGACTTGGGTTAATCGCTTAATTAAGCTTTGTCCAATTAGTTCCATAGCCCAAGAGTTGGTTAAATTTGACACTCACAAATTGCAAAATCCTGAACTTCAGGAACGTGAATACCAGCAAGGGACTTTATACCAGTACGAAGTACGAGAATACTTGCTAGAAAAATGGCATCATACCTGCGCTTATTGCGCAACGAAGGACGTGCCTCTAGAGGTAGAGCATATTGTCCCTCGCAGCAAAGGGGGCAGCAACCGAATTTCCAACCTTGCTATTGCTTGTGTTCCTTGTAATCAAGCCAAGTCAAACCACGACATCAAGGACTTTCTTAGGGGCCAACCTGATCTACTCAAACGATTACTAGCTCAAGCTAAGTCACCACTCAAAGATGCAGCAGCAGTTAATTCTACTCGCTGGAAACTTTTTAATGCTCTCAAGGGAACTGGTTTGTCAGTGACAACAGCAACAGGCGGACAAACTAAGTTTAATCGTACTCAACAAGGATTGCCAAAGAGCCACTGGCTTGATGCAGCTTGTGTTGGGGATATCCCAAAACTGGAGGTCAAAGTCAGTCAGCCACTACTAATCAAGTGTGCTGGACATGGCAAAAGGCAGGTGATGCAAGTTGACAAGTATGGCTTTCAAAAACGGAACAAAAAAGGAGAGTTAGTTAGAAAGTCTACCAAGGTCAAAAATGTCTTAGGTTTTGAAACTGGCGATCTGGTCAAAGCTGTTGTAACCAAAGGCAAGAAGGTTGGCACCTATTTGGGAAAGGTGGCAATTAGAAAAACTGGTTCGTTCAATATCAAAACTAGAGAAGGAACAATTGAAGGAATTAGCTGGAAATACTGTCAAAAAATTCATAGGAAAGATGGCTATGTTTATGGATTAGCTCATACTGACGGCGAATAAATGCGCCGCGTCGTGGTTCCTATGCGGTCTAAAAACGCGCAGTTTAGTCGCTCCCGGAGGTTTTTAGATGAAGACAAGTTGAGATGAATTGTGAACTCAAAATAGAGAATCCCTTCATAAATTTCAGCAATTGAAGCAATTGACCCATTAGTTCGGTAATTTGGAGTGACACAAAACATGCTGACGACTACAATCATCAACTACCAAACCAACCAGTTACAGGAAAAAACCCTGAAACCCGAAACTGGAATTCAAGGTGAGTATCTGATTGGCCGCCATCCGAGTTGTGACCTAGTCTTGGATAGTCCTGTCGTGAGTCGTGTACACGGCAGAATTGTATGCCAAGGGGGACAGTGTTTCTTTACTGACCTCGGTAGCACCGATGGCTCTCGGATCAATAATGAGGAGGTAGATGTTAACCAAAACTGGCTCCTGAAGGAAGATGACATCATCCGTATCGGTGAATTTGTGTTGTTGGTCAAAGACCTACAGCTCTATGGCTCTAACCAGGAACCGAACCTAGTTGTAGATGGTAATAGCGCTGGTATAAAGCAGTGGACTAAGGGTGAGATTACTGTCCGCTGTGTACAGGTGATTGATGAGACCGATGATGTGAAAACATTTCGATTCGTTGCCGAACCACCAATACTGTTCAGCTATAAGCCAGGTCAGTTTGTCACTCTGGATTTGGAGATTGATGGCAAACCAGTGAAGCGTTCCTACTCCATATCTTCGGCCCCCTCACGTCCTCATACCTTGGAAATTACTGTCAAGAGAGTTCCAGCACCACCAGACGCTCCTGATGTGCCAGCGGGTTTGGTGTCTAACTGGTTGCACGACAACATCAAAGTTGGGTCCGAGGTGAGATTAAATGGCCCAATGGGGAAATTTACCTGTGCTGACCATAGGGCTGATAAACTGCTGTTCATCTCAGCAGGTAGTGGCATTACCCCGATGATGTCCATGTCCAAATGGCTTTGTGATACCGGTGCTGATGTCGATGTTGTATTTGTCCACAGTGCTCGTAGCCCACAAGACATCATCTTCCGTCAGAAATTAGAGTTGATGGCGGCTTGGCACCCTAATTTTAAGCTGGCGATTACCACGACTCGCCCAGAACTCGATCAAGGTTGGTCGGGTTATACCGGAAGACTCAATGAAGCCATGCTGGCAGAGATGGCTCCAGATTTTCGCGATCGCATTGTTTATGTCTGTGGTCCGAATCCCTTTATGGCAGGGGTGAAAGGGATGCTAGCCGGTCTAGACTTCCCGATGGAAAACTACCATGAAGAGAGCTTTGGCGGCAAAAAGCCCTCAAAACAGAATAAAAAGAAAGCAGCAGCAACAAATCCTGAACCAGTCAAAGGGGAAGATCGTCCTAGACTACACCTAGTAGAATCACCATCAACCTCTAATGAACCCACTGTGGTTTTTGCTGAGTCTGGAAAAGAGGTCAGCTGTGATGCGGAGGATGTCATCCTAGATGTGGCCGAACAAGAAGGAGTGCCATTACCAAGCGGTTGCCGGATGGGAGCCTGTGGTGCTTGTAAGCGAAAGCTTATAGAAGGGAAGGTAGAGTATGATGAACAGCCTGACGCTCTCGAAGAGGAGGAACGGCAGCAAGGGATGATTTTAACTTGTGTGGCTCGTCCTGTAGGACGAGTAGTGGTTAGCGCGTGACATCTCCCGACGCTGCTAAGCACGGGACAGCGCGGGCTTCTTACCAACACCACCCAACGGTATCGGCTTTCGCCGACGCTGCGCGAACGGTTGCTCGATAAGCTTTATTAACGACACGGGATGCCCCTCCGCCCCGGAACAATACAAAAAAAGTTCTATCTCCAATGTAGCTGCTGGAATTTTACCCATCCACAGATAACTCAAACTATCAAGTTTTTTTTTCTGGATGGAACCCTATATTAGGTGGTTTTCAAGGTTCATTTGGTAGGTGGCGATTAGCTCTTAATTTGTTTTCCCTACCATCTCTAGTATATCACATTGGCATTTCGACGTTCCGACCCTTGCCCCCCGCTTCCCATACGACACTTACCCAATGAAGGTAAAGTGCGGGGCTTCTCGCGGTTCAGCTAAACAGGTTTTGTCCAGATGTGAATCCTCAAGGTAGCTTACTACTGATTAAAGTCAATAAAGCTCAACCAGAAAAGGGAAAAGGTTTCATAAAAGTTCATATTTCGCCAAATACCTTTTCCCTAGCTGAAATTCCCCCAAAATTGATGCTGCTGGCTAAATAGCTAAATATAGCACTACCCATTAAGGTTAGGACATTGATAAAAGCTGAAAAACGTTTGTAGTCAACTTTTGCCTCTTGCCTCTTGCCTCTTGCCTTGCGCGTAGCGCTATATAAGTTAACATCCAAAACACTGATTCTGCCGTTGATTACGTTACAAAACTATAAAATAGTTTGCGACCATGACACCGAATATCAAGGCTTTAATCGTGTTAAGAAATGTTTCGCCAGCCGGATCAAAATGGGGGAGTTATTAATATACTTACTATGTAAAGATTGTCAAAGTTATGTAAATTAAACCTAAGAATTTGTGAACACTACTGGTCGTTATACGGATATCTTTTGTGAAACTTTTTTAAAGTTATCAGTAATTTTCCGGATGACGATTGACATTGCAAGTGAATAGACGGATCATAAATGAGGGATTTTACTCCAGGCACAGATTTTGACCTATGGATCAAGTACGGATAACTCCCAGAGACTCTAATTAATCAAACAGATCCAGGACTTACGCACAGACTCCATGGGTAGGGTGGGCAAGGTTTTGCCCACCCTACAAGTAGCATTAAATTGAGGGATTTGCGTAAGTCCTAAGATCTAAGGAGTTTATGGCCAGAGTCCCTAGTCTGTTTTGAGTATGTTTGGGTACTTGACTCAACGGCAAGACGTCCGTGTTTTTACCTGTAGTGTTCTGGGGAGACGATTTATCCTAAATTTTCTCCTAAATTGGTGAGACGACCTGATCTCATCATTGCTTTTGCCAAGGTAACCAATCCGAACGGAACCTTTGGCTACTGTCCAATCTACCGTCCAATTTTTAGAGCTCTTGCATAAAAAGCCAACAACAGGGTGATAACTACTGTAGTTGCCTTGTAGACATTGACTTTTGGAAAAGGTCTTTTGAAGAACAACCAGTCACAGGTGTAAATATGAAAAATTTATTTTCAGCTCACCATCAAGGGCTGAAAAAACGACAGCATCTCTCCTCACTCCTAACCATTGGAGTAACAACCGCAGGTCTATCCTTTGGTTTGCCAGCACAAGCCATAGACCTGACACTAGACAACAGCGCTAATCTGTGGGTGGATCAAGCCTTGAGGGCAGTAGAAAATAACCCGCAATTGGGTCCGACAGGAGCCTCCCGGGCTTATGGCATCTTGGGTACTGCCATGTACGATGCCTGGTCGGCTTATGAAGGAACCCCGATTAGCACCACTCTTGAGGATACTCTGCAACGTCCTGATATTGAGAACACCCTGGAAAATAAGTCCCTAGCGATTAGCTATGCGGCTCATAGCGTCCTCTCGGACCTTTTCCCTTCTGAAGTTGCTTCCTTCGATGCCCTCCTGACTGATGTGCGATCGCTTGCTGGCGACTCTGCTTCTATCCCTACTGCTACTGAAGTTGGTAAGACAGTAGCCAACAGCTTATTGCAGTTCCGACGTCAGGATGGTTCCAACCAGTTAGGGGATGACCCCAGGGGTACACTTGGTGTTCCTTACTCCGACACCACTGGCTATCAGCCCGTCAACAGTCCCGATAACGTGGTCGATATTACTCGCTGGACACCAGAGCGGGTACCAATTGACAGCCCGGATGCCAGGTTGCAACGGTTTTTGACTCCCCAGTGGGGCAATGTTACTCCCTTTGCCTTGAACTCTGGGTCTGAATTTCGACCACCAGCACCAGAACCTTTTCTGCTGGTAGAGGGTACTCTGAATCGGGAGGAGCGTACCGTCACCCTTGAAGATGGTACAGAGGTTAGTCTGGTTAAGGAAGACGGCGAGGTTAATACTGACGTTGTTAACCCTGGGTTTATCGAGCAAGCTGAGCGTATCGTTGAGGTCAGCGCTAATCTCACCGATGAGCAAAAACTAGTGGCTGAGTTTTGGGAAGACCCCTCTGGCACCCCCTTCCCTCCTGGAACTTGGCTCGGTTTTGGTTCATTCATCTCTGAACGGGATAACCAAACCCTAGATGAAGATATCCAACTTTACTTTGGTCTGGGGAATGCAGTTTTGGATGCCGGGATTGCTACTTGGGAAGCAAAAGTCTTCTACGACTATACTCGTCCCGTCCGAGCGATTCGCGAACTCGGTGAGCTGGGCTTAATCGGTGAATTCGATGAGCAGCTGGGAGGCTTTGCGATCGAATCTTATGGTGGACCAGAACTACAAACGATCAGGCAATTAGCCAGTGATTTCATTACCTACCAAACTCCTGGTGCCGATCCATCCCCTCCCTTTGCGGAATTCACCTCAGGACATAGTGCGTTCAGTGCTTCTGCGGCTGAGATTTTCAAGCTATTTACTGGTAGTGATTTCTTCGGCAATTCAGTAACCTTTGCCCCTGGTGCCTCTCGTTTTGAACCTGGTTTGACTCCCACCGATGAAGTCACCCTATTTTGGGAGACATTTTCCGATGCTTCTGATGAAGCTGGTATTTCTCGCATCTACGGTGGCATTCACTTCGATGATGGAGATCTACTCGGCAGACAGTTAGGCCGAGACGTTGGTGGCAAGGTGTATGACCGGACATTATTCTTCATCAATGGTGGTGTTAAAGTTCCCGAGCCTACATCTGTATTGGGTATGTTAGTATTTGGTGCCTTTGGTGCTGCTTCCATGCTCAAAGGAAAACGGGGAAATCAATCTAACCATCAATCTCACTAACATTACCTCAAAATCTTCCTTTTGGAAGTTTAGGAACCCTTGGTTTCCGATTAACTTAAAAGAAAAAAGGGAAAAGGTTTCATAACAGTTCAGGTTTCGCCAAATACCTTTTCCCTAGCTGAAATCCCCCCAATTTTGGGGGGTATTTAGTCAGGATACAAAACAAATCTGGCTATGGCAACTGAATTCTCTAATACAATCACCACGATACACAACGATGACATCAGTTGAGGATTCAACCGAGGATTCCAGTGTAACTCTCGACAACTTACTGGATGATTGCGGACTGCCCAAGGGTAAATTAACCTAATCCATCAGAATTCTTGCCTAGTGACCAATAATACTTAATGATAATAAATAGTGTCATGGCAAGATCATGTTAATAAATGGGATTAGTCATTAGTACAGTCAATATGAAAGGTGGTGTGGGCAAAACCACCCTCACCGTCAACTTGGCGACTTGCTTAGCCAAAAATCATAATAAGCGGGTTTTGGTGGTCGATTTAGATACCCAAATTAGTGGAACCTTGAGCTTAATGCAGCCCCAAGCATTTGCTAAAGCTAGAAAAGGAAGGCGGACATTAAGTCGGTTAATTGACAAAGTCATTAAACCTAGCTATCGCAGTCGCTTAACAATTGAGGATATTATTCAAACTGATAATTGTAATATCAAAGGATTGGATTTATTGCCAGGAGATATTGAGCTTTATGATGAATATGTAGTGTCTGATCTACTCCATAAGCAATCTGTTCAAGAAGGGGACGTAGAATTTAGTAAGGTTTGGAGCCGCTTTGAAAGTCTATTAATCAAAGGGATATTAGAGCCGATTATCCCTAACTATGACTTTATTATTTTAGATTGCGCTCCTGGCTACAATCTTTTGACTCGCAGTGGCATTGTGGCTAGTGATTTCTATCTGCTACCAGCCAGACCAGAACCTTTATCTATTGTAGGGATTCAACTCCTAGAAAGACGGATTGCCAGACTCAAAGAAAGTCATCAGCAGGATAGTCCTCTTAACTTGCAGCTGTTGGGGATTATCTTTATTTTGTCAGGCGGAGGACTAATGGGTAGGTACTATAAGCAAGTGATGAGGCGAGTTGATAACGATTTCGATAGCAACGAAATTTTTCAAATTCGCATTCCCATGGATGTTAATGTTGCTAAAGCTGTGGATAGTTTTAGTCCTGTAGTTATCGCTCATCCTAATTCTTCTGGCTCTAAAGCATTCTTCAAGTTGACAGAAGAATTTTTACTTAAGCTTGAGGCGATTAAGACTATGGAATAGATTAGGGATTAGTGTTTAATCTCTAATCCCTGATATGAATATAGCGTTTATCATAGTTATGAGGTACAAAATATTTTTTACCTCTTGCCTCTTGCCTCTTGCCTCTTGCCTCTTGCCTCTTGCCTCTTGCCTCTTGCCTCTTGCCTCTTGCCTCTTGCCTCTTGCCTCTTGCCTCTTGCCTCTTGCCTCTTGCCTCTTGCCTCTTGCCTCTTGCCTCTTGCCTCTTGCCTCTTGCCTCTTGCCTCTTGCCTCTTGCCTCTTGCCTCTTGCCTCTTGCCTCTTGCCTCTTGCCTCTTGCCTCTTGCCTCTTGCCTCTTGCCTCTTGCCTCTTGCCTCTTGCCTCTTGCCT